>DAIRTX010000017.1:0-57194 GCA_036803685.1 Verrucomicrobiota bacterium | reverse complement strand
GCAGGCCGAGCCGGTCGCGCTCCGATCCGGGACGAGGCCATTGGCCGGATTCGCCCCGTACCAAAAGTAATCGAAATTGGCCTGCTGGACGTAATCCAGGAATTCATTATCGTCCGCAAAAAGATGGGGAACTGCGGCCAGTGTGGTCGAAGGGAGGCTTTCCTGGGAGGTCGTGGTCCACGCCGTGACCTGGTAAAAGTTCGTCTGTCCATTCACGACACCCACACTGAGATCACAGAAGCCCGCCACGGTCAGCAAGCTGGGATTCTGCGCGACGAATGGGCCGCCGCTGCTGAGCGAACGGTACACGCGATATCCCGACAGGTTGGCTTCAGTATTCCTGTCCCAGTGCAAAACGACGCTTTTATCCCCCGATAGGATCACCAATCCGGTTGGGGCTTCGATGGCGACCGCAGTGTGAAAAGTGGCCGCCAGGGAGAGAATTTGAAAAATCAGAATTCGTTTCATATGCGATCAGGGTGGCAATGTAACTCAACATACCACTGAAGAACGTGAATTCAATGGAAATCAGGAAGCATCGAAATCGGGAAGTCGGGGGCGGCAGATCTCATCGTAATATTGGAAAACCTGAGCGGAGCGACTGTCGAGTTGACTCACGGATAAATGTTACCGAAGGCTGGGGGCGGTCAGCCTTCGTTGACTCACGATTCCGGTTACCGAGGACAGTGAAGAAGTTTCGCAGTTTGGTTTCAAGGCGTTTCTTCAACCGGATCGGATTGAGTCGGGCGTGTTCGGCCCGCAACGGTTGTTTCGTGGCCTCGGGGAGGGCGGGGCATTCCAGCAGGCGTTGGCCGGGCGTCTTGGGCCCGGGGTCATAAACGCGCCCGGGCTTGCTTCCGCGCTGGTCGCGTTTGAGCCGTTTGAAGGTGGGGCGGAAGTGGTGGGTCAATAAACTCCATTCCTGGCGGTAAAGGTCGTTCATCAACGCCACCCGTTCGGGAGGTTCAAACCGGTCGTGCCCGAAGAGCTGGCGCCCGTGCGTCTCCCGACGCGTCGGGACTCGCAAGGGGCGTTGTCGTTCTGGCGACAGGCCCGGCTGCGGGTGAAGGGCACTTTCATTCTCCGTCCGGTCAGGTGCCGGTAGAGCGGCCAGTTGAGGAACTCCGAGCCGTTGTCGGGGTGGAAGGTTTTCATCGGGAAGGGCGCGCGTGGGGACTTGATGACGCAGGAGCGTGCCGGGTTTGGTGGCGCAGAGACCCTTGCGCGGATGCCGGACGCGGACGGGTTGGAGCAGCCGATCCATCTGGGCGGGACTGAGGGTCAGGAGTTGCGCCCGCACGGCCGCCGGCAGTGCGTTGGCGAGTGGTTCATAATGTTCCAGCCAGTGGGGCAGCGCCGCCTTGAGGAGCTTGCTGCACAACGGATCGCTCAAGAGCCAGAGAGCCTTGAGCGGCGGCAGCAGCACGGCGGGCTGGTCGCGGGGTTTTGGCCCGGGCCGTTTGCGGGGCGGCGGGTGGAGCGGACGGTTCAAGAGCCGCAGGGCGGCTTTGCGATGGCAGCCGCAATTGAGGCAGAACTCCTCGAGGAGGCGGGACTTGTGGGGACGCCCGGCACGCTGATAGCGGCCGTGGATCTTGGCGAGAGGCTCGCGTTTGGCAGACAAACTCAGGTTCGTTGTTTCGGCAACCACGAATAGGAGTCAACGTATCAATGAACCCCTCGTCCATCCCCCAGCCCCGGTAACATTTATCCTGAGTCAACTCGGCGCCGCAACGAGCGTGTGGAAACTTGTTTACTTCGCCGCCCGACGAAATATATTGGCGCACTGTTGCCGACGTGGCGGAACTGGCAGACGCGCCAGACTCAAAATCTGGTACTCGTGAGAGTGTGTGGGTTCGACCCCCTCCGTCGGCACCATATTTCTCCGGATTTTCTGGGTTGTCAAAAACAAGGCTCAAAGATTGGTTTTTCAACACCGATTTTGTTGGCGCAACCCTCCAAACCAGTCACACAATTGAAGAACATGAATTGTTCGCCCAATTTTCTAAATTGGCTGCGCCAAGGGCGCGTTTTTGCGGCTTTGTTTGGGCTGTTCTTCACTTTTACCCCGGTTCTGCCAGCCGCAATCATCGGCACCAATTCACCAACACAGCCGTTAACAGCCGGGCGCATCGCCGCGCTGCCACGCGCACAACACCCCGCCTGGAAAGAATATCTGGAGCGTTCGACCAAGCAGTTGCGGGCTGATCAGGCTTTTCTTCAGGCGGAAATGCGCCAGCACGGCATCAAACAGCTTGGTGTTCCACCGCCAGGTCATTCGGCGAGAAGCATTCCTTTGAACAACCCCGCTTCCTGGTATGGCGAAAGCGAGGCGAGGCGCATCGCGGACATCGTGATTTCGTTTCAGACTCCGGCCGGAGGCTGGAGCAAAAATCTGGACCTGACGCAACACCCGCGCGCTCCGGGCGAAAGTTTCACCGCCAACAACAACTCGCGTTACCTTGGCAAGACGGACTTTGACATATCCCGCGATGCCCATTGGGACTACGTTGGCACATTCGATAATAACGCCACGGTCACTGAATTGCGTTTTCTGACGAAAGTCATTACCGCAACCGGAACCAATCAAGCTGAGCCTTATCGCGCGGCATTTCTGCGCGGTCTTGATTACATTTTTACCGCGCAATATCCGAACGGCGGCTGGCCTCAAGTGTGGCCGCTCCAGGGCGGTTATCACGATGCCATCACCTACAACGACAACGCCATGCTGAACACACTTGCCTTGTTGCGGGACGTTTCCGGGACGAACAGCGAATTCGCCTTCGTACCGAAAAAATACCGCGCGCGGGCGGCGGCCAGCCTTCAGCGCGGAATCGCCTGCGTGCTTGCCACCCAGATTGTTGTGAATGGCCGCCGTACCGTGTGGTGCCAGCAACATGACGCGCTGACACTGCAACCGACTTCGGCCCGCAATTATGAGATGCCGTCACAGACCGGTGGCGAAAGCGCGGAACTCATGATGTTTTTGATGGAACAGCCCGCTCCCAGCCCGGAGATCGTCGCGGCTGTAAATGCCGCCGCGGCGTGGTTTGAAAAAACCAAAATCTACGACATGGCTTTCAAATTTGATCATGATGACGGACGTCACCTCGTTCCCGCGCCGGGCAACGGACCGATTTGGGCCCGCTATTATGAAATCGGCACTGACCGTCCGATTTTTGGCGACCGGGACAAGACCATTCACGACAACGTGAACGAAATCTCGGAAGAACGCCGCAATGGTTATTCGTGGTACAACGACACCCCAAAGCGAAGGCTCGAACACCATGCCGATTGGAAAAAACTCCACGCCCAATAGAATTTTGTTTGCCCACCGGCCGGGTGAACGCGCAATTTCTACGCCAACAAGCTTTGAAAGCTGAAGCGTCAAAATCGGACAAACTTCCACCTCAAACGCGCATGGCCTTCAAACATTTTACGAAACAAACGCAAGGCGTCGAATTGCTCCAGCGTTCGCTCGCCCGCGGGCGGCTGGGCCACGCCTACCTGTTCGCCGGGGATCAGCTCGAAGAGTTGGAATCGCTCGCCCGCACGCTGGCCAAAACGCTGAACTGCCAGAACCCCGTCAAAACCGGCGGCGTGACGACCGATTGCTGCGACGCCTGTTTGAGCTGCCGGAAAATTGACCACGACACCCATGCCGACGTGCATTGGGCGCGGCCTGAGTCCAAATCGCGCATCGTCACCGTCGAGCAAACGCGCGAGTTGATGCGCGAAATCCAACTCAAACCCACCGGGGCCGAATACAAGGTGGCGATCATCGCGGGGGCGGACCGGCTTAATGTTCAAGCCGCCAATGCTTTCTTGAAAACGCTTGAAGAACCGCCCGGCAAGTCGGTTCTGATTTTGCTTTCGACCGAGCCGCAGCGGATTTTGGAAACAATTTTGTCGCGCTGTCTGCGCCTGAATTTTTTCGGCGAAGGCACCCGATCGCTTGACCCGGCGCAAATGGAATGGCTCGCGCATTTTGACGCGCTGGCGGCCCATGAGCAAAAAAGTTTGCTGGGGCGCTACCGGCTGCTCGACGCGCTGCTGCAAAGGCTCGGCGAAATCCGGGTGCGCGTGGATGAAACCCTGACCGCGCGCTCGCCATTGCAACAGCACGATGAAATCGAAAAAGACTTGCGCGAAAAGTGGGAGGACGAACTGGCTGCGGCCATCGAAGCGGAATATCGCCGCCAGCGGGCGGAGGTGCTTTTGCTCGTGCAATGGTGGTTGCGCGACGTGTGGCTGCGCACGCTCGCCGCCGGCGGAAGCCTGCTGAAATTCCCTGAAATTTCCGGTGCGGAAGCCGTCGCCCGGCGCATTACACCACGGCAGGCATTGGAAAATTTGCAAACCCTGGAGCAAACCCAGCGGTTGTTGCACACCAACGTGCAGGAAGCGCTGGCGCTGGAAGTAAGCCTGCTCAAACTTCGTTTTTAACCGGTTGCGAACGAAATCTCGCAATGAAGTCTGAAAAAAAAATCACCGGAACCGGGTTTTACGCGCTCGTATTCGGACTGTTTCTCGGTCTGGCGATTTTGAAGTTTGGCAATCCGGTCATCCTCGACCAAAAAATCACGCCGCCGGTTTCGCCTTCCGAATTTTGGGCGGACGCCTGGCCCACACGTTGGGGCAACTGGATTCTGTTGCCGCTGGCACTGACGGGCGCGGCGCTTGTGTTCACGAGCAAGCCGCGCTGGCCGGGAACGCGCTGGCTCTGGCTGCTGCCGTTGCTATGGTTCGGCTGGCAGCTTCTTTCCGCCACGCAAACCGTGGATGGCAATCTTACCGCAACGACGCTTTGTCAATTTGCCGGATGCCTCGCCTGCTACTTCATCGGCGCATTTGTTTTCGGACGCGAACGCGCATGGCATTGGCTGCTCATCGGTGTGCTGGCGGCGTTCGCATTTTGTCTCGTTCGGGGAATCAACCAGCGGCTGTTCGAGTTCCCGCAAAGCCGGCAAATGTTGTTGGAAGGAGCGCGCACCGGCTGGACAAACCTTCCGCCGGAACTGTTTATGGAGATGAAACGCAACCAGGTCATCATCACCACCAATGCCGTGGACGTGCCCAATCCGGCCATCCTCGCCAAGTTTGCCAAAGGGCGCGTCATGGGCACGTTGGTTTATCCCAACGCCTTGGCGGGCTTAATTCTGCTGTTATTACCGGGGTCGCTCGTTTTGGCGTTCAACAGCACAAAACGACTGCGACCACCCATTCGCGCGACGGTAATCACACTGACCATTTTTCTGGGTGGCGCGGCATTTTTTTGGACCGGCTCGAAGCTGGGTTGGCTGATTGCAATGGCCATCGGCGGCGCCTGCTTGTTTCGTTTGCCGTGGCCGGCTCGGTTGAAATGGGCGGCACTCATCGCGGTAACGGTGATTGGACTTGGAATTTTTGCCGTGCGATTCCACGGCTACCTTGCCGCCGGCGCAACCAGCGTCGGCGCACGGTTTGATTACTGGCGCGCGGCGGTGGAAACCACATTCAAGCATCCGCTGCTGGGAACGGGCCCGGGCACTTTTCAACGGCCTTACGCACAACTCAAATCGCCCACCGCCGAAATGGCCCGCCTGGCGCATAATGACTACCTCGAACAATTTTCGGATTCGGGCATTGTCGGCGGAACGCTTTACGGAGCCTGGATTGTGCTTTCATTGCTGACGATCGGGCGGCGCGTCTGGCGCTCTGGTGATCCGGCAAGCTTCGCCATTTTTCTGGGAGTATTTGCCTGGTTTATCCAAGGGTTTGGTGAGTTTAGCCTCTATATTCCGGCACTGGCCTGGACGGCCTTCACCTTATTGGGCTTTCTGCTCGCCACGACCGGAAATCAAATCGACAAGCATCCGATGACCGGTTATTCTGCCCAGCGCACATGAAAATTCTCTTTCTCAACGGGCCGAATCTGAATCTGTTGGGACAGCGCGAGCCTGAAGTCTATGGCCGCGCGACTTTGGCCGATATTGAGGCAAAGGTGCGGGAACGTGCCGCACAACTGAAGGCGGGGATTGATTTCCGGCAATCCAATCTGGAAGGCGAGCTGGTTGACTGGATTCAGCAGGCAAAAGGGCAGTTTGACGTGATTGTCATCAATGCCGCCGCTTACACCCATACCAGCATTGCGCTACGGGACGCGATTGCAGCGGTAGGGGTACCGACCATTGAGATTCATCTCTCAAACATTCATGCGAGAGAAGAATTCAGACACAAATCGCTGATTGCGCCGGTTTGCTGGGGACAAATCACCGGGTTTGGCCAAAAATCCTATATTTTGGCATTGGAAGCTGCCGTTGACGTTAAAGTTAATAAAAAACAGCAATAAAATTGATTTTTATGGCAATTTTGTCCGTTTTTGTGATCAAAATTTTTTTCTATTTTGAAACTTGACGATAATCTTTCAAATGAATAGGATGCCATCCAACTTAATAATGATTCAAGCAGCGTCGAACTTCGGCTGCTGTTTTTTTGGTTATCATGGATAAAAAAAACAGGAATTCGAGTTTACTTTAACGAAAACGCGCCGTGGATATAAAAGATATTAAGGCCATAATTGACCTGATGAAAAAAAACTCCATAACGGAGTTTGAGTTGGAACGTCAGGATTCAAAAATCAGGCTGAAGCGCGGCTTGAACGGCGGCTCGCCTGTCGTTCACTATGATGAACCGGGAACTGCGGGTGTTGTTCCGGTTTTGCCACCTGTGGCTGTCGCCCCGGCAGCGCCACCTCCAGCCACCGGAGAAATTGAGGTCAAATCACCAATGATCGGCACTTTTTACCGCGCGCCATCCCCTGAGGCCGGGAGTTACGTTGAAATTGGCACTGAAATCAACCCTGAATCCGTTGTGTGCATCATTGAAGCGATGAAAGTGATGAATGAAATCAAAGCTGAAGTCAAAGGCGTCATCACGCAGGTTCTGGTGGAAAACGCCAAACCGGTGGAATTCGGCCAGCCGCTGTTCAAAGTGCGGCCGGCCTGACTTCGGCGACGGAAACATTCGTTTAATCCTGTTTGCTTTCACTGAAAGCCCATGTTTGAAAAAATTCTGGTCGCCAATCGCGGCGAAATTGCTGTTCGGATCATTCGCGCTTGCAAAGAGTTGAACGTCCGCACGGTCGCCGTCTATTCGGAGGCAGATGCCAATTCCATGCACGTGCAACTGGCCGATGAAGCCATTTGCATCGGCAAAGCGGCGGCGGCGGAAAGTTATTTGCGCATTGACCGCATCATCAGCGCAGCGGAGGTCGCGGATGTGGACGCGATTCATCCCGGCTACGGTTTTCTTTCGGAGAACGCGCATTTCGCCGAGGTTTGCGAGAGTTGCAACATTCGTTTTATCGGCCCAAATCCGCGCACGATGCAGGCGCTGGCCGACAAAGCGGTCAGCCGCGCACTGGCCAAAAAGGCCGGCGTTCCCATACCGCCAGGGTCGGAAGGCGTCGTTGAAAAAGAACCGGACGCTCTGGCCATCGCCAAACACATCGGTTATCCGGTGATGATCAAAGCCGTCGCCGGCGGTGGCGGACACGGGATGCGTGTGGCGCATAATGACATTTCACTTGTGAAAGGTTATCACACGGCGCGAACCGAAGCGGAAAAGGCGTTTGGTAATTCGGGCGTTTATATCGAGAAATACATCGAGAATCCGCATCACATCGAAATTCAGATTCTCGGCGACCAAAAGGGCCGCATTATTCATCTGGGCGAACGCGATTGTTCCGTTCAACGCCGCAACCAAAAACTGATCGAAGAGGCGCCGTCGCCGTTGCTCGAGTATAAATTCCGCAAATTGCGCGACAAAATCGGCAAGGCCGCCGTGAAAATCGCCGAGGCCGCCCACTACACCAACGCCGGCACCGTCGAGTTCATCGTGGATAATCACGGCAACTTTTTTTTCCTCGAAGTCAACAAGCGGATCCAGGTCGAGCACCCCGTCACCGAGGAAGTCACGGGCATTGATCTCGTGCGTTACCAAATCCTGCTGGCGATGGGCGAGCCGCTGCAACATTCGCAAAGCGACATTCAAATCAAAGGCCATGCCATCGAATGTCGCATCAATGCCGAGGACCCGTTTGATGAGTTCCGTCCCAGCCCGGGACGGATTGAGATGTATTTTCAGCCCGGTGGCCGCGGCGTGCGCGTGGACACACATGCTTACGCAGGTTACACGATCCCGCCGACGTATGACTCGATGATCGGCAAACTGATCACCACCGGCAAAGACCGGCGCGAGGCGATGGATCGCATGAACCGCGCACTTGCCGAATACATGATCACCGGCATCAAAACCACGGTCTCCTTCCAGCAAGCCATCATGCAGGACCCGAATTTCCGGCGGGGCGTTTATTCGACCGGTTTCGTCGAACAATTGCTCGGTGGCGCACGGCGTGAATTGATTGAGGAAAAGACTTGATGGCGGGTTGTGTGCCAACAGTCCTCCCATGTGTTCCCAGAATTAAATTTGACAGCCGCCGTCTGCCGTTTATCTTGAACCACTAAATACTATGGCTGATATTCCTTCGAACATACCAGGCGCGCCCGCAGGCGCTGTGCCGCCGGTAAAAAAAGAAACCGGCAAGGTCCAGCCCAAAAAAGAGACCGTCCGAATCAATTTGCCGCCGAAACCATCCGCGGCGCCGACCATCAAACTGCCGACGCTGCCGCCCGGCGGTCCTACCGGCGCTCCAAGCGCGGTACCATTGTCAACCGCGGCAAAAACTCCACCGGCATCTACTGCTGCCGCGCCACGAGCCGCTGCTGCGCCCGCAGCTCAAACACGTCCCGCTCCGGCGGTTCAAAGAGCGGTGCTTGCCGCCGCTCCCACGATTGGCGCGCTCGACAACATTCTGGTCATCGCCGCGGTTGTGGCTGGATTGTTTGCCGCCGGCACTGTGGTTTGGATGTTCCTGATCCTCAAAAATGCAATCGGCTGAAACCGTTTTTGCCCGCATTGTTTCTCGTGCCAAAAACTATCCCATTTGACGTATGGCTTCTCCATTAATCGTCACGCTCACGCAGGAAAATTTTGCGCAGCAGGTTTTGCAATCGCCGGTGCCCGTGCTCGTTGATTTCTGGGCCGAGTGGTGCGGCCCGTGCAAAATGATCGCGCCGCTCCTCGACGAACTGGCCGACGAATACGACGGCAAGGTGAAAATCGGCAAAGTGAACATTGACGAACATCAGTCGCTGGCCACCGAATACGGCATTCGCGCCATTCCCACCCTGTTGCTCTTCAACAAAGGCCAGGTCGCCGACCAAATTGTCGGCGCGCGCAGCAAGCGCGATTTCAAGGCCAGCCTTGACCGCGTCGTGGCCTGATCGCCGACCGCCGCGCGGGCGTTATGCCGCTTATTGTCACGCCCCGCCAATTCACCCAGCGTGCCGAGTTGTTTCATCAACTCGCCCAGCTTACGTCCGCCGGAATTGGCGTCGTTCGTGCGCTGGAGCAAATCAAACGCAGTCCGCCCGCCCCTTCATTCCGCGAGCCGTTGCAACGCCTGCTCAATGAACTCGCCCGGGGCGCGACGCTGGCCGAATCATTGCAACCTCTCGGCTGGCTGCCCGCGTTTGACCTCGCGTTGATTGAAGCCGGCGAACACAGCGGGCGGCTCGACGCCTGTTTCCGTTTGCTCGCCGATTACTACAACGACCGCGCCCGCATTGCGCGCCAGGTCATTGCCGATTTGATTTATCCGGTCGTGCTGTTTCATCTGGCCATCTTCATTTTTCCCTTCGCGCAATTCTTCCTGTCCGGCAATTTGCCCGCTTACCTGGCAAAAACCTTCGGCGTGCTGATTCCAATTTACGTCGTCGTCGCGCTTGCCATTTACGCCACGCAAGGCAAACACGGCGAAAACTGGCGCGCGCGAATCGAATCTCTTTTGCGCCCGATTCCGATTCTCGGCACGGCGCGGCATTGCCTTGCCCTGTCACGGCTCGCAGCGGCGCTCGAAGCGCTCATCAGTGCGGGGGTCAATATCATCGAGGCCTGGGATTTGGCCGCCGCTGCCAGCGGCTCGCCCGCGTTGCAACACGCGGTGCAGGCGTGGAAACCGCAAGTGGCCGCCGGTCAAACACCGTCCGAAGCCGTGCGCCTCCGCCCGATATTCCCGGAAATGTTCGCCAATCTTTACGCCAGCGGCGAAGTCAGCGGCAAACTTGATGAAACGCTCCGCCATTTGAACCGGCTTTACAACGAGGAAGGCACGCGCAAGCTCCATGCCTTTGCCCAATGGACGCCGCGCATCCTTTATTTCCTCGTCGCGCTGATGATCGCCTACAAAGTCGTCCAATTCTGGCTGGGTTACTTCAACGAAATCAACGCCGCAAGCCACTTTTAATTCCGCTTTGCGCGCCGGGCCTTTGCGAATTAACTTCGCCGCATGACATTGACCGAATTGCTCGCGAACGAGGAACTTCGCCAACGTGAGTTTCCTGTCGCTCGCGACAAAATTTTCCTCGCGCACGCCGGGGTTTGCCCGTTGCCGCATCGCGTCGCCGAAGCCGTTTCCGAATGCGCCAAACGCGGCACGCTGGGAGATCAGGAAGCCTTCGTCCTGCACCGCTTGGACGAGGCGCGCAAACTCGGGGCGCGATTGTTGCATTGCCAGCCGGAGGAAGTCGCACTCGTCGGGCCGACGTCGCTCGCGCTAAGTTTTGTCGCCGCCGGGCTGAATCTTCGCAAGGGCGACAACATCCTCATTTACCACGACGATTACCCGTCGAACGTTTATCCGTGGATGGCGCTGGCCGAACGCGGCGTCGAAGTCCGCCTGTTGAACACCCGCGGCCTCGGCGTCATCCGCTCGCAGGACGTGATGGGTCAGGTGGACGAAAACACCCGGCTCGTCGCGCTCGCGTCCTGCCACTTCATCAGCGGCTATCGAATTGATTTTCAGGCCATCGGCAAATTTTTGCGCGAACGCGGAATCTTATTCTGTCTCGATGCGATTCAGACGCTCGGCGCGTTTCCGACGACGGTCGAGCTCGTGGATTTTCTCGCCGCCGACGCGCACAAATGGCTGCTCGGCCCTTGCGGTGCGGGCCTGCTTTATGTCCGGCGCGAGTTGCAGGAAAAACTGAACCCGCCGATTTACGGCTGGCATAACGTGCGTTGCCCGAATTTCGTCGCGCAGGAACAAATTATTTTTCGCAACGACGCGACGAAATACGAAGCCGGCACGCACAATCTGCTCGGCCTGGTCGGTTTGATCACCGCCATGGAACTCGTGGTGGAAATCGGCGTCGAAAACATCGCCGCCGAACTGCTGCGCAAACGCGCGTGGCTCGTGCCCGCGTTGCAGACAAAAGGTTTTACGGTTTTGAACGCGGATGCGAAAATTGAAAACGCGAGCGGTATCATTTCCTTTTACCAGGCGGGCAAAGACCTCGCGGCGTTGCACAAAAAATTGACGGACGCCGGCATCGTGGCGTCATTGCGCGCGGACCGCAAAGGACAAAACTACATCCGCCTCTCGCCGCACTTTTACAACACGGACGCGGAGTTGCAACGAGTGCTGGAATTGCTCTAGCCGTAGCGAGAAGTCGCGGTTACGACTCATCCTGCCGGCTGTATCCGCGAATCGAGGCTTTCCACCACGGCGCGAGCGATTGACGCAGCCAGGCTTCATGATACAGCCAGACCATGGTGCGCTCGTCGGCCATGATTAAAAGCCGTTCGGCGGGCGTCATTTTGTCCGGCCCGGCGGCCAGCAATTTTTCCCCGAGCGCGCGGACTTTGGGGCTTCCGACGCCCAGCCCGGCGAGTTGCTCGGCATAAACCGGATTGAGTTGTTTCTCGCGCAGCAGTGAAACGTGAATGGCGTTGACGTAAGGGTCGAGCACCGCCTCCGCCAGACCCGCGTGCGGGCGGCGCGGGGAGGTGTCTTCGGTGATTTCATGGACTTTCATGTTCGCACGGAGCGCGACCAGTTCCGGCGGCGGCGCGATTTCTTCCGGCGTGAGAAACAATCCCAGCTTTCGCGTGCGCGCGCCAAGGCTGCGCCGGCTGGTGAAGACGCTCAAGGGAATGGACAAAATCATTCCCGCCAGCATGGGCGTGAACCACCAGAACAGCGACGGTCCGAGCCACCACATGAATGCGCCCCAAACCAGCCCGATCAACGTGTGCCCCCAATGCCGCCGGATGGCATAGGTCCACGCCGTGCCGTCGGCGGCGCGTTTTTGGGGCCACCAACCGACACTGACGCCCAGCAGGTTGATGACGACAAACCGCGTGTGCCACAACATCAGCAGCGGCGCGTGCAACGTGGAAAAAATGGTTTCGCAAAAGACGCCGGTGGTTGCGCGCGCCAGACCGCCGAACGCCCGCCGTCGTTCCGAATCATACGAAAGGTCAATGAGCGCAAGCGCCTTTGGCAGCATGATGACGACCATGCAGATGACGAAAATGAGCAGGGCGTGGGCGGTGCCGCTAAAGTTGCCCAGGTATCGCGTGAACGCCCGCACGGTGATGTCCGAAAGACCGGTGTGTTTGTGAAACCAGCAAATCCAGTTGAACGTGAGCAGAAATGCCAGCCATAAAGGCCCGGCGAGAAAGCCGCAAATACCCAGAATCAGATGCAGCCGGCTCACCCCGCGCAGTCCTTTGGCAAAGAGCACGAGGCCGTGTTGCAGATTGCCCTGACACCAGCGGCGCTCGCGCTGGGCGTTTTCGATCATGGCCTGCGGCGTTTCCTCGTAGCTGCCTTCGAGGTCGTAAGCGAACCAGACTTCCCAGTTTTCGCGCAACATCAGCGCAGCCTCGACAAAATCGTGGCTGAGAATCTGGCCCCCGAACGGCTTGCGCCCGGGCAGTTGCGGCAAATCACAAAATTGCATGAACGGCTCGGTGCGGATGATGGCGTTGTGCCCCCAATAATTTCCCAGATCGAGCGCCCAGTAATTCAATCCGGCAATAAACAGCGGCGCGTAAAGGCGGTTGGCAAATTGCTGGATGCGTCCGAATAACGATTCGGCATTCACGAGCGCCGGCACGGTTTGAATCAGTCCGACGGTCGGATGCGTTTCCATCAATTTCACCAGGTCCACGAGCGTTTTGCCGCGCATGACACTGTCGGCGTCGCACACCATGAAATAGCGGTAGCGGCGGCCCCAGGCATTGAGAAAGTCGCGCACGTTCCCGCTCTTGCGGCTTTCGTTGTTCAACCGGCGGCGATAGTGAATGCGGCCCAGCGCGTCAAGTTCATGAACCAAATCATACCAGCGCCGTTCCTCCTCAACCCATTTGTCGGGATTGGTGGAGTCGCTCAAGATGAAAAAGTCGAAGCGTTCAAGCTGGCCGGTTTTTTCCAAAGATTCATACGTCGCGCGCAAGCCTTCGCAGACGCGCACGACATCCTCGTTATAAACCGGAAAGACAATCGCCGTGCTGATGCCCGCGATGCTTTGGCCGCGATATTCCTTCAGACGCGTGATGCAGCGGTCGTCGCCGAACATCCGCAACACAAAACCATACAGGCCGTGCATGCAACCGATGGCAATGAACAAAAACAAAATCACAAACAAAACCAGCAGCACGGTGCGCGACGCGGACCAGCCCGTCCGCCACAGCAAATCGGCAAAGAGCATCGAGACCAAACCCGTCAGCAGCAGCGCGCATGAATAAAAGATGAACAGCCGCCAGCCATGACGCTCGATAAGCGGCGCGGACATCACTCGCAATGGCGGTGACTGGCTTGAGGCCGGGGCGGATTGAGAGGTGCCGGTCATGGTTTAGCCTGGATATTTCACTGCCGGTGCCGGCCTGGCTGCGTAGCGCAGACTTCCAAGTCTGCTGTATCGCGGGTTTCCAAACCCGCTGACGCCACGCCGCATCCGACATCCTGCCGACTGGGAAGTCGGCGACACAGCAGGCTTGGAAGCCTGCGCTACACGCGCTTTACAAATGTCTATTGAAGCAAGCATGAAATTATCCGGCTCAGTGCGTGAGGATGAAAATGGCCACCAGCAGCAAGGCAAACAGCGTCCAGGCCAGAACCATTTTGAGATAGGGCAGCTTGCCCAGATTCGTCAGTGTTGTAATCGGGCCAAGATCGAAGGGGCGCGGCGTCATTTTTGAGAGTTGAAAATCCGGCCCGGCGCGCAGATAGGTTTCGCGCATGGCGGTGATGAATTCCCTCGGCCACGGGCCGGGCCGCAAAAATTGTTCCTGCCATCGGCCCGGCATGTCGGCGAGCAGCAGCGCGAGCCGCCCGCGCGTGGAGAGCATTTGGTCGGCGTTGGCCGGCGGTTCCTGCAACACCTCGGCGAACCACTCAATCACAATACGATCCATTTCCTCGGCGGCGAGCTGGGTGGCGGAGCGTTCCGGCTCGGCGGGCGCGCGGTGCGCGGCGCGTTCGAGCACGCGGAGCACCAGCTGGCCGAGCAGGGCCTTGTTGCGGACGCGCAGGGCGTGGAAATAATTCTCCACCTTCTCATACGCCGCGTTCCATTCTTCAAGCGGGCGTCCCGCCAAATGGCCGGCGGAATCGGTCAGCGCACCAATGCCGTTCATGGCGGACTCCATTGATAAGTCCAGGTTTCGCTTAAAATGTTGGTTCCCTTTTGCAACGTGCAGCGCAGGTCCACCGGGTCGGTGTTGCCGGGCTTGGGTTGCATTTTCAAAATAACGCGCCAGGTGCCCAGTCCGAAGCAGCGCAAGACCTGGTTGTACACAATCACCGCGTTGGCGCTGCAATTGGCAACTGCCTGCGGGAGATCGTTTTCGGGAATGGCGTCGAGTTTCGGCCCGTCGAAATCAATCACGAATTGCCGGACATTTGCATTACCCGAGTCCAGCCCCATGCGCGTGGACACGACTTTTTCTTCGGACAGTTTGTCCGTGTCGCTCATCCAACGAAGCGCGTAGCTGAAGCGGCAGGGTTGCAGCGGCGCGGGTTTGTTTTTGGGATCCCAAAACACCACGATGTTGTCGAAGCCCTCGTAATTCGCGGTCAGTTCCACCAGATGCAAATCGCCGTCGCCCCAGTTGCCGTGCGGCTCGACCCACACGCTGGGTTCAAGGTGATAAAGGTTGAACATGTCCTGATACGCCGCGAAGGAACGCTCGCGCTGTAACAACCCAAAACCGCGGATATTCGGGGCGGAAAAAATCTGGTGGCGCATGACGGAGGGATTGTCGAGCGGATGCCAGAACACTTCGCCGTTGTCCATGCGAACCAGCAATCCGTCGGTGTCATGAACTTCAGGACGGTAATCATTGAATTTGCGCTCCGAATTTTTGCCGAACCAAAACATGCTCGTCAGCGGCGCCCAGCCGATGGTTTTGATGGGCAGCCGGTTCGTATTCACGGCATGAATCTTGTTCGTTTCGCGGAAAAACAGCACGGCTTCAACGTCCGCCACGGTCGTTTCACCCGGGCGGATGAGAAATTGATACGCGCCCGCGCAACTGACGCTGTCGAGAATGGCAAACAACTTTAATTGCCCATCGTCCTTTTGCGGCTTGCCCAGCCACCAGTCGGTGAAAATGGGAAATTCCTCCGGCCGATCCGGTTCGCCGCAATCCAGGGCCAGTCCGCGCGCGGATTGACCGTAGTGCTGCCCCTTGCCGAGCAGCCGGTAATAGCTCGCGCCGAGAAACGCGCCGATTTCATCCCACTTGTTCGACTCGTTCAATTGATTCAACAGGCGGAACCCGGCGTAACCCGTGTCCGAAGGGATGTCGTTTTGAATGTGCAACGCGCGGTAATTGAAAAAGTCTTGAACGAACCGGATGGGCTGCACGTGCGTGGCAGTAAATTCATAAACGTGAACCGGTTCATTGTAGATGTAGCCTGGATGAAAAAACTCCACGTGAAACGGCAGGCCGTCCGACGCCCACAATGCTCGGTCGTGCCGGAATTCAATCTCGCGGTACTTGTCGTAGTTGAGATTTTCCTGCCGCAGCACCTTCGGCAAATCGGCGCGCGGCGAATGGAAAGGCTGGCGCGCGCGTTCGAGAGCGCGCTGCGCCACATAATCCATATTGACCTCGGCTGATTCCGCACCGATCAAAACTTTGCCGGCCAGCACCAATCCGATGGTTAAAACCAGGCAACTAAATCGCCACATTTAGATAAGGAGAACCGAAATAGACCAAATTTGCAAGTTTAGCCAGCAACCTATTGAATGACAACGAATTATGCCATTAAAATACCCGTTTAATCCAGCGTCTGCCGGTAGCGTTTGATGCCGACGGCCAGCATCACAACCAGAAACAGCGCAATCGGCCAAAGGTCGGGCGCGATTTCGACGAAACCGTTTCCTTTCAGCAGAATCCCGCGCACGACGCGCAGAAAATGTGTCAGCGGCAGAATTTCGCCGATGTCCTGCGCCCAGCCCGGCATTCCGCGAAACGGAAACATGTAGCCGGACAATAAAATGTTCGGCAAAAAGAAAAACATTCCCATCTGCATGGCCTGACGTTGATTTCGCGCAATGGTGGAAAAAGTGATGCCGACCGCCAGATGCGCCACAATGAATAAAAATGCCACCGCGAGCAGCAACGGCACGCTGCCGACCATCGGCACGTCAAACAAAAATTTCGCTGCCACCAGAATCAAAAAAATCTGCATGTAGCCGACCATGATGTAAGGCACGATTTTGCCGATGATCACTTCGACCGGGCGCAGCGGCGTCGAAAGCAGGTTCTCCATCGTGCCGCTCTCGCGTTCGCGTGTGATGGCGAGTGCCGTGATGATGACCATCGTCATCGTCAGGATCACGCCCATGAGTCCGGGCACGATGTTATACTGCGTGATGTTTTCGGGATTGTAATGCTGATGCAAAACCAGATTGAATGGCGCGGAACTGGCGCGAAGTTTCGCCAGTGGCCCGGTCAAATCACGATTCAAAACGATCGGCGTCAGCGAATTCATCGCGCCGACGGCGTAGCCTATGGCCATTGGGTCGGTTGCGTCGGCTTCGAGCAGCAAATCCGGCTGTTCGCCGCGCAGCAGTTTGCGCGAGAAATCCACCGGGATTTCCACGACGAACTGCACTGTGCCTTGCGCCAGCAGTTTTTGAATTTCCGCCTCGCTCTGCGGTTCGCGCGTGATGTCGAAGTAACTGCTGTTGCGCATCGCCCAGACAATCGTGCGCGAAAAAGTGCCGTTGTCGGCGGAATAAACGGCGGTCGGCAGATGCTTCGGGTCGGAATTGATGGCGTAGCCGAACAGAATGAGCTGAATTATTGGAATGCCAAGCATCATGGCGAACGTCAGCCGGTCGCGGCGCATCTGGATGAATTCCTTCGCGACGATGGCGCAAAAACGTTGCCAGTTGAATTTCACGAGTAATTGTCCTTCGCGGTTTCCATCAGGCTGATGAAAACGTCTTCCAGTCCCGATTGTATTTGCGTCCAGTGATAATCGCCCGTGATCAACGGACTCACGCTCGCGCGCAATTTTTCCGCGTCGAGCCCGCTGACATGCAGCGTTGAGCCGAACGCTACGACTTGCTCGACGCCGGGTTTTCCGCGGATTTTTTCCGCGAATTCGTGCAAATTTCCGCCGGTCACTTCCCAGGTCGTGAGTTTTGAATTTTTCAAAACTTCGTCAACCGTTCCACTGGCCAGCAGGTTTCCATAACTGATGTAGGCCACGCGATTGCAGCGTTCCGCTTCATCCATGTAATGTGTTGTGATCAGCACGGTCAACCCCCCGCCGGCAAGCTGCTGGATTTCATCCCAAAAATCGCGGCGTGCCTTTGGATCAACACCCGCCGTCGGCTCGTCGAGCAGAAGCAGTTGCGGCTCGTGAATCAGACACGCGGACAGCGCCAGCCGCTGTTTCCAGCCGCCGGACAATTCACCGGCGAGTTGCTTTCGCCGCTTGGTCATGCCGAGACGTTCCAGACTTTTTTCAACGGCGGCCTTGCGCTGCGGCACGCCGTAAATGCGCGAGATGAAATCCAGGTTTTCCTCGATGGTCAGGTCCTCGTAAAAGCTGAACCGCTGCGTCATGTAGCCGACCTGCTTTTTTATTTCGGAACTTTGCGTGCGAAAATCGAAACCGAGACACTGGCCGCTGCCGGCATCCGGCTTGAGCAGGCCGCAGAGCATCCGCAGAAAAGTCGTCTTGCCACTGCCGTTCGGTCCGAGGAAACCGTAAATCTCGCCGTGGCGCACTTGCATCGCGATGTCGTTGACGACGGTGCGTCCGCCGAATTTTTTCGTGACGCCGTGAACGTCAATGACGAGTTCGCTCGCGCTCATGCCTCAAGGAGAGATTTTCACGTCCACCGGCTGGCCGGGGCGAAGGTCCGCCGCGTCCACCGGAGAAAATTTCGCCTCAATCATGAAAATCAGTTTCGCGCGGTTCTCGCGATTGTATAAAACCGGCGGCGTGAATTCAGCCTGCGTGGAAATGTAATTGACCGTGGCCGAATACGCGTGCTTGCCGCCGGCAAAAGTGACGCTAACGTTTTCGCCGGTCTTGATTCGCGGCAACATTTCCTGCGGCACGAAGAAACGCACTTTCACATTGCCTGGCGGCAACAGCTCGACGACCGGCTTGCCCGCCGCGACCCATTCGCCGGCGCGATACAACGTGTCATGCACGAAGGCATTCATTGGCGTGAATTGTTGCTTTTGATCAAACGACCAGCGCGCCTTGTCCAGCGCAGCCTTCTGCGATTCGACGCCGGCCTCGGCAGCGCGAACAACATCCTCCCGACCGCCGAGCCGTGCCGTTTCCAAATCTGCCATCAGTTGGTTAACCTGCGCCTGATCGACGTCGCGCTGGGCTCGGGCCTGATCCAATTCTTCCTTGGAAACCACGTTGGCACCACCGAGTTGCTCACGCCGGACCAAATCGGCTGCGGACAGTTTCAAACTGGCCTGTGCGCGCTCCAGTTGCGCTTCGAGCGAGGCGATTTCCGTCGGACGCTTGCCTTTGTTCAAATCGTCCAACTGGGATTGAGCCTGTGCGAGATTTTTTTCCGCCTGTTGGACAGTCGCGGCTTCCGACCCGCGTTCCAACTCAAATAACAACTGCCCGGCTTTGACCTCGTCACCACGCGCAACGGCCAAATTCGTCAGCGCGCCACCAATCGGCGGCGCCACGTAAACATATTCGCCCTCAATGTAGCCCTGGAACACATTTGACGAATTTGAAGAACAGCCAGCGACAAAAATCGCAGCCAGCGCATAACTGAAAGTCCAAATGGTATTACTTCGCCGCCACATCGGGCAAAGGAAAGCCCATGCGGCAAAAAATTGCAAGTTTGCACCGAATTGCCCAACTGATAGATTCATGGCCGTATGAAAAAGTTGTTTTTCTGCGTCGGGGTGTTCATTTGTTTTGTCTGGAACATAACAGCGCAAAACACAAATACCAGCCTGCCCGGCTGGATCACGCGCCCGCTGTCGCTGACCGACTGCCTCAACATCGCGCTCTCACAAAACGCCACGATCCTCAAGGCCAAGAGCGACCTCGAAGCGTCGCAGGGTGTCGTGGTGCAAACGCGCGCCGTCGCCCTGCCGCATCTGCAGGCGACCGGCCAATACAAGGACACCGATCCGAGCGCGATTGAATCCTTTCCTGTTCCCGGATTCAGCCAACCGCATCAAAACTGGAATGCGGGCGTTCAAATCGTTCAATCCATTTATGAAGGCGGGAAAATGGTCGCAGCGTTGCGCGCGGCCAGCGTCACGAAGCAGCAGGCACTGGCACAATATCAGACCGTGATTGCCGACACGTTGCTTGGTGCGCGCACGGCGTATTACGACGTGCTGCTTGCCGCCCAGCAAATCACCGTGCATGAAGCCTCGGTCAACCTGCTCCAAAAGGAACTCGAAGACCAGCAACGCCGCTACGATGCCGGCACCGTGCCACACTTCAACGTGCTCCGCGCCGAAGTCGCTGTCGCCAATGAGCGTCCGGCCCTGATTCGGGCGCGAAACAATTATCGCATCGCCAAAAATAATCTATCCAACCTGCTGGGCTACAATTTGCCGCGCGAAATCTGGGAGGACATTCCGTTGAACCTGACGGATACGCTTGACGCCACACCGTATCAGGTGGATTTGCCCGCCGCCATCCAGCAGGCGCTGGCTAGGCGCACCGAACTTGTCGCCGCGCGCAAAACGGCGGAGTTGCAGCGCCTCAATGTCGTCAACGCCAAGGCCGGCTACAAACCGACCATTCAGGTCTTTGCCGGTTACAATTGGTATAACGCCCAGTTTACGCCGCCGGTCGAACTCGATCATGATATTCACGGCTGGAACGCCGGCGGACAATTGAGCTGGGATATTTTTGACGGGATGCTGACGCGCGGCAAAGTCGTCCAAGCCAAGGCGCTTTACGAAAAATCCAGGACTGACGTGGACGACAAGGGACGCCAAATTGAGCTCGAAGTTCGCACGGCCTATTCCGATTTCATCGAGGCGCGTGAGGTTCTGGAATCGCAGCAGAAAGTGCAGGAGCAGGCCGACGAGGCCCTGCGCGAGGCGCGCGCCCGCGCCGACGCCGGCACCAGCACGCAACTCGACGTGCTTGACGCGGAGACGTCACTGACTCAGGCGCGCACAACGCAAATCCAGGCGTTGCACGATTATGCCGTCGCCCGCGCCAGGCTTGAACGCGCCATCGGCGAGGACATGATTCAAAAGCCCGCGCCGTCAAAACCATGATTTGCCGTTGACGGCAGCGGCAGTCATGGGGGATTTTGGTCGGGCTATGGCAAAAATTCAACGGGCGTTGATTTCAGTTTCGGACAAAACGGGTTTGATTCCGTTCGCACAAATTCTGGCAAAAGCCGGAATTGAAATTATTTCCACCGGTGGCACTGCCAAAACGCTGCGCGAGGCCGGGCTCACGGTAAAAGACGTCAGCGAACACACCGGCTTTCCCGAAATGCTCGATGGCCGCGTCAAAACGCTCCATCCGAAAGTCCACGGCGGCTTGCTGTTCATTCGCGGCAACGAAACGCACGAAGCCGCTGTCCGCACGCATAACATTCAGCCGATTGATCTCGTCGTCGTAAATCTTTATCCGTTCGAGCAAACCGTCGCCAAACCGAACGTGACGCTGCACGACGCGATTGAGAACATTGACATCGGCGGGCCGTCCATGCTCCGCAGCGCGGCAAAAAATCACGACAGTGTCACGGTTGTCGTTGATCCGCTGGATTACGCGGAAGTCATGGAACAAATTTCCGCCAACGGCAATACGACACTCGAACTGCGACGCAAACTGGCAGCGAAAGTTTTTGCGCGCACTGCCGCCTATGACGGCGCCATTGCCGCGCATCTGCAAAAAGAATTCAACGTGGCGGAGGCTTCCAGCCTGCCATCTTCACTCAATGTTTTCGCGCCGCTGGCGCAGCCGCTGCGTTACGGTGAAAATCCGCATCAAGCGGCGGCGCTTTACGGCGGCTTCAATGAATTTTTCCAGCAACTGCACGGCAAGGAACTTTCCTACAACAACATTCTGGATTTGACGGCGGCGGCGAATTTGATTGCGGAATTTTCGGACGACCCGCCGACGCTGGCGCTTTTGAAGCACACCAATCCGTGCGGGGTCGGCCAAGGCGCAAATTTGCGTGAGGCGTGGGACAAGGCGTTTGCAACGGACAAACAGGCGCCGTTTGGCGGCATCATCGCCGTGAACCGTCCGCTCGACGGCGCGTGCGCGGAGGCCATCGCGGAAATTTTCAGCGAGGTCATCGTCGCGCCGGATTTTTCGGCGGAAGCCCTGATGATTTTGAAAAAGAAAAAAAATCTACGGCTGCTCAAAGTCTTGAAATCGCCGCTCGCCGCACGGTCGCTGGACGTGCGAAGTGTTGGGGCAAATTCGTTTTTGTTGCAGGAGCGCGATTTGAAAACAGCGGCGCGCGCGGATTTGAAAATCGTCACCCGCCGGCAGCCGACGGACAATGAATTGTGCGCAATGCTTTTTGGCTGGCGCGTGGTCAAGCACGTGAAGTCAAACGCGATTGTTTATGCGGCGGTCGACCGGACGCTGGGCATTGGTGCAGGACAAATGAGCCGCGTGGACGCAAGCCGGATTGCGGTCTGGAAGGCGGGCGAAGCAAAGCTTTTGCTCAAGGGCAGCGCGGTTTGCAGCGACGCATTTTTCCCGTTCCCGGACGGTTTGATTGCGGCGGCGGAAGCGGGCGCAACGGCGGCGATTCAACCGGGCGGTTCGGTGCGCGACGCAGAAGCAATCGCGGCGGCGGACGAACGAAATATGGCAATGGCATTCACCGGCGCGCGGCATTTCCGGCATTAACGGATGAGCCAGTAAATCAATGCAAATTGGGCGGCAGTGACAGCAGCCAGCAACACCCAGACGAATGCTTCACGCAGGTGCAGGCTGCGCTGGCGGGCGGCGGCAAGCCAGAACTGGAGTTTGGCGGAACCGAGGGTGATGATGTCACCGTTCCGAAGAATCGCGGCCTGAACGGGTTCGCCGTTGATGGTGGTCAGGGCGTTTGGCGCGGTTGCGAGCGTGAAACCTTTCTGCCGGTTAAATTCCAGCGTGAGGTGCTGATCCCAAATGCCGTCGTCGTCGAGTTGCAGCTCGTTTCCAGGCGCACGACCGATGCGGAAAGGAAAACGGCGGGCTACCGATTGAGCGCCCGCCTTTCTTCCCGAAAGGATGTTGAGTTGAATCATCACCAAATTTTGCGCGGCACCTGGATTTGGTCGTTGGGATAAACCGGCGGATCTTTGGACGGGTTTCGCAACGCTTCGTTGCAATTGACTTTGATGCGCTGGCCGTTGGCGCGGATGAGCCAGACTTTTTTGTGATTGGCAAAGTCAGTGAAATCGCCCGCGGTCGTAATGGCCTTGGTGACAGTCATTTGGCCGGCGTAGAGCTGGCGTCCGGGTTGTTTGACTTCGCCGGTAACGTAGTAGACGCGATCTCCGGTATTCACGGTGACCGTGAGATGGCGGTAAAGCTTCGGCACATAGAGATTATATATTTCGTTCTGAAGTTCCCCCGCAGTTTTGCCCGCAGCTTGAACATGCCCGATATCAGGCATGGTGATGGTGCCGTCTTCCTTGATGGGTTCCTGATGCGGAAGAATGTCAGACGGAAGGCCGGACAAAGTCACGATGACGGTATCGCCGACGTGAAAACGGGCAACCTCCGTTGCAGTATAGCCTGTGGATGGCGAACCGGTCATTACCGGCGAATGGCATCCAGTGAAAATGACACCGGTAAACAGCAGGCCACAAGCAAAAGATCCCAAACTTGACGCTTTCCAAAATAATTTCATTGTCCCTAATCCTTACGAAACTGGGCGCACAATCAATACTTTTGTTTAATCCCGATCCTGTCGGTGTCGTCGGAATCTTTTCCCTTGGCGGGGGTTTCCTGAGCGTCTTCGTTGCGCGAGTAGTAATAATTGCCCTGGGAGTAGCCGGTGTAGTAGTAATAGCTTTCGTCCTGCGACATGTTGATGTTGTTGAGGAGGATGCCGATGAGGTTGCCGCCGACTTTTTTGATCAATTGCTTGGCGCGGATGCTCATGGGCTGTGGATAACGGCGGTATTGAATAACCTGAATGACCATGTCCACTTCACTGGCCAAGACCGAGGCGTCGCTCACACCCAGAATGGGCGGTGAATCAAAGAAGATGAAATCATATCGCTGCTTCAATTCGGCGACCATTTCCTTCATCTGCGCCGAACCAAGAATGCTCATCGAAGTGCTCGGCAGTTTGCCGCTGGCCATGAAGTCAAGCATCGGCACGCTGGTGGGCAGGATGATTTCTTCGAGTTTGTTTTGTTTCAGCAGATAATTGGTCAGGCCGATGTTGTTGCTGACGTGCAACCGTTTATGCAGTGTCGGACGGCGCAGGTCGGAATCCACGACCAATACGCGCTGGCCGGCTTGAGCAAACACGGTGGCCAGGTTCACGACGGTGAGGGATTTGCCTTCTCCCGCACCGGCGCTGACGACGACAACGGTGTTGAGCTTTTCGTCCTTGCGTGAGAACAGGATGTTGGTGCGCAGCACGCGGTAGGCCTCGGCGTGCGGGCTTTCGAGACCTTCGTCCACCAAGTAGCCGACGTTTTGCGGGATAACGCCAAGCACCGGCGATTGGAACGCACGCTCCACCTCGTCAATCGTCTTGACGCTGGTATCCAGATATTCAATGAAGAAGGCCAAACCGACCCCCATGATCAAGCCGATGACAACACCGAGAACGATGTTCAATGTCTTGTTTGGTTTGACGGGGCTGTCTCCAGGCTCGGCCGGGCCGGTAATTTCCACTATTGAAGTTTTGGGAATTTCAAGGTCGAGCTTTTCCTGTGCAATTTTGACGCCAAGCAGCTTGTGGAATTCGATCTTGTCTCCCAGTTCGCGTTTTTTCTCCCAGTAGGGCTGGCCTTTACTGAAATCCAACTGGTCTTTTTCTTTGGCTGTCTCAACACTGGCGGTGAGTGAGTCGAGGGCGGCTTTCTCTGACTGAACCTGGTTTTCCAAGCCGGCCATGATGCCGGTGACCCGGGCGTCAATCTGGCGATTCAACTCGTCAATCATGGATTGGACACGGGCGATATGTAGATCGGCCGGTGAATAGTCGTTTGTCAAAGTGGAGAATGCCTGTTGAGACTCATGCAGTTTGTTCAACAAATCGGACAGTGCTCCACTGGCATCTGGAATCAACGTGGGCAGAACGTCTCTCATTTTATCCGGGCTTAAGGCCTGAAGTTGGGTCAGTTGTTTCTCCAGTTTCATGTAGCGCGTCTCGCCTTCGAGACGCATGGCGTTGTAATTGTGCAATTGCTCCTGCGAGAGCGTAGCCGTGGGGTTCATGGAGTTGGGATCACTGTCATTGATGCTGAATTCCTTGCGCAGGTTGTCCACATTGGTTTGAACGGCTTGGATTTGCTCTTGGTCCGACTTAAACTGATCTTCCAAAACCCTGATGCCATTCAGGGTGAGTTGCTTGCGCAGATTGAGGCGGTAATTGCGGTAGGCTTCGGCAATGGCATTGGCGAGGCGCGCAGCGTCGTTTTTGTCTTCGCTATAAACGGTGATTCCAATGAGCTTGGTGTTGCGCACGGGCATCAGGTTCATTCGTTTCTTGAGAAACTCCATGGTCTCGGGAGTTTTGAGCGTTTCGCCGCCAAAGTATTTTTTGCCCCACTCGACGTTCAGGTTCAGGGCTTCGATGACTTTTCCCAAAACAACACGATCCTGGATGATTTCAAATTCGGTCTGAATGAAATAGGGATCATAAGGAGCGTAGGTCACGTGACTGCCAACGCCCGTAATGTCTGCAATAGAGTCAGGTTCGATTCTGATTCGGGCCGTGCTGGCGTAGGATTCGGGCAAAAGGAACGTTACGGCTGTGGCGACGATGGCGGTAATCAGAAAAACAGTGATGATGATGGCCTTGCGAATGCGGATGATGCGCCAATAGTCCAGGAAGTGCAGCCTGGTTTCCTGTTGTGGCTGATTTTGTAATGAATCCATATGTCGGAAAAAAATAATGGAAGCCAGACCATTGACCCTTGACCCGGCTTCCGTCTAAACGTTCAAAACAATTTAGTTTAACACGGCTGGCTAATAGGTGGCTAAAACTCCCAAATAAATGCGGTTGCGCGTATAACTGTTTCCCTGAACTTTAGAGACAACATCATCAAAATTATAGCCGGCATCAACTGAAAAATGCTGGTTGAAACTATACGACAGGTTCATGCCCAAACTATAGTAATCAAGCGCCTGATTGTTGTAAAGGCCCTGGTTGTATATCGAGTGTTGCCAGCGCCCAATGACTGTGCCCAGCAGCTTGGATGTCAATTTGTGGTTGATGGAAGCGTAAACCGTGGAACTCTCCGTAGACAAGGTGATGCGACCGTTGGCGTCGGGCGTCACTTGATCGGTTGCGTTCTGCGTTTGAGTAAAACCAATTTGGGCGTAACTGCCCGGCAAGTAGGTATAAATCAACGAAAGATCCGCATACGGATTGAGCGAAGTTGCGTTATCATTATAATTATCGGTGTACTGCATCCCGCCTTTGCCGGTAAAGCTCAAATTCGCAAGCATTTTGCGTTGAACCCCAACATATCCATAGTACGAACGGCTGTCACGAACGTCGCTATAATAAAATGGTTGAGGCCCAGTATTGAGAGCAATCGGCTCATCCCCTATATAATTTACTGCGCCAAACTGACCGCCAAAAAAGGCCACGGTTTCCGGTGCGACATGCCATTGAAAATCCAACGAAACCAATTGCTCAATGCGATTCAACAAACCAGCAAGACTGGCACCTTGAGTCGCAAGATTATCAGGGGTAGCGCCGTTGTCCTGGTAATCGAAGAATGAGTTCTGATAGTTCAACGCGGTGCTGAATAACCGCGTCCAAGCCGTGTTCAGAGTTAGGGTGCCGGTGTTGCGGATGTTATTTCCATTAACGCGGCGCGTCACGGAGGTAAAATTGGGATCAATCAATTCCGGCTCCTGCCCCATGACAAACGAATCCTGCGCTCTTGCCTGCCAACGTTCGGTGAACGCGTGATCCACCCACAAATCAAATTGCTGGGTCTGGTCAATCGGGTTTTCGCCCAGCTCCTCCCGCTTCTGATAATAATACAAACCGTAAATGTAACGCATCCCCAACTCGGTTTGTTGCAGTGGCACGTTGAACTCAAGTTCGGGGGAAATCTCAAAACCGAAGCTGCCTTGTTTGTTGGGTCCATTTGGCGCCGTTTGGTAGTTGTCATCATAAAACCCCCGCAGCGTGCCCGAAACACTCCACATGGAAGCCGACTTGGAATTCCAGTCAGGGGCATAGGCAGCCTGAAGGCTGGCCGTCCCGGCAGCAATGAGTCCCACAGAGATAAAAAACTTCTTCATATCGTTTATATCGTTTATATCGTTATCACACCGGATCATTATTTAGACCGTTCACGCCCTTTAACATTCAAAAAAAGGGCAAACAGCCAATGACCTAGTAACGGTACCAACAAAATATTATTCCAGTCAAGGCATTTTTTTGCTTATCTGGACAGCAAAAAGGTCCTTAAAATCTGGCCTGTCTCAACCATTTAAGCGCTTGCGTTTTAACTCCTTCCGCAGCGATTTTAAGGTGAGAGTATTGACGACGTCTGTTTGTTCCAGCCAACCCTTGCGCGCGATTCCCGCGCCCAGTCTGAGAAAACCAGCGTGTTCATTCCGGTGCGCGTCCGGGTTGATGACGCATTTCACGCCCCGGCTTCTTGCGTAAGGCCACAACCGCCAGTCCAAGTCAAACCGGTGCGGATTACAGTTCAGCTCAATCCATGTTCCAGTCTCAGCACACGCATCAATCACCGCCTGCGCGTTGACTGGATACGGTTCGCGTTCCAAAAGCAGCCGGCCGGTCATGTGGCCGATGATGTGGACAAATTTGTTTTCCGCCGCCCGAATCAGACGTTTTGTGTTCTCCGCTTCGCCGCTGGCTGGAACATGCAAGCTTGCCACCACCACATCCAGTTCTGCGAGCAATTCGTCGTTGAAATCCAGCCGGTCGCGCAAAATGTCCACTTCAGTTCCGGTGAGCAGACAAAAATCGCTGCCGCGTTCGGCAAGCTGCCCGTTAATCTTTTTGATTTCCTTGATTTGCTCGCGAACGCGTTTTGCGTCGAGACCATTCGCCTGAAACGACGACTTCGAATGGTCGGTGATCGCCCAGTATGCCAAACCAAGTTCTTCCATGTATTCGGCAATTTCCTCAAGCCGATTGTGGCCGTCACTCCACGTCGAGTGATTGTGCAGCGCGCCTTTCAAATCCGTCCATTCGATGAGCCGCGGCAAATCGTTCTTTTCACCCGCCGCAAATTCTCCGTGATCTTCACGCAGTTCGGGCGGCACAAACGGCAAATCCAGTTTCGTAAAAATTTCCGTTTCGTCCCGGCACGGCACGAGCAGCTTTGGGTCGCGCGTCTCTTCCTTCGATTTGAACAAGCCGTATTCGTTGAGCCGCAGGCCGCGCTGAATCGCCCGCTGGCGCATGACGATGTTGTGCTCCTTGCTGCCGGTGAAATACGCAAGCGCAAACGGAAATTCCTTGTCGCTCACCACGCGCAAGTCGCATTGAATGCCACCGTCCAGAATGACGCTTGCCTTTGTTTCACCCTTGACCGTGACTTTGATGATGCCCGGCTGCGCGACAAACCCCCCAATGACCTCCGCCGGCTTTTTCGACGATGCCAGCAAATCAATGTCGCCGATGACTTCCTTGACCCGCCGCAAACTGCCGGCAGCACTACATCGGATGACGTCAGGATGCCCGCGCAAACCGTCGAGTAACGGTTCGGCGGCGCGCAACGCTTCGCTCAACAAATGTTTCGAAGCGTAAGTACGGCGGCGCTCAATGCCTTCGAGCAAATTTGACTGCGTTTTTTCACCAAAGCCGTCGAGTTCGGCCACTTTGCCAGCATTGCAGGCAGCTTCAAGTTTCTCGACCGAATCCACGCCGAGTTTTTGGTTGAGCGCCTGGATTTTCTTCGGCCCCAGCCCGGGAATTTCCAGCATCTCGATCAAACCGGGTGGAATCGAAGCTTTCAACTCATCGTAATACTTCAATTTGCCGGTTGTGACGAATTCGGTGATTTTTTTCGTGAGCGCTTCGCCGATACCTTTGATTTCGCCAAGCCGATTTTCGGCGACAATTTTTATCAGCGGCTCGTTCAGACTTTCAATCGTTCGCGCGGCATTCGCGTAGGCACGCGTCTTGAACGGATTTTCGCCCTTCAATTCCAGCAGTGTGCCGATTTCGGCCAAAATTTCCGCGACTTGCTCTTTGTCCATGCGCTTGAGTATAAGCGTATAAGGACGGGTTCCAAAGAGAAAGTAGGTGAAGGGGTAAGTTCCTTCCCGGCCCGAAAAATGCTTCCTAAACCGCATGTCAGAAAGATTGACAGAATCTGATTTTGTGATTAGATATTATATTTGATTTGCTCGGAAAGGCTTATGCAACAATCTGAAGGTTTAATAAACAAGATTGCCCGATTGATTAAAGTGCAGCCGGAAATGAAATTATAGGACTTAAAGATATGGATTTGATATTTTCCCGGGAATATATGCGGGCGGCGTTGATGGTGTCGCTGTTAAGCGTGTGGGTGCTGGTGGGGCTTTTTTACTACCTGAATCGTTATACCAAGCGGGAGTATTTCACCGTGTGGACGGCGGCGTGGTTGTTTTATGCCCTGTGGCTGACGTTAAGCCTCCAAACGCAGAATTCTCCGCCTGAGAGCGTCTTTTTCATGCTCAAGCAGTGTTGTGTGGCGATTTCGGCGGTCTTTCTTTTGTGGGGCAGCTTGCGTTTTATCGGCATCCCGGTCCCGCAGATGTTGTTTGGTCTGTTCATGGTGTTCCTGCTGGTTTGGACCATCGTCAGTCCGCAAATCCTCTCCAGTGCGCTGCAAATCCAATTGCCCGTCTTTATCCTGCTCGGTTCCGGCAGTATTTTTGCCGGGTCTTGTTTCTACCAGTTGCGGAAGAAAATGCCGTTCGTGGGCGCGGGCATGCTGGCGCTGGGCTTTTTGCTGTGGGGCTTTTATTTGGGAAGTTATCCGCTTTCGCAGCAATACGGCAACCTGTTCAGCGCCGGGTTTTTTGTGGCCGCAGTGTTGCAGCTTTTCATCGCCGTCAGCATGATTGTGCTCGTCTTGGAGGAGGTCCGATACAAAAATGAGCAGATCCTTGCCGAAATCGCGGCAGTTCGTTCGGAGAAGGAAGCCCTGCAGGTCAAAGTTCTCTCCACCGAGGAACAATGCCGCAGCCTTTATGATCAAGTGCGCCTCACCGAGGGACTTCAAAAGGCTTACGAAGAGTTGCGCCGGACCCAGCATGTGGTGGTGCAGCAGGAGCGCCTCCGTGCCTTGGGACAAATGGCCAGCGGTGTTGCACACGATGTCAACAACGCGCTATCTCCCATTGTCGCCTATTCGGAACTGCTGCTAAGTACGCTGCCGGATTTGCCGGAGGTCTCAAAGCATTACCTGCAAACCATCAACCAGGCGGGCGGGGACATAGCTCAAATCGTCGCCCGCATGCGGGAGTTCTATCGCCGCCGCTCTGACGAGGAGCAATTGACCCAAGTGAACATCAATAAAGTCATTGAGGAGGTGATCGAACTCACCCGCCCTCGTTGGCGTGACCTTTCGCAACGCCAAGGGATCTCCATTAACGTCCAATGTAAACTGGAACCGGAGCCATTCTTGTTGCACAGCGATGCCGGTGAACTCCGGGAAGCATTGATCAACCTGGTCTTCAATGCGGTGGACGCCATGCCGCAAGGCGGCACCATCACCTTTGTCACTCGTTCCATCAGTGGTCCCGTTTCGGAAGAGAGGGGGGCCTCCGAGCGGCAGCTTCAGGTCGAAGTGAAGGACAACGGCTTCGGCATGGATGAGAAAACACGGCAACGTTGTCTGGAGCCGTTCTTTTCCACCAAAGCCCAGCGCGGCGGCACCGGACTCGGTCTGGCGATGGTCTATGGAATGATGCAACGCCACGACGGCATTATTGAGATTGACAGCGCTCCCGGCCGCGGCACCTGTGTCCGGCTTATTTTCCCCATTCAGGAAAGACCTCCGCAAACCGTGCCGGGCACCTCGCCACAAGTCAAACCGAAGCGCTCCCTTCACATCCTCTGTATTGATGACGACGCGCAGGTCCGGCAACTCCTGGACGATTGTCTCACTCACTTCAATCATCGGGTGATGGTTGCCTCCGGCGGGGAGCACGGAATGGAATTGTTCCGCACAGCCATGCTGAAAAACCAGCCCTACGAAGTGGTCATTACGGATCTGGGCATGCCAAAGATGGATGGACACCAAGTGGCCCGAACCATCAAAGCGGAGTCCCCCAACACACCCATCATCATGATGACCGGCTGGGGCACGATAATGAGGGAAGAGGGAGAAACCGCTTCAGAAGTGGACGCCGTTATCGGCAAACCGCCGCGCATGCAGGAACTGAACGACCTGCTTCTCCGGGTTACTGCGTCGGACAAACGCCTCGCTTGAGACGGTCCGGGCAACCCAAGTCCCCGCCGGCCGGTCTTTTTCCGTGCCGTTTTGTGCGAATGCCGGTAAGTTCAAACTCATGTCACGGATCGTGAAATGGCCGGTGGCGCTTACCATTGCCGGCTCCGACAGCGGCGGCGGCGCCGGCATTCAGGCCGATTTGAAAACCTTCGCCGCGCTTGGCGTTCACGGCGCGAGTGTCATCACCTGTCTCACCGCACAAAATCCCCGGCGCGTTCTCGCCGTCGAACCGTGTTCGCCTGAAATCGTGCGGCAGCAAATGAAAGCCGTGTTCGAGGAATTGCGGCCGGTGGCGGTGAAAACCGGAATGTTGTTTTCAGCGGAAATCATTCGTGTCGTCGCTGATTTTTTCAAAAAGCAAAAGTGCCCGCCGCTCGTGGTTGATCCGGTCATGATTTCCACCAGCGGTGCGGCATTGCTGAAACCGGCGGCGATTAAAATTTTACGGGAACAATTGCTGCCGCTCGCAATTCTGGTCACACCCAACCTCGACGAAACCGGGATTTTGATCGGACGCAAAATTGCGTCTGTTGAAAATATGCGTGTGGCGGCGCGGGAAATCCACATGCGGTTCGGCTGCGCCGCACTGGTCAAAGGCGGCCATTTGCGCGGCGTGCGCGATGCGGTGGACATTTTTTTTGACGGCCGGACGGAATTGCTGTTGAGCGCGCCGTTTATCAAAGGCGTCTCGACTCACGGCACCGGCTGCACGTATTCGGCGGCCATCGTGGCGGCGCTGGCGTTGAACCATGATTTACCGCACGCGGTTGAAATCGGCAAACGCCACGTGACCACAGCCATCACGCGGAGTTATCGCATCGGGAAACATTCCGCGCTCGGACATTTTGCCTGAGCGCGCGAAGTCTTTAGGGGCGTTGCAATCGGAAAAATTGATTGCCGTTCGTCGCGTTCAAAACCACGTAATTTTGATTGTTCGTCACCGTCGTCACCAGATTGCTGAGGCTGTTCCAAACCACCGGCGGCGCAAGATTGGTGGTGGATTTGACGACAAAGCCCGTTGGATAAATCGGCCACTTGAGGACAACGTTGATGCCGGATTTAGCAACGTTCAGCGACATCGAGAAAAATTCAAATGCCAGCGCGTAGGTTTCGCTCCTGCTAACAAAACTCCCACCAGCTTTCCAAACCTGTAAATCATATCGGCCTTGCGGCAGACGCGGCAGCCAGATGTGTTCCACGTTGTCCACCAGGCTTGTGCTGCACGCGACCAGGTTGCTGGAAATGGCGTTATATAAAAATAAATCGAGATTGTTGATGCTGGTCTGATTGCGGTGGCGGTTCCAAACGAGGGTGGCAGTGGCGGTGAACGTGGCGTTGCTGACGCCATTGGTGACGTTGAAATAATAGTGTTTCACCACATCGGAAGTGGCGCTGCTGGAATTGGTGTTGAAATCCCAACCGCTCAACACACTGACCGTGCCGATATCGCCGGTCGGCGGATGAGGACTGTTGGTGGAAACACTCGTTGAAACGATGTAATCATGCTTGCCGTCGGCAAGTTGTTTGTAGGAATTGAAGACGTTCAGCACGCCCGCACCGTAGCGTGTGTGGAGCGGCGCAAGATTGTTGTTCGTCCAATTGGCAGGTTTGATTGCGCCATTCAACAGCAACGCTTTGACCGTGCGAATGTTGGCAGCGGCATTCGTGTCGCTGCCGCCGTCGCCGCGCAATCCGGCTTGCATCAGCAAAGCCGCCGCACCCGAAACCAGCGGCGTGGAATAGCTTGTCACGGTGTCAGGCGAACCGGGCGCGACGATGTCCGGTTTGCTCCGGCCGTCGGGCGTCGGCCCGTAGGGAGTGTCAGAATTATCGGAAACGCCCACACCAATGCCGTTGTAACAAGTCGCTGGCGAATAAACCGGGGAGCCGTTGAACCCGGCTCCGGTGACAAAAAGCACGCCATTATTGGCGGCGTAATTGTCATAAATTTGATCTATGTTTGTATTGTATGCGCCGTCGGTAAAACTTTGATTCACTACACGCGCCGGAATCGAAGTTCCTGCATTTACAATGTTATTAATAAAATAATTCGCCTCGTAATTGTCCACGTGCGTAACGTTTGTGGCCACGCCGCCGGACATTCCATAAAAATTTCCGGCCACGGCGTCCGCATGACCCGACTCAGCCCCCACGGCATTCGGGAAATTATTGGCCGAACCACTGGTGGAAGAGTAAGTGAAAAGACTCACCGGTTGCCCGATCCCGCTGGCACTGGGATTGACCTGCCAATTTGTCGCTGTTTCGTATCCCGCCTCCACCTGTGCCACGCGGATGCCCGCACCGTTGACGTTGGTCGTCACCGCTTGCAACAGCGTAACGCCGATGGTGTCGAGATTCGATGCGCGGGCGGCCATTTGCCCCAAGCAAACGAAGGCTAGGAGGAATTGTGCGCCGCGCCATTTCATGGGATTTTCATTTTTTGCCGCAAGTTTTATGCCCCAATTCCAACCCCACAGCTGAAGCTTGAGGTGGTTGCGGATTCTTAGAAGATAGCCGCGAATCGTGCCAAAGCAAATCACAGCCATTTCCTTTTAACGCCGGAGCGCTACACTGCCAGCGTGTCCGACACACTGGTTGTCAACGAAATCTATTTGAGCTTGCAAGGCGAAAGCACCTTCGCCGGGCTGCCCTGCGTTTTTATCCGGCTCACCGCCTGCGATTTGCGCTGCTCGTATTGCGACACCGCCTACGCCTTTACCGAAGGTAAAAAAAAATCACTCGCGGAAATTTGCGCGGAAGTCCGGCGGCTGGCCGCGCCGTTTTCAAATCCACAATCCTCCCGCAAAGCGGGACGAACCCCGAAATTGCCGCTCGTCGAACTTACGGGCGGCGAACCGTTGCTCCAGAAAAATTCCCTACCGTTGATGAAGCGGCTTTGCGACGATGGGTTCACCGTGTTGCTTGAGACCAGCGGTGCGCATAATATCTCGCCGGTTGACCCGCGCGTCCGGCGCATCATGGATTTGAAATGTCCCAGCAGCGGCGAGGCCGAACGCAATCGCTGGGCAAATCTCAAACTCCTGAAAGCGACCGACGAAATCAAATTCGTCATCGGCACGGTTGAAGATTATGAGTGGGCCACGCAGCAAATCGCCGAACATCGGCCAAACATGGTATGCCCCCTGCTCTTTTCGTGGGTGCATCCGCTTGCGCCGGAGCAACAAAATAAATCATTGAAAAAGGTTCCCGCCGGCCAGACGCCGGTTTCGCGGCGCGAATTGGCGGAAAGAATCATCGCCGACGCGCTGCCGGTGCGGTTTCAAGTTCAGATGCACAAAATCATCTGGCCGCCGGAACAACGGGGAGTTTAATCAGCCACTGATGAAACGCAGATTGAATACAGAAATACGCAACCGCGTTTTCTCCCTCTCCGCCAATGAAGTTGAGGGGAGAGGGCCGGGGTGAGATGGCGCATAAAACGCAAATCCCCTCACCCTGTCCCTCTCCCCGCTTGGGCGGGGAGAGGGGAAAAGCATCTCGCATTTCTGAATTTATCCGTGTCCGTCCATCCGTGGTTAAAAAATGAAATCGCAGCAAATCATCCAATTGTTGCGTGATTACGAGTCGCGCAACATTGTGTTCATGGAGCCGGACGGCTCCTGGCCCATCGTTTGGGAACGCGCCAAAGGCGTTTACGTTTGGGACGCTGACGGGAAAAAATATCTCGATTTGACCGCCGCGTTTGGTGTTGCCGCCGCCGGTCACGCAAACCCGCGCGTCGTCAAGGCCGGGCAAAAACAAATGTCCCGGCTTTTGCACGCCATGGGCGATGTGCATCCGCACGCGCGCAAAGCGGAACTCGCCCGCGACTTGAGCCGAATCACATTCGAACGTTGGAGCAACGGCAAAAAATCGGGCAAAGTTATTTTCGGCAATTCCGGTTTTGAAGCCGTTGAGTCCGCGTTCAAAACCGCGATGCTGGCCACCGGCAAGCGCGGTGTGATTGCCTTCGAGGGCGCGTATCATGGCCTCGGTTACGGTGCGCTCAACGCCACCCACCGCAATTTTTTCCGCAACCCGTTTCACTTTCAACTTCGCGAGTTTGCAAACTTCGTGCCGTTTCCAAAAAAAACCACCGACCTTGCTGCCGTTGAATGGTCCATCCGCCATCTTTTCCGCCGCGAATGGATTGGCGCGATTCTCGTCGAACCGGTGCAGGCACGCGGCGGCATCAATATTCCGCCAAAGGAATTTCTGCCGCTGCTGCGAAAACTTTGCGACGAACACGGTGCGCTGCTGATTCTCGATGAAATTTACACCGGCTTTGGCCGCACCGGAAAATGGTTTGCCTGCGAACACACCGGCGTCATGCCCGACCTCATCTGCCTGGGCAAGGCGCTCACCGGCGGTTTCCCGCTCTCGGCCTGCATTGGCCGCGCCGAGTTGATGGACACCGCGTGGCCGGTGTCGCGCGGCGAGGCGATTCACACCAGCACCTTCCTCGGCCATCCCGTCGGCTGCGCGATGGCGCTGGCACAAATCAAGGAAATTGAAAAACTCGAATTGCCGGAACGCAGCGCGGAACTTGGCGAATTTCTGCTGGGCGAACTGCAATCGAAGATTTCAAATCCGAAATTTCAAATCGCCGTGCGCGGTTTGGGTTTGATGGCTGGCGTCGAACTGCACTTGTCCGACGGCTGGCCAGCCACTGACGCGGCCATGCAGGCCATTAAAACCATGTTGCAGCGCGGCTTCATTCTGTTGCCCGAAGGGGAGCATGGCAACGTCATCAGCTTCACGCCCCCGCTTACGATTACCAAAGCGCAATTGGCCAAAGCCGTCAGCGCCCTCGCGGAAGTTTTGAGCCACGAATGAACACGGATTGAACACCGAAGTGCGCGACTGCGTTTTCTCCCTCTCCGCCAACGGAGTTGGGAGAGGGCGGGGGGAGGTGGCGCGTAGAAAACTCAAATCCCCTCACTCTATCCCTCTCCCGCTTGGGCGGGGCGAGGGGAACGAACATATTCCGCGCGTCGTTTTTATCCGTGCCCATCCGTGTTCATCCGTGGTTTAATCCTTCCGGTGAAGCTTTCGGAAATGCGGGAACTGCTGGCCACGCGCGGGATTCAGTTGACGAAATCCCTCGGCCAAAATTTTTTGCACGACGCCAACCAACTCCGCCGCATCGTCGATGCGGCGGAACTGAAAAAAACGGAAAAAGTCCTCGAAATCGGGCCGGGGCTGGGTCCGCTGACGGAATTGCTCCTGGAAAATGCGGGTGAGGTTTTGGCGATTGAGAAAGATTTGCGACTGGTGGAATTTTTGCGCGAGCGGTTCAAAGTTTCGGAGGGACGAGTTACACGAGTCCCAAACTTTGAAACCCCAATCACGCAAAAAAAACAGGGACTCGCAGAGCTCGTCCCTCCGAAATTTAGTTTGCTCCACGCCGACGCGCTGGAATTTCTCCGCCGCGAGTCGCACGATTGGGGCGACTGGAAGCTCGTGGCGAATTTGCCCTACTCCGTCGCTTCAACCATTTTTGTGGAACTGGCGCAATCGCCCAAACGACCGGAACGGATGGTCGCGACGTTGCAACTCGAAGTTGCCCGCCGGCTCATGGCCAAAGCCGGTGACGAAGATTACGGTGTGCTGACGTTGCTGCTTCAACTCGACTACGAACTGCGCGAGTGGTTCAAAATTCCGGCAGGCTGTTTTTTCCCGGAGCCGGACGTGGACTCTGCTTGCGTGGTTTTGATCCGTCGCGAACAACCGCCTTTGTCGGACCACCAACGCGTGATGTTCGCGAAAATCGTCAAACGGGCGTTCTCGCAACGGCGGAAAATGATGTTGAAACTGCTGCGTGAAGACTGGCCGGCGGAAAAATTGGAGCGGGCATTTGAAAAACTGCAGCTTTCTCCGCAAATTCGCGCGGAAGCGGTGAGTTTCGAACAGTTCGTGGCGTTGGCACAACGTGTTGCGTGATGCAGATTACGTCAAGTATTGTGCCTGCGCTTCCCGTTGCTTGACGCCACACACAACACGGAACACGAATCCATGAGCGAGGAAATTTTCGACGTCGTCAACGAGCGCGACGAGGTGATTGACCGCCAGCCGCGCCGCGAGGTGCATCGGCTCGGATTGAAACATCGGGCGGTGCATGTGCTGGTGTTCAATTCGCGCGGCGAGGTTTTTCTGCAAAAACGCTCCCTGAAGAAAGATACCGCCGCCGGTTTGTGGGATTCGTCGGCATCCGGTCATCTCGATTCCGGTGAAGATTACGACGCGTGCGCGGTGCGCGAGCTGCGCGAAGAAATTGGATTGAACGTTGCCGGCGCGCCGGACCGGCTCTTCAAAATCGATGCCCGCCCGGAGACCGGCTGGGAATTCTGCTGGGTTTACCGCTGCGAAGCCGAAGGGCCATTTGAGTTGCATCCCGATGAGATTGAGAGTGGCGGGTGGTTCGCGCCGGAAAAAATCACACGCTGGACCGCGGAGAAACCAGGAGATTTCGCGAGCGCGTTCCGGCTGATCTGGGTGAAATTAAACGCAGAGGCGCCGCGGAGAGCGCAGAGAAATTAAGCCTGTTCGCAATAAATTCCGCCACCGCAGAGCCGCACATTTTGGACTGCGCTGGCAGAGCGCAGCGGCGACAGCGCTTTGAAAACCGGCGATTGTGGAATTTTACCTTCTGCGAAAGCGGCGTCGCGCTCCGCTTGCCGCCGCAGTCCAAAAACGTTTCGCGCCTTTACTTGCGGCAAAAATGGAGTAGTAATTTAGCCATGCAAGATTTTCTGGTTCCGATTGTGGTTGAACAAACCGGCCGCGGCGAACGTAGCTGGGACATTTATTCGCGCCTGCTCGTTGACCGCATCATTTTCCTCGGCACGCCGATGGATGACACGATTGCAAACATCATCATCGCGCAGTTGTTGTTTCTGCAAATGTCCGATCCGAAAAAGGACGTCCATCTTTACATCAATTCACCTGGCGGCAGTGTCACGTCGGGGCTGGCGATTTACGACACGATGCAATATCTCACCTGTGACGTGAACACCTACTGCGTCGGACAGGCGGCGAGCATGGGCGCGGTGCTGCTGGCGGCGGGCACGAAGGGCAAACGCTTCGCGCTGCCGAACGCGAACATCCTGATCCATCAGGTGCTGGGCGGCGCGGAGGGCCAGGCGAGCGACGTGGAAATCCGCGTCAAATATATGCTCAAACTCAAGCAACGCTTGAACAGCATTCTCGCCAAGCACACCGGCCGCACCGTGGAACAGGTGGAGAAGGATTGCGACCGCGACAATTTCATGTCCGCCGAAGAAGCCAAAAATTACGGCCTGGTGGACCAGGTGGTGCAATCCCGCAAGGAAATCCCGGGAGCCATGGAGAAAAGTTCGGTGGTTGTGTGAACAAGATAATCTCAAACGTCGCATGAACTCAAAGCGAACCCTCACCCCGGCCCTCTCCCTTTCCGAAAGGGCGGGGGAGAAGCGTTCGGATGTTCGCTGTAATTCTAAATGCGCCGCGCCATTCGCCATTGGCAATCGTAAATCGTAAACCCCAAGTGGCCCGTCCGAATAACATCACCATGTGCAGTTTCTGCGGCAAGTCGCACGCGGAAGTGCGCAAACTCATCGCCGGACCGGACGTTTATATTTGCGACAACTGCATCATTCTCTGCAAAAACGTTCTCGACCGGGAATTCGCGGCCGCCACCAAAAAGCAGCAGCCGAAGTTCATCGTTCCCAAACCGGCGGTCATCAAACGGCAGCTTGACCTTTATTGTGTCGGCCAGGAACACGCGAAAAAAACCCTGGCCGTGGCGGTGCATAATCATTACAAGCGGACCCAGCCGGAACCGGCGGCAAAAAATGAAGAGGCCGGCAAGTCTTCACCCCAGCCGCACGCCGACGTTGAAATTGAGAAGAGCAACATTTTGATGATCGGGCCGACCGGCTCCGGCAAAACCCTGCTGGCCCGGACACTCGCCAAAATTCTTGATGTGCCGTTCGCCATCGCCGACGCAACGACCCTCACCGAGGCCGGGTATGTCGGCGAGGACGTGGAGAACATTATTTTGCGGCTGCTCCAAAACGCCGACTACGACGTGAAGCGCGCCCAGCGCGGCATCGTTTACATTGACGAGATTGACAAAATCGCGCGCAAGGCGGACGGCCCGTCCATTACCCGCGACGTTTCAGGTGAAGGTGTGCAGCAGGCGCTCCTGAAAATCCTCGAAGGCACGGTCTGCAACGTCCCGCCCCAAGGCGGACGCAAACACCCGCAGCAGGAATACATTCGCGTGGACACGACGGACATTTTGTTCATTTGCGGTGGCGCGTTCATCGGGTTGGAGAAAGTCATCCACCGGCGGCTGGGCCGGCACGTGATTGGTTTTGGCGCAATTGGGGAAGCGCAAAAAAACGCCGGTGCGGTGCGCAATGAAATTCTCCAACACGCCGAACCGGAGGATTTGCTCAATTTCGGCTTCATTCCCGAATTTGTCGGTCGGCTGCCGGTCGTGACGACGCTGGCCGAATTGACCGGGGACGAGTTGGTTGCAATTCTCACCGAGCCGAAAAACGCGCTGACCAAGCAATATGCCAAGCTCATGGCCATGGAAGGCGCGGAACTGGAATTTACCCCGGACGCCCTGCAGGAACTGGCGGCGCAGGCGCTGAAAAAGGGCACCGGCGCGCGGGCTTTGCGCGGGTTGATTGAAAAATTAATGCTCGATTTGATGTATGAAGCGCCGGACAACGGCAGCATCATTCACGTCAAAATCACCCGGCCGGTGGTGCTGGGCGAAAGCAAACCGATTGTGCGGCGCAAACAGGACCAGGCGGCGGCGTAATGTTTCTTGTAGGAGCCGAGGTAACGAGGCTCTGACTTTCATTCCATATTGAATTGAGCCTCCTTACGTCGTCTCCTACAAAAACTTCACACGCCAATATCCTCGTTCCAAAGTTCCGGCCTGGCCTTGATGAAATCGCGCATGAGCTGGATGCACGCCGGGTCTTGCCGCACTTCCACCTGCACGCCCTGTGAACGGACGTGTTCTTCCGGGCCTTTGAACGTCACGTTTTCTCCGACGACGATGCGCGGGATTTTGTAGAGCAACACCGCACCGCTGCACATCGGGCACGGCGAAAGCGTCGAATAAAGAATGCAGCGCTGGTAAATCGAAGCCTTGAGCCGTCCGGCGTTTTCGAGGCAGTTCATTTCCGCGTGATGAATGACGCTGCCGTGTTGCACCCGCTGGTTATGGCCCCGCCCGATGATCTTGCCGTCCAGCACGAGCACCGAACCGATGGGAATGCCGCCCGTCGCCAGGCCTTTTCTGGCTTCCTCGATCGCCGCTTGCAGGAAAACATCCACACGCGGATTGAAACATCTTTTTGGAGGAATAACAAGATAGGGACGACCGGCTGGTCGTCCGAGGCCGCGCGGCCGCGCGGCCCTACCTATCGCGCAAAAATCTGGCGGATCACGTCTTCGATGGGCACTTCCTGTATGTCAATGTCGCTCACCGCCAAATCGTCGAGCAGCGATTTGCAAACCGGAATGACGCGGTCACGTTTGACTTTGAACTGGATCGAGCCGGCGTTTTTCTCCACGACCTCGCCGTAGCGCGCCAGATTTTCCGCCGGATAATCGTTCGCTTTTTCGCATTGGATAGTGACGAGTTTGAAATCGGCGAAGCGATCCAAGATTTCGCTTAATTTACCATCGAAGAAGATTTTGCCGCGGTCAATGATGATGACACGGTCACAAAGCGCCTGGATGTCGGCCATGTAATGGCTCGTGAGCAAAATCGTCGTCTTTTGCCCGGTGTTGTGGCGGAGGATGAATTCACGGACGATCTTTTGGGAAACCACGTCGAGGCCAATGGTCGGTTCGTCGAGGAACAACACCTTGGGCTGGTGCAGCAACGAGGCGATCAATTCCATCTTCATGCGCTCGCCGAGGGAAAGCTCGCGAACACTGATGTTGAGCTTGTCGCGGACGTTGAGCATTTCACTCATCTCGGCGACGGTGCGCTCGAAGCGGTCGGCGGGAATGCCGTAAATTTTCGCGTTCAGTTCGAGCGATTCACGCGCGGGCAAATCCCACCAAAGCTGGTTTTTCTGGCCGAGCACGAGCGCGAACTGGCGGCGGTAGCCATCGGCGCGTTCCCACGGAACGTAACCGAGCACGCGGGCCGAGCCGCCGGTGGGATAAAGCAGACCGGCGAGCATCTTGAGCGTGGTGGTCTTGCCCGCGCCGTTCGGGCCGAGAAAACCGACGAGTTCGCCGGGTTCAATCTTGAAACTCACATCGTTGACGGCGATGGTTTGTTCGTATTGGCGATGAAACAGCCCTTTGATTGCGCCGCCAAACCCCGGCTGCTTTTTGTAGGTGCGAAAGGTCTTGGTGAGACCGCTGACTTCAATGACGGCCATAAACGATTGCGAATTGCAGATTGCCGACTGCGGATTTAATTCGCAATCAAGTTTAGCGCATCAACTGCTTTTCCAGATAATGGACGACCTGGCGGACATTGGCGTCCACTTCCATGCGGTCTTTGACAAGGCGGCAGGCGTGCAGCACCGTGCCGTGATCGCGTCCGCCGTAGGCTTCGCCGATGGTATTAAGCGAACTTTCAGTCATCTGGCGCGAAAGATACATGGCGATCTGGCGCGGGAAGGCGATGTTTTCCGGGCGGCGCTTGCTGGTCATGTCGGCAAGGCGAATGTCAAAATGTTCCGCGACCTTCTTCTGAATAACTTCGATGTTGACGGAAAAACGGCCTTCTTCGTGAAGGATTTCACGCAGCAAGCCTTCGACGACTTCGATGGTGAGTTTCTTGCCGGTGAGCGAGGCGTAGGACACCACGCGGATGAGCGCGCCTTCAAGCCGGCGGACGTTGGTGCGGATGCGATTGGCCAGGAAATTCATGATGTCGTCCGACAGCGTTACGCCCATGATCTGCGCCTTCTTTTGGAGAATGGCCAGGCGCATTTCAACGTCCGGCGGTTGCAGGTCGGTGACCAGACCCCATTCGAACCGCGAGACGAGGCGGTGTTCAAGCCCCTGAATTTCGCTGGCCGGACGGTCGCACGTGAGCACGATCTGCTTGTGCGACTCATGCAGCGCGTTGAAGGTGTGGAAAAATTCCTCCTGGATGCGTTCCTTGCCGGCGAGAAATTGAATGTCGTCAATCAACAACACATCGGTCTGGCGGTATTTTTTGCGGAATTTGGCAAGCTGGTTGTTTTGGATTCCGTCAATGTATTCGTTCGTGAATTTCTCGGATGAAAGGTAGGCGACGCGCGCGCCCTTTTTATTTCCCGAAACGTGCTGGCCAATGGCGTGAAGCAAATGCGTCTTGCCAAGGCCGACGCCGCCGTAAAGAAAAAGCGGGTTGTAGGATTTGCCGGGCGCCTGGGCGACGGCGAGCGCGGCAGCATAGGCAAAATTATTGTTGTTGCCGACGACGAATGATTCAAAGGTATTTTTTGGATTAAAATGCAGTTCGCTGTTGGCCGGGCGCTCGTGAGCGGATTCGGGAGCTTTTGTTTTGACCGACGCTGGTGCGGATGCGGACGGAGCCGGCGCATTTCCCGTGGCAATTTTGAATTTGACCTGCAATTGGCGACCGGCGGCGACGGCAAAGGCATCCTGCAACAGGCTGAGGTAATTGTCCTTGAGCCAGACTCCGCTGAATTCGTTGGCCGTCTCCAGCGTCACGTTGTTGCCGTCAATCGCGCAGGCCCGCAGCGGCGCGAACCACATGTTGTAGGTTTCGTTATTCAGCTTGGAACGGAGATGTTCCCGCGCAGAATTCCAAATTTTTTCAGCCGAAATTTGTGTTTGCACTTTGTCAAAAAGCCCGTTTTTAAAGTGGTTTATTCACCTAGCCCCCAACTTGGGATTAGCTGCCGGTTTTCACCGATATTCGCATTGGCAAAGAGCCATGACCCTGAGAAAGCAGACATGCATTCAACTCTACCGCCAAAAGCTTTATTTTTCAATCGAAACAAACTGCTTGTTTTCAACATCTTACGAAAAACAAAATCCACACCATCATCACATGTCTGGTAAAAATGATAAGACGCCCCAAACAACTTCAATTAACAGGAGCGTTTTATGCAATTGGAACGAAAGTATCTAGGATAACATATTAACTTTTGTTCACGAGTTATTCACAGGGGGCAAAAATCAAGGTTTCACTTGTTTTCCATTGTTTTCTGATGCGCAATATTTGATTCAGACCGCTTGCTCGCCCGTTTCACCAGTACGAATGCGAACGATGCTCTCGACGGCACTCACAAAAATTTTTCCATCACCGATCTTGCCCGTCTTGGCCGCTTTGACAATCGCGTCCACTGCGGAAGCGGCCTGTGCATCAGCCAGCACAACCTCAACCTTCACCTTGGGCAGAAAATCCACCGTGTATTCACTGCCACGATAAATTTCCGTGTGCCCTTTTTGGCGGCCGAATCCTTTTACCTCCGCAACCGTCATCCCCTGAACACCCAGAGCGGCCAATGCAGATTTTACTTCCTCAAGTTTGAACGGCTTGATGATGGCCTCGATTTTTTTCATGCGTTTGCCATGCGTTTGTTTCTCTGAACGGATGTTAACAATCGAAGCCACACTGTAAACAGGAATCTTTGCCGACACCGGTTCGGGTGGACATAAAACCCGCAAAATAACCGGTCAGGACGCCTCTAATCAGATGGGGCATGATGTTAATAAATACTGATACTTTTCAAACCATGTTTGACAAAAATTAGCAATTGTGATTAATTGACTCCAGTGCAAGGCGGTTATAAGATGCTCTTTGATTTTTTAACAGTTTTCGATCTGGGTTTCGGTACAAACCCAGATTGGAGTTCTCCGTAATTCTACGTTGTACTCATTCTAAATTCCCCGGGTTTCTCGGTCATCCTCTGACTGATTGACCCGGTTTTTCTTCCCCAATTTGATGTGTCTGGCAAATTTCAAACTCCCTGCGTTCGTTGACACCGCTTTTCGCCGCTGTTACCGTTCGCGCTCCGAAAAATGGCGACGGACTACAAAAACACGCTCAACCTGCCGCGCACCGGCTTTCCCATGAAAGCCGACCTCGTCGCGCGGGAACCGGAACGGCTCAAAAAATGGCAGGAAACCGGGCTTTACACAAAAATTCAGGCGGCACGCGCAAACGCGGAAAAATTTGTCCTGCACGACGGCCCGCCATTTGCCAACGGCGACGTCCACATCGGCACGGCGCTGAACAAGATTCTCAAGGACATCATCATCAAATACAAAACCCTCCGGGGTTTTAGCGCCCCCTACGTGCCGGGCTGGGATTGCCACGGCCTGCCCATCGAATTCAGGGTCAGCCAGGAGATGCGCAAGCAACGTGCTGCCGGCGTCCCGCCGGCAGATCCATCTTCCTCAACTAGTACTGGCAATCCAAATGAAATTGGATCTTCCGGCAAGATGCCGGAAGCACATTTGGAGAGTGCCGCCACCATTCGCAAAACCTGCGAAGCCTACGCCCGCAAATACATTGATATCCAGCGCACGCAATTCAAACGCCTCGGCGTCCTCGGCGATTGGGATAATCCGTACCTCACGCTGAACAAGGAATACGAAGCTGACGAGTTGCGCCTGTTCGCCGACGTCGTTGAGAAAGGCTTCGTGTATCGAGGCAAAAAGCCGGTCTATTGGAGCATTCCCTGCCGCACCGCGCTCGCCGAAGCCGAGGTCGAATATCAGGACCATGTCAGCCAGAGTGTGTTCGTGAAGTTTCCGGTTGTCGGAGCCCCGGAGTTTCCACAAGTCGAAAATGAAATACACCCGCCAAGGGCATCTACGCTAAATACTTTTGTTCTAATCTGGACGACGACGCCGTGGACTTTGCCCGCAAACCTCGCGATTGCTTACAATCCAAAGCTTCAATACACGCTTGTACAAGTCGGCGAGGAAAAATATTGGATGCTGTTATCGCTTCTTCCCGCTGTTGCTGAAAAGTGTAAATGGGGAAAATTTGAAACCCTTGAAACGGTTTTAGGCAGTGAACTTGCAGGATTGGAATATCAACACCCTTTCTGCAACCGCTCCGGTGAAGCCTTCGCCGCCGATTTCGTCACCAGCGACACCGGCACCGGGTTCGTTCACATCGCACCGGGCCACGGTTTGGACGACTACAATCTCGGACGCCAAAACGGTTTGCCGATTTACTCGCCAGTGGACGACGACGGTCGCTTCGCGCACACGAGCGATTTGCCCATCGAGCAACAGATGCCGGCCGGGATGATCGGCAAATCCATTCTCGAGAAACACGGTAAGAGCGACGCGAACGAGGCCGTGCTGCACGAATTGCGCGTTCGCAAGGCGCTGCTGCACCAGGAGAATTATCATCACAGCTACCCGCATTGCTGGCGCAGCAAGACGCCCGTCATTTTCCGGGCGATGGACCAGTGGTTCATCAAGATTGATCATGTGGTAGGGACGAACTGCCGCTCGTCCCAAACTTCCGAGGCCGCGCAGCAGCGCGGCCCTACCTTCCGCGCCGCCGCCCTCGCCGAAATTGACCGCGTCAAATGGGTGCCGGACTGGGGCGTCAACCGCATCAAAAGCGCGGTGCAAACCCGTCCCGACTGGTGCATTTCGCGCCAGCGCACGTGGGGCGTGCCGATTCCGGCGTTTTACGACGCGAAAGGCGAGCCGATCCTCGATGCCCAAATCGTCCGCAACACCGCCGATTTGATTGAAAAACATGGTTCAAACGTCTGGTTCGAAAAATCCGCCGCTGATCTATGGTCGCTCGTGAAGCCGAAGGATTGGAAAGGTGCAGAGGCCGCCGCTAAATCCAACGACACGCTCGACGTGTGGATTGATTCCGGGTCGTCATCGCGCGCGGTGCTGATGCGGCGAAGCGAATTGCAACATTTGGTAGGGACGAGCTGCTGCTCGTCCCAGACATCCGAGGCCGCGCAGCAGCGCGGCCCTACCGAAAAATGGCAAGCTGACGTGTATTTGGAAGGCTCTGACCAGCATCGCGGCTGGTTTCAATCGTCGCTGCTGCTGTCGCTCGCCGGCAACGGCGCAGCGCCGTTCAAGACCGTTTTGACGCACGGCTTCATGGTGGACGCCGACCGCGAAAAAATTTCCAAGAGCAAGCAAAGCCAGGGCGTTTACGAAAAGCCGCAGACCGCCGAGGCTTACGTGAAAAAACACGGCGCGGACATCGTCCGCCTGTGGGTCGCGTCGCAGGATTACCGCAACGACATCATCGTGAGCGAGGAACGCATCGCCAAGGTCGCCGAGACCTATCGCGGCATCCGCAATGCTCTGCGCTACCAGCTCTCGAACCTTTACGACTTCGATCCGGCAAAGCACGCCGTGGCGGATGACAAACTCACTGGCCTCGACCGCTGGATTCTTGGCGAATTCTCAAAGCTCGAAGCTGAGGTTATCAAAGCCTACGACGACTACGAATTCCACGTCGTCTATCAAAAAATCAGCCAGTTCGTGGCCGTGGAGTTGTCTTCGATTTACCACGACGTGATCAAAGACCGGCTTTACACCGACCCGGCGAATTCGCATCGCCGCCGCTCGACGCAGACCACGCTGCACCGGCTGGTGACCAGCCTGTGTCAGATGCTCGCGCCGATCCTGGCGTTTACGGCGGACGAAGCGTGGGAATTTGTGCCGGGGAAACCGACGGGGTCGGTGCATGAAGCGAATTGGCAACCAATCGAATTTTCGGTGCTACAAGGGAATGATGACCGTGAACGATGGCAGCCTGTGTTTCGCTGGCATTTTCTGTTTGAAAAGCGGGCGATTCTGCTCACGCATTTGGAAACTGAACGCAAAGCAAAGGTTATTGGAAAGTCATTGGACGCAAAAATACAACTGCATGAGTCTGACCCTCTACTCAAAGATGGTGTAATTAATGAGTTTCGAGAACTGGTGAATGTTTCACAGATTGAAATCACCAAAGACTCAAATGCCAAATTGGTAGTTCATGCCGACGGCCAGAAATGCGAGCGCTGCTGGCATTGGGAAACGGATGTCGGCCAGAATCCTGAGCATCCAACCATTTGCGGCCGCTGCATTGAGGCCGTGAAGCAATTCAAAGCATGATGCGCACGAAGCATTAGACCTTCAATGTCTTCTTCTATTGCTGTCAGGCGCTCCACCTCCAACTGGAGTGTGTATTTGTCCGTAACCAACGCCAATACTTTTGGCCCACCTCGCCTTTCGGCGGAAGCTTAAAAGTTGAAGGTTCGCTTTGAGAACAGCCTTGCGGTCTCTGCCGGTTACAGCTTTGCGAATCCTAATTCGAGCGCAACGAAGTTGTTCGCGTGTCTCTGGTGCGTCAAGAAAGGACTGAATCTCCAAATGTCCTGTAGATTTGACTGCGAGTGCTAATGCTCGAATTTTCGACATGTGACGCTCAAGCATTACCAATTGAGTGTCGTAAGCAATCGAATCAGCCGGAATTTTCCGAAGCGCGTTGAGGCTTTTCACAGCTACTTCGCATTCGATGTTGTATTTGGACATGGCGTGTTCTGAATTTTTTTTGCTTAAACAATTTTGACTTTGCGCCCGGCAAAAATTTTGTCCAGAAAAACTCACACCGGCTGCTGCTGCGGCGCAGATGCTACCGGCGGTGAATGGGCAGCCTCAACACTTCCACCATTTTCCGGGCTATCAGGTGCCGGCGTTCTTTGGTGACCTGGCCCTTCTGGTCGTCGAAGCGCGCTTTGGGCAGCAAATAAATTTTGTCGCAGCGGACCATGGTTTTCCAATCCAGCCCGTCAGCCTCGTCCAATACTTCTTCGGTGGATTTCGCGCTCCGGTTCACTTTGGCCGAGGTGCAAAGCAGGGCATTGATTTCTTCAATGTCAGGATTCTGGCAGGTTTCATCATTGGAAATGATGACGGCGGGATGCCGCCTTTCCTTGCTGAACGGAAACATGAAGATGTCCCATTGTCTCACGGCGTTCCCTTTTTATTCAAGGTCTTTGGGGGCGCGAATCACCGAGGCTTTGGCCAGACGATTGTCCTCCTGAATTTCGGCCCGGCTGCAGGCGTTGGCGAAATAGTTCGGCGGACGGATGGGGACAGGCTCGATTTCAGGGGCTTCCTGCAAAATGAACCGCTGCCGTCCCTTGACGATATAAACCGTTTCTCCCCGGCCGGCTTTTTCCATCAAGCGGCCCAAATACGTTTTGGCATTGCTCAACGTGAACATTTGCGATTGCAAATTGATCTTCAGTTTTCGGAAACGGGGACGGCTGGCAATTTTCATAGGCTAAATATAGCCTGTATTCAGGCTGGCGTCGAGCATTATCCGAATTGAAACTCACGCCGGCTGCTGCTGCGTCAGGCAATGCAGCGAGCCGAAGCCGAGCACGAGGTCCACGGCGTGAATGCCCACCACCGGACGGTCTTTGAACAACTCGCCGAGCGTGCCCAGCGCTACCCGGTCGTTCGGGTCGTTGAACGTCGGGACGATGACGCAGGCGTTGCCGATGTAGAAATTCGCGTAGCTCGCGGGCAAGCGACAGCCATCATAGAAAATTGGCGCCGGCATCGGCAACGGCACCACTTCGGGTTTTGAACCGTCTTCGAGCCGGAAATCCTGCACGCGCTCCCAGTTCTCGGCGAGCGGCTTGTAATTGATGTCGCGCTGGTTCGTTTCCCGGATGAGCACGAGCGTTTTCGGATTCACGAAACGACAGATGTCGTCAATGTGCCCGTGCGTGTCATCGCCGACCGGACCGTTGAGCAGCCACAGGACGTTTTTGACGCCGAGATATTTCTTGAACGTTTCGTCGTATTGCGCCTTCGTCATGCCGGGATTCCGCACCTGGACTTTCGGATGGAGGTAGCATTCCTCGGTGGTCAGCAGCGTGCCACGACCGTTCACCTCAATGCCACCGCCTTCGATGATGAAATTCCTTCCGTTGAATTGCGCGTTGAAAAGCGGTTTCTTCAAAAGTTTCGCGGCGGTTTCCGGGACCTTGGTGTCCTTTTGCCAATCGTTGTATTTTGCCCACGCATTGAAATGAAAATGAACAATGGCGGTCTCGATCCCAACGTGCTGCCGGCATCCTGCCGGCAGAACTGACTTTCTTCTCGTATTTTGATCTGCCAGCGGGACGCTGGCAGCACGTTTACGACGGACAAAAATCGGTCCGCTGTCGCGCGTCCAGCCGCGATTGGTCGGATGCACGACAAACTCGACCCGCTTCAAATCGCAGCCCGCGCGTTTCAAATAGCTGGTGGCAAGTTTCTGTTCGGCCCGGTGCCGGACGAGAATCCGCACGAGTTCGCCCGTCGAAATTTTCCGCACTATTTCGCCATAGACCCAGCGGATGGTATCGAGTTTGTCCGGCCAGTCGGTTTCATTGTGCGGCCAGCCGAGCCAGGTAGCAGCGTGTTCTTCCCATTCCGCCGGCATGGCATAGCCGGGTTCGGCCGGCGTTGATGTGTTCGCGGATTTCAAGTTCGCCATAAAAGTCGCGCAGAGCATAACGGCTTCACAGCCTCTGGGAAATCCCGAAACGAAATTCAACAATGGGAAAAACAACGTACGAACTTGGACCACCAAACCCCTCAACTCTTACCATCGGCTGCTTTGTTCATTCGTTCAACTAAAACATTTGCTAAATTTCAGAATTAATTGTTGAAAATTCATCTGCCTTGAGCGAGCTTCAAAATAGGAACAGCGATTGCTTACAATTGTACCGCGCTTATGAAAATGAGCTTGCATCAAATCAGAGGTTTGGCGGTCGTAAAGCATGCCTTATGCGTGGGGTTGTTGATCTTTCCGGTGAGCCACGGGATTGCTCCCCAAATACCTGGCGTGGCACCGGAGGCCGCAATGTTGCCCGCCAGCATAACCAGCGCTGAAATCCAACAAGCGCTGGACCTCCTGCCTGAAAGTGGCGGGGAAGTGGTGCTGCCACCCGGAACTTTTGAAGTCCGCCAGCCCATCGTGTTGCAGCGCGATCATCAGACCTTGCGCGGTTCGGGGGATGCGACAGTCCTGCGCTTGGCGGATGGCGCCAATTGCCCGGTGATCATCCTGGGTGAACCAGTCAATAATCCACATTCAACTGTCAAAGACCTGCGCGTCAGTGACCTTTTTATTGACGGAAACCGTTACCACCAGCAACGCGAACTCTGGCAGCTTCAGGGCGAAAGCTCGGAAGTCCGCAACAACGGAATCACCATTCAAAATGTGAGCGATTCGATAGTGGAACATGTGACCTGTGCCCGCTGCCGTTCAGGGGGTCTGGTCACCACGCGGGACGTGCGGCGGCTGACGGTGCGGAATTACACCGCGTTTGACAACGAGTTTGATGGCCTGGCCTGTTACCAGACGGAGGACTGCCAGTTCACCGGGCTCCGTCTCCATGACAATCCCGGGGCCGGCATCTCACTCGATCTGGCTTTCAATCATAACGTCGTCAGCAACGCCGTCTTGACCGCCAATGACCTGGGCATCTTCATGCGCGAGAGTTGCGACAATCAATTTCACAATATTTCCATCCGCAACAGCCGCCATTACGGTGTTTTCATGGCGCACACCGAGAAACAGACTGAAGTCGGCTGGCAGCCTGTTCCCCAGACCGAATGCGTGCACAACTCCTTCACCAACCTGATCACCAGCAACTGCGGCAGCGCGGCCTTCCGGGTGAATAACACCACCTGCACCAACAATATCATCGTTGCCGCCCAATTTCATGACAATGTTCAAGGCGGACTCTCGCTGGGCCGGCCGGATTTGGTGACCGTCCAGTAGCCCCAGCTTGGCGGACCGCCGGGATCGCTGCGGATTTCTGCGCCGCTGCATTTTTTGCAGTTTCAAACAATTAAAGTTTGTCAATCGCGCCCAGGTTCGTATCGTTGATGGGACATAAATTTATGGCTAAGACACAACGAACCTCACGTTATCGCGAAGACCTCTCGGAAACCCCGGAATGGTTGAAGAAGAAAAAATGCCCGAATCGGGACAAATTCATGTCCGGCAAGCGCATCCTGCCCAAGAACATCACCGGCAAGGAAAAGCTCGCCGACCTGGTGGACGAAACCTTTCTCGCCTACAACGGCGCGCGGCTCAAGGAAAGCTGCCAGCTCTTCACGGAGAAAATGCTCGGAGCGGATGTCACCATCGGCATGAGCCTCTCCGGCGCGCTCACGCCAGCGGGCATGGGTTGCTCGTCCATCGTGCCGCTCATCAAGGCCGGATTCGTGGACTGGATTGTGGCCACCGGCGCCAATCTCTATCACGACATGCACTTCGCGCTGAATTATCCGGTGCGCGTCGGCAACTTCAAGTTTGACGACACCGAGTTGCGCGAGAACGACATCGTCCGCGTCTATGACGTGTTGCTCGGCTACAGCGATTGCCTGATGGCCACCGACGAAATCCTCCGCGACATTCTCATCCAGCCCGAGTTTCAGAAGGAAATGGGCACCGCCGAACTGCATCATCTCATCGGCAAATACTGCGCCGAATGGGAACGCAAGGCCGGCCTCAAGGACGTGTCCGTGCTCGCCGCCGCCTATCGCGCCGGGGTGCCATGCTACACCAGTTCGCCCGGCGACTCGACCATTGGCATGAACGTGGCGGGGGTGGAATTGCGCGGCAACAAACTGCGCATGAACCCCTCGATTGACGTGAATGAAACCACCGCCATCGTCCTCGCCGCCAAGCGGGCCGGCGGCAAGAGCGCCGTGGTGCTCTGGGGCGGCGGCAGTCCGAAAAACTTCATGCTCCAGACGGAGCCGCAGATTCAGGAAGTGCTGCGCATCAAGGAATACGGCCAGGATTACTTCCTTCAAATCACCGACGCGCGGCCCGACACCGGCGGCCTCTCCGGCGCCACGCCGAGCGAAGCCGTGAGCTGGGGCAAGGTGGACCCGGATCGTTTGCCCGATGCCGTCGTTTGCTACACCGACACGACCATCGCCATGCCGATCATCACAAGCTACGCGCTGGCCCGGCACAAGCCGCGCAAGCTGAAGCGGCTCTACGATCAGCGCGCCAAAGCCGTGAAGGCGTTGACAAAGGAATACTTCGAGCACAACAAGGTGAAGATGATTGACGGCACCGAGCCGGCGCTGGGTTGAGCGTTTTCCAGCGACGAGTATTCAATGAGCCGGGCGATACACCCGGCTTCGTTCTTTCAGGGCGTTACGAACTTCGATCGCCTCGCTCGCGTAATCGCTTGTGCGAGTTCTCCTTACTTCTCCGCTTCGACGGCCATGACTTCCAAAGACTGGTCGTGAATAAGAATTCATCCAGCCATTGAAACCTTGCCGGCGGCTTTGTCATCTGTTACACATACCTGTGGTCTGACCGACAATGAGATGATGTTCCCTTCGAGGTTCCTCGCAAATCTCGTTTCGAGGAACCTGTGAAATAGCTTCTGGCGTCAAGCGTGCGTCAGGGTTTTTATGAACGTTGAACAACTTGGCCGCTCAAATTTGGGTTGCGAAAAAGCCGGAACCCCACGCGAAGGATTACAACCGGCTGAGATCCCCCCGATACCGCCATTCCGGAGCGCTGGCAAAATCGTTTTTTGGTACGTCCTGATCGCGGGGCTTTGGATTTTCTGCACGGACAAGTTTGTCGCGGCGATCGGTGCGGATCCGAAAGCCTGGAACGAAATATCCACTCTCAAAGGGCTGCTCTTCGTACTGGTCACCGGCTCGCTGCTGTTTGTGCTGATTTACCGGCTGGTCTCGCGATTGCGGCACGCGCGCTTTTCGCAACTGGCAAGCGAGGAGAAATACCGCGCGCTGATCGAAACGACGGACACGGGCTATGTCATTCTGGACTCGGAAGGCAAAGTCCGCGGGGCCAACCAGGAGTATGTCCAGCTCACCGGGCATAACACGCTGGCGGAAATCATCGGCAAAAGCGTGCTCGAATGGACGGCGGCGCACGACCGTGAGCGGAATGCCGCAGAGATCAAGAAGTGCTTGCAGCAGGGCTTCGTCAAAGATCTGGAAATTGATTACGTGAAGCAAGCGGGGCAGGTCACTCCGGTTGAAATCAACGCGACGGTGGCCAAGAGCGGGCAAGGGGTCCAAATCCTGACCCTCTGCCGGGACATCACCGAACGCAAGCTGGCGGAGGAAGCGCTGGGCCAGAGTGAACGCAAATACCGCCTGCTTTTCGAAAATTTGACCGTTGGTTTTGCGCTGCATGAAATGATCTACGACGAACAAGGACGGCCCATTGACTTCCGTTATCTTGAAGTCAATCCCGCCTTTGAGAAGCTGACGGGCGTTCCAGCATCAGCCGTGCTGGGCAAAACGGGCAGGGAAGTAAATCCAGCGGTGGAACAAGACATGATTGACGCGTTTGGCCTGGTGGCACAAACCGGCCAACCGATCGCGTGGCAGAACTTTTCAGATGTGGAGGGCAGGTTTTACGATGCCTGGATCTTCAGCCCCACCAGGGATCAGTTTGCGGCGGTATTCACCGACACCACCGAACGCAGGCTTGCGGAAAACGCCCGGGAAAAGACCAGCGACCGGCTGAAGAGGATCAATGGCTGTCTTTTGGCGCTCGGCAACGACCATGACTCGAACATCAACCGGCTGACCGCCCTCTGCGGCGAACTGCTCGGAGCAACTTGCGCTCTGTATAATCGTCTTCAAGGCGATTTGCTTTGCTCCATAGGCCAGTGGCAGACACCGCCGGGCTTCAAGTCAAAGGATTTTGCAGCGGGACACATTTGCTACGATGTCCTGCGCGACAACCGGGACGACGCGGTGGTTATCACCAATCTGCCCCAGACATCTTACGCCGAGTCTGATCCCAATGTGCGCGCGCATGGCCTGCAAACCTACATGGGGTGTGCGGTCAAATGCGAAGGCAAGGCCGTAGGGTCGCTCTGCGTGGTTTACGGCACGGATTACCGGCCCACCGACGATGACCGTCGAATCCTCGGAATTATCGCCTCCGCCATCGGCAATGAGGACACGCGCAAGCAGGCGGAAGCCGAGCTCAACCGCCTGATGACCGCCATTGAGCAAACCCCGGAAAGCGTCGTCATCACCGACACCAAGGGGTGCATTCTTTATGTCAATCCGGTCTTTGAACGGGTCACGGGTTACAGCCGGACCGAAGTCATCGGCCAAAACCCGCGACTGCTCAAGAGCAACAGACAAGACAGCGCTTTTTATCGGGAACTGTGGGCCAAAATCAGCACCGGTGAAGTGTGGCGCGGGCGTTTCATCAACAAAAAGAAGGATGGCGCGCTTTTCACTGAAGACGCTGTCATTGCTCCCGTTCGCGACGAGAAAGGCGCCGTCACGAACTACATTGCCATCAAGCGTGACATCTCTCATGAACTGGAACTGGAAGTTCAATACCGCCAGACGCAGAAGATTGACAGCATCGGCCGGCTGGCCGGCGGCGTAGCCCATGACTTCAACAACATCCTCGCGGTCATTTGCGGCCACACGGATCTGGCGCTCGCGCAATTGTCACCCGACGCCCCTTTGCGTTCCAATCTCGAGTGCATCCAGGAGAGCGCCGAACGCGCGGCGAACCTCACCCGTCAACTGCTGGCTTTCGCCCGCCGGCAAGTCATTGAACCCCGCCGGATCAACCTGAACGAACTGATTGTCAATCTGAACAAGATGCTGCATCGCTTGATTGGCGAGGATATTAAACTGGTGACGCAAGCCGCGCCTGACCTGGGGCAAATCAAGGCCGATCCCGGCCAGATCGAGCAGGTGCTGCTGAACCTGGTTGTCAACGCCCGCGATGCCATGCCCGAAGGTGGAACCCTGACCATCCACACGGACAACGTACACCTCGATGAAGATTATGCCCGCCGACACCTCATTACTCCCGGCGACTATGTCATGGTCAGCGTTAGCGACACCGGTGTGGGCATGACTGACGAAGTCAAACAACACATCTTTGAACCTTTTTTTACCACCAAAGAACAAGGCAAAGGCACCGGTTTGGGACTGGCCACCTGTTTTGGCATCATCCAGCAAAGCAACGGTCATATTCACGCCGACAGCCAGGTGGACAAAGGAACGCAGTTTAAGATTTACCTGCCCCGCGTTCGGGGGGTGGAGGATACCGTTTCAAGTCGCGAGGCCCCGGTCAGTTTGCCGCAAGGCACAGAAACAATCCTGCTCGCCGAAGATGAACCATCGCTGCGGCAACTCATGGCTCGGGTGTTGCGGACCCAAGGTTACACCGTGTTGGAAGCGGCCGATGGTCAAGAAGCCCTCGCTTTGGCGCAGGCGAACGGCGCTAAAATCCAGCTTTTGCTCACCGACGTGATCATGCCCGGACTGAGCGGCAAAACGCTCGCCGAATGGCTGGGGCAGGTAAATCCCGCGGTCCGGGTTCTTTTCATTTCAGGTTACATCAACAACAACGCGGTCCGGGACGCCATGTCGAAACCCGGGACGTTCTTTCTGCAAAAACCTTTTAATCCTTTGAATTTGACCAAAAAGGTGCGCGAGGCGCTTGAAGCACCATAGCCGGGCGGCAACGCCGCCCTGCCCGAGGATCATGGAAATTTCTGAACTGGCAAAACTGTTGACCACGCTCGGCTGTCCGTCCGAAAAATCCGCCGGGATGGCCGCGCAACTGGACAAGCGCGCGCGCCAACTCGCCGCGCAAAAAGGCCGCAGTTACGACGATGCGCTCCGGCACCTGCTGAATTTGATGAAACAAGGCTGGTCGGCGCAGGGAAAAGGACTTTGAATTTGCGATTTACGATTTACGATTGACGCCATGAATCAATTGCCGACAGTCAAAGCCGGCTCGTAAATCCAAAATCGTAAATCGTAAATGATCAGGCCTTGGAAAAAAGTCCGTTCGACGCCCATCGGCGATTTCCGCATTTTCAAGCTGCGCTCGGACGTGAAAATTTCGCCGCGCACCGGCAAGGAACACGATTTTTACGTCCTCGACAGCGTCAACTGGGTCAACGTCGTCGCCGTCACGCCCGACCAACAGTTGGTGATGGTCGAGCAATACCGCCACGGCTCGAACACGGTGGAACTGGAAATCCCCGGCGGCATGATGGACGCGGGCGAGACCGACCCGGTGGCGACCGCCGTGCGCGAACTGCACGAGGAGACCGGTTACGAAGGTGAACACGCGCGCCTGCTCGGACGCATCTGGTCGAACCCGGCCATCTTGAGCAACATCACCTACACCGTGCTGATTGAAAACTGCCGGTTGAAACACGGCGTCGAATTCGATCACGGCGAGGATTTGGTGACGCACCTTGTGCCGGTCGCGGAAATTCCGAAACTCGTGGCCGACGAAAAAATCGGCCACTCCCTCGTCGTCGTTGCGCTGTATCATTTTGATTTGTGGCAGCGGGGAATTAAAAATATCGGCGCGTGAGTTTTTGGGGAAAATTCTGGACAACGAAAAAATCAAAGCTTCCGAGCGTTTAAAAAAGCGCATCAATTGTGCAAGCTTACCTTACAAGAAGCAGTGTCTGTGCTGGTGATGATTGTGATGCACATCAACAGCGGTTTGATTTGCCTAACTCTGAATCGTTGGAAAAACTCCTTATGGCCATTGTTAAGTCAGGCTATTTACCTGCGATTTCGGGCGGCCACGCCACTTGGTCAGTTACATCGGCAATGCCCATTGCCGTGATTGCACAACAATGGGTGGAACCAAGAATGTTATTTCTGCTTCCAAAAGATCTCGCAAACCTTGATCGCAAAGAAGGCATTCTGCGAGTGCATTTCAATTATCATGCCCAACTTGATCCAGAAATAGTTCTTACCGTATTGCGTGAGCTTCGACTTCGAGCGATTTAATTCCTTACGTCAAATTCACTGGTTCGACGAGCACGGCGCTGGTTGGTGACAACGTGCTGCCGGCATCTTGCCGGCAGGACTAACTTCATCTCAAGAGCTTGGTCTGCCAGCGGGACGCTGGCAGCACGTTAACCCAAACTCACCGGGTCAATGTCCACCGTCAGCGTCACATCTTCCGGCAACGCCAACGACGCAACAATTTTCGCCAGTGTCTGACTCAGTTTGCTCATCGCGCGCGTGCGCAGCATGATTTGGTAGCGGTAAAAAGTTTCCGCGCGCAGCAACGGCGCCGGCGCCGGCCCGGCGATGATTAAATCTTTGAATGTGGTAGGGCGCGTCACTCCGTGCGCGCCGTCTTCAGCTTGCGTGCGAGCGGCGGGCAGGGGACAGCCCGCCCTACC
>DAIRTX010000016.1:0-57402 GCA_036803685.1 Verrucomicrobiota bacterium | reverse complement strand
TGTCAATGAGCCGCGTGAGCAGTTCGATTTTGTAGCGGCGGTCCACTTCGTAATAGACCTGTTCAACGGTCGGCACGGTGAGCGCTTTTTGCTCGATGCGCACCTGTTGCGGGTCGCGCGAGTACTTCTCGATCAACTGCTGGATGGGCCGCGGGATGGTGGCGGAGAAAAAGACGGTCTGCCGTTCCTTGGGCGTGGCCTGGAGAATAAGTTCGATGTCGTCGCGGAAACCCATGTTGAGCATCACGTCCACCTCGTCGAGGATGACCATCTTCACGGTTTCGAGCCGCAACGTGCCGCGCCGCATGTGGTCCATCACGCGGCCCGGCGTGCCGATGACGATTTGCGCGCCCTGTTTGAGTCCCCAGAACTGGCGCTCGTAGGATTGGCCACCGTAAATCGGCAACGCGGTGATGCCGCGCTTGAAGAGCGCAAGCTTGTGGACTTCCTCTGACACCTGCACGGCCAGTTCGCGTGTCGGACAAAGGATGAGCACCTGCACCGCGCGCAGGTTGGGGTCGGTCTTCTCGATGGCGGGAATGGCGAACGCGGCGGTCTTGCCGGAACCGGTTTGGGACTGGCCCACCACGTCCTTGCCCTGCATCAGGACCGGGATGGCCGCGGCCTGAATCGGCGCGGTCTGTTCAAAGCCAAGTTTATCAATGGCTTTCAGCAATTCGGCGGAAAGGCCCAACTCGGGAAATAATTTTGGTGTCATGCAACGTGTTCGCGACTGGTCTATCGTAACGAACATTCGCCACCGGAACGAGAGCCAATTCTGGCCTGGGCTTGCGGACTGACCTGCTCCCCGGCTACTGTGCCGCGCGTGAACGCGGCTGATGCCTCAAGACTGCGAATTGAAGGATGATTATGGCTGAATTGTTTGAGAGTGTTTCCATCAACGGCATGGCATTGGCCAACCGCTTCGTGCGGTCCGCCACTTGGGAAGGGTTGGCCAACCAGGAGGGTTCCGTCACCCCCAAACTCACCGAAATGATGGCCGAACTGGCCAGGGGCGAGGTTGGTTTGATCATCAGCGGTTACACGTTCGTCAGCCCCGAGGGACAGTCGAGTCCCGGCCAACTCGCCATTCACGACGATCGTTTCGTGGACGGGCTGCGGGAAATGGTTCAGGCGGTCCATGAGGCAGGCGGAAAAATCGCCTTGCAAATCGTCCACGCCGGAAGGTTTGCAGACTTCGCGCTCACCGGATTGAAGCCAATCGGCCCATCCGCCGTTGCGAAGGATGGCCAGACCACTTGCCGGGCCATAAACAAGAAAGACATCGCGAACATCGTCCCGGCCTTCACTCAGGCGGCCGTGCGGGCCAAACAGGCCGGCTTCGATGCAATCCAGCTTCATGCCGCCCATGGTTTTCTGTTCAGCCAGTTTCTCTCCCCGGCCCTGAACCAGCGGACGGACGAGTACGGCGGCACGCTGGAAAACCGCGCCCGGTTCCTGCTCGAAGTGGTGCGGAGCATCCGGAAGGTAACTGGGCCGGGCTATCCGCTTCTCATCAAACTCAATTCGGAGGATTTCCTGGAAGGCGGGTTGACGCGCGACGAGGCCGTTCAAGTTGCCGCCATGCTTGAGACGGCCACCGTTGATGCCATCGAACTCTCTGGCGGAACGGTGGCTTCTCCGGAAAAGTTCTCGCCGTCGCGTCCCGGCAAACTGAAGATTCCGCAGGACGAGGTTTTTTACCGGGAGGCCGCGAAGCTCTACCAAGCCAGGGTCGGGATACCCCTGATGCTGGTCGGGGGCATTCGCTCCTTCGAGACGGCAAACGATTTGATCCGCCGCGGGGTGGCCGACTACATCTCTCTGGGCCGGCCGCTGATTTGCGAACCCGGACTGGTCAAACGCTGGCACAACGGAGACCGCCGCGGATCGGATTGCGGCTCGTGCAATAGCTGCTTTGCTCCCGCCAGCGACGGCCGGGGTGTCTATTGTGTGGCCCTGGAAAAAAAGCGAGGCAAAGCCGGCGATGATTGTCGGCAGGCACAGGCTGGATAGTTCCCGGCAATCCGAACATCGCCTTCCGCGCGGGCCCCGGCGGCCTGCACTCGGCGGAGAATTGATGGCAGATATCGCGGTTTGGTCGTGAATCAGTTGGTGGGGCGAGCGTCCCCGCGAGCCGGCTCGTCAGTAGCCTCGCCCCACCTAAACGATTCCGCCACATTGCGGTTTGGCCGCTTGACAATATATCATATAGGATATACAATAAACCTGTCGCTTGGTTGTGTCCGATTGGAAAACGGACGGATCCCGTTCCTGGACGGCTTGGAAGAACTGCCGGCAACGGATCAGGCAAAGGTTCTGGCCTGGGCCAAACGACTGGCCGCTCATGACGAATTGCGGCGACCGCCATATGCGAAACATCTGGACGACGGCATATTTGAACTGCGGCTTTCCCTGCGGGCGGGAGAGCATCGGTCGTTCTTTTTCTATTGCCGGGGCGATCGCCTGATTTTCACGCATGGCTATTTGAAAAAGACCGACAAGACATCGCCCGCTGAAATCGTCCGGGCCAAAAGAATGCGAGATTACTATGAAAACTGCGAACCGCCGCCGCACGCCGGCATCGAATAACCGGGCGCATGCGGACATTGACGACTGCCTTAAGCGCAAGCTGCAAAACCCGGACTTCCGGATAGCCTACGATGCCGAGGACAAGCGCATCGAACTGATGCTCCAGATCATCAAGTTGCGGCAACAGCGCGGCATGACGCAGTCGGACCTGGCCAAAGCCATTGGCACGCGGCAGGCCAACGTCAGCCGTCTCGAACGCTTCGACGCAAACCTTACGCTGGGCACGCTGGAAAAAGTGGCTCAGGCATTGGGTGCGAACCTGCGAATTAATCTGGTGCCAGAAGCAGCATGAATGAAACCGGCGGTAAATGCGTTCATTGCGGCGTGTGCCTGTGGAATTGCGCGCTGCCCGTTCCTGGCAATCCGGACAAGATGAACATCGCCTTCCGCGCCAGCACCGGCGGCCTGCACTCGGCGGAGAACTGACATTCGAGGGCTGAATTTCAGTTGAGCCATCAATGTGTCAGGCGCATGATGCGGTTGTTCGTGGCAGCGATGGAAAAAATAGAAAATTGCAAATTGTTGGGACTGATACCTTTTGTGGAATGTGAAAGCCGCGTTTAACCTTTCCCAACCGTCTCCCGTTTTCCCCGCTCTCCGGCCAAAGCGCCAGAGGGCTGGCGCAGTCCAAAACGCTTCGCGCTGTTTGAGAGTTTTCGTGAAACGCGCCAGCGTCTTGGACTGCGGTGGCCCTCCACCGCTTTTGAATCATAACAAAGGAGCCCCGGCAATTGACAATTTCTGCGCTGCCGGCATGTTTTGGTTTACACACCGAACAAAATCATGAAACGAACGTTATCTATTTTCGTTGCCGCATTCATCGCCGGCAGTCTTTTTGCCCAATCCATTGACCTGCCCGCTCCGCAAAAAACCGGCGGCATGCCGCTGATGGATGCGCTGGCGAAGCGGTCCACGGCCAGAGCTTTCGATTCCAAAGAGCTTTCACCCCAACAGCTCTCCAGCCTCCTCTGGGCGGCTGATGGCGTTAATCGGCCCGATGGCAAGCGCACCGCTCCCTCAGCCAGGAATTTTCAGGAGACCGACATCTATGTGCTTCTCAAGCAGGGCGCGTATGTTTACGCCGCCAAATCCAACAAACTCGATCTGGTTGTCGCCGAAGACATACGGGCGCTGGGTGGAACTCAGGCTTTCGTAAAGGACGCGCCCGCGACTTTGATTTTCGTCGCCGATCTCTCCAAAATGGGCGATGGAAGCAATGAAGAAAAAAGGAACACCGCCAATATTGATGTCGGTTATATCTCACAAAACGTTTATCTCTTCTGCGCCTCCGAAGGCCTGGTCACCGGGGCGAGAGGTTCGGTGGATCGGGCGGCCTTGGGTCCAAAACTTAAACTTCGTCCGGATCAGATGATCATTCTGGCGCAATCAGCAGGCTATCCAAAGCCTTGAACTTCGTCCGTTGCCCCCAACAGCATCGCGTTCGGCACGTCTTCGAGCTTTTCAAATAGCTCGCAACTTATAATCATCCGCCCCGCATGAGAATTGCCTATCAAATTGTCGTTTGCGGCAGCGTCGTGCCGGACCCGCTCCAGACGCTGGAGCCGGTCACCGGCCCGGCTGGCCCCGCGTTGAAAAATGAAATGATGTTGCCCGCCGTCCTCGACCCGTGGGCCAGCCATGCGCTTTATGAGGCGGCCAACCTCGCGAAGAACGCACCCGGCAGCAAGGTCTGGCTCGTGAGCCTCGGCCCCAAGGCCAAGCTCCAGCAGGTGATGATGACCGTCGCGCAAAAGGTGCCGTTTGAACTCGTCGCGCTCGACGGTCCGGCCAGCGGGTTCACCGAGGCCGCGGAAGTCGCCGCCGCGTTGGCGGATGCCATCCAGACCATCCCCGGTCTCGATAAATCCAAGCTGCTCGTGTTCGGCGGCTGGGAATCCGCGTCGCGCGGCGCGGGCGCAACAATGCAAATGGTTGGCGAACACCTCGGCATCGTGGACCAATTTCAGGGCGTGGATGAACTCAAAATCGCCGCCGCCGGTTCGCTGGAAATTCTGGAGCGCATCGAGGGCGGCAAACACCAGATTTCGAAGTGTGCCGGCCCGCCCGCCCTGCTCGGCTGGGCCACCGGCAATCTGCCGGAACCCAAAAACAACCCGCAAGTGGGCATGGTGAACATGCGCACCGTGATGCCGGCACTGCAAAAAGCCAAGCCGGTGAAACTTGCCGGGGAAGGGTTGAGCTTCGCGAACGTCTCGTTACCGAAACAATTGCGCGAAACCAAGATTGTGAAGGACAAATCGCCAGACGACATCGCAAAGGAAATCATTGAGTGGATCAAGAAATGAAAACAAACGGAGTGATGGAGAGATGGAGCATTGGAGTAATGAAACTCCGCTTCTTGATCCCAACACTCCATTAACCCAGCACTCCAACACTCCAACACCCCATTTTCCCATGGAAACAATTCTTCTTCTCGCCCATACCGAGGCCGACGGCTCGCTCGCCAAATCCGCCCGCGAAGCGCTGCACGCTGCTCGCACTCTGAATAAGGCCCTCGCCGGCTCCAGCCTCGTCGTGGGCCTCGTCGGCGAAAACGTCCAGGCGGCGGCGGATTCCATCGCCGCCTGCCCTGCCACAAAATATTTTGGCGTGGCGGGCAAGGACTTTGCCCAGTCGCGCTATGCGTCCGACGCGGCGGCGGCGGAAGCCATTTGCAAATCGGCCCAGGCCACAATTGTCGTCGCTCCGGCGACGTCACGCTGGGCGCGCGTGCTGCCCGGCGTCGCGCAACGCCTCGGCGGACGTGCGGACACCCACGTGACCGGTGTGGCCGACGCAGGCGGCAAGCCGGCGATCAATCGTTGGTATTACCGCCAGCGCATGGAAGCCACGCTCACCCGCGCGCAACGGCCCTGGTTCATTCTCATTGACCCCGGCAGCCAGACCGCCTGCGAATGCGGCGCCGGCACGGCCAAGGTTGAAGCGGTGACAGTGAATCTACCGGAATCCGGCAAACGCACCACGGTGGTTGGCATTCGCGAGCCGAAGGCGGACGCCCAAACCATCCGGCCCGACGCGGAACTGCTGTTCGTCACCGGCGCCGGTTGGACGAAGAAACAGGCCGACGGCCAGACGCACGTGCCCGAGGCGGAAAAACACATTCGCGGTTTCCTTCAACTCAGCCGCGCGTCGCTGGGCAGCAGCAAATCGCTGGTGGACCAAAGCGGCGAAGGCCAGGCCGTGTTGTCATTCCTCTCGCACCTGAATCAGATAGGCCAGACCGGCTCGACGCCGCGGCATCCGAAGGGATTGAGCACCTGTTGTCACGGCGAGGAACCGCACACCGTCGGCTGGCGATTCATCAACGAGCGCCGCGCCATCAGCCTGGACCCGAACTGCGGCTGGGCGCGCGGCAAAGCCGACGTCCTCTACGTCGCCGATGCCTTCGCCGTGATGGGAAAAGTGAACGAACTGCTGGCAGCTAAGAAAAGCTGACTCGGCACGAGGGTACAAATTCGACGTCGAGCTTGTAATGAAAGAACTCTATCTTTACGCGGAGAGATTTCTCAGCTTCGCGCCAGACTTTTTCATCAACAGTCCTAGCTCCACCATGCACCAGTATTCCGCTTGCCTGCTCACCTGTCAGATCCTTCAAGCGCTTGATGTAGCGCCGTAGCTGTCGAACAGCCCCCTCATCCGGGGATTCTCGTTTGCATTCGACAATTACAGGCTTGCCATCCCCATCGAGCAGCAATACGTCCGCCCGTGAACCATCGCTAAACACCTTTTCGCGAATCTTCTCGTTTGGGTATGGCTCCAATCCGTCTTTAAGTCTGTAAGGGTAATGGGCAATGTAGTCAGATAGCGCACGTTCGTATCCGAAGAGGCCAACCATCCTCACCCAATTGGCCGGCTCAGCAATGACCTCTCGAAACCACTCGACCGGGCGGTTGACGCGGTGCAGAGTTCCACGCCCCAAGCTGACGCCCTCAGGAAGTTGAACCACTTGGTCCGGGCTGTCGGGGGCACTTTCAAGTTCCCAATGAACGAATATCCTTCGTCCCATATACCCTTGCTTCCAGTCGGAATCTCCAGGAACCAACGCGTCCCAGTCCTCGTCGGTGATCTTCGTGCTGAGCACCCTTCCGATCCTGCCAATCCGGCATCCAGGAAGCGCAACCACGATTAGGTCCTCGGGGTTAATCTTCTTCAGCGCATTTCTGGTCACAATCCAATCGCGGTCGTTCTTGCCGCCTCTCATCAGCCATCGCTTCTCGGGCGAATGGCCGTCAGTGACGCATTGATACTTGAACCACAGTTGCCAGAGGCCGGGGTACTCGTCCTCCATGCAATTAATCCTCCACAAGGCAGGTGTGCTCATAATTTTGAGGGCTACCAGTATTATTCGGACAAAGTCACTTTGTCATTGGATGTCTTTTGCCGGGAAAAGCCAAAGCCCGAAAGCCTTGTCCCTTCCCGCACGATCCTGACTTCGCGGGCATGATGCGCCCGAGCCATGACCAGTCAACCCCTTTTGGTTTGTCCGCGGTCGGGCGTATTTCAACTGTTCCCGATTCCGGTAGGGCAAAGCTGCCGCTTTGCCTTGGTCGAAGTGCCGGCGAGCGAGAGGTGCCAGCGATAGGACAAGCCAAAAACATCGCCTTGCTCGTTTTGTGCAAATTTGGGCGTCGCGGCAGCAACGCCCTACCTGGGGAAATGGATGAATTTTCATGTTTGGCTTGAAGCAGGTTTTAGGCTGGCGTAGCTTGCCTCCATGAGCGTGGCGACCATCCAAAATGAGTTGTTGAACCTGCCCGCAACCGAGCGCGCCCGAATGATTGATTTTTTGTGGGACTCGCTTTCCGAGCCGGAATTGAAATTGCGCGAAGAGGCCTGGGCGGCGGAGTCGGAGCGGCGGATTGATGCCTACGAGTCTGGCACGCTGAAGGCGCGGGATGCCCAGGCAGTATTTGCGGAATTGAAAAAAGGGCTGCGGAAGTGAAAGTGCGGTTCGCTTCGCCGGCGGAACGTGAACTCAAAGAAGCGATGGAGTTCTACGAATCGGCCCAGGAAGGATTGGGAGCGGATTTTCTCGCGGAAGTGGAGGCGGCAACCCGGTTGATGGAATCCCATCCGTTGGCGTGGACGCCGATGTCGCCCAGAACCCGGCGTTGCCGGATGCACCGGTTTCCGTTTGGCTTGTTCTATCAGGTGCGGCCAGATGAGATTTTGATCGTGTCGGTCATGGATTTGCGCCGCGATCCGAAACGTTGGGAGCAATATCTTTAGCCGTCGCCAGTTCACGTTCGGGCATTCAACCGCAGTACGGACCGGCCATGACCAGTCAACCTCTTTTGGTTTGTCTGCGAAGATTTTGGACTGCGGTGGCAGAGCGCAGCGGCGACACCGCTTTTCGACTGCGGACCGAACTTCCAAAGCGGCGTGGCGCTTCGCTTCCCGCCGCACTCCAAAAAGTTTTGTTGCGGCTACGCCGTTTTGTGACTCTTGCGCTTTTTTGCGGCCATCCCAATTGCGATCGCTAAGGTCAACCACCCGCCTGAACGGCTTCAAGCTCGATCTCGAACAGCAGGTTGTCCCGGCAGATGTCGCAACCCGCGCTGACCACCGGCATGGCCTGCAGTCCGTGCCGCGCCAGCCAGTCCGCAAACAACGGCGCGTCGGCAGGTGACTTGAAAAAAGCCGTGGCGAACGCGGTGTCCGCAAACGTCATGCGCCGCGATTCGAGGATGGCCCCCACAACCTGCATCGAGCGCTCGATTTGCGCCCGCGCGTCCCCGATGTGTTCCGTTTTTCCGTCGGGCGCAATGCTGGCCGTGCCTGAAATCAGCAACCGGCGGAATCCGGCGGAACCGATTTCAACCGCGCGGCTGAAGGCGCTTCCGTAGGCCGACGCAGGGCACTGTTCCGGCGACGGGGCAAAATGCATCACCGCGGCGGCTTGATCACGCGGACGGATCGCCCACGCGGCGGCGGCCAGCGCGGTGCCCATCGGATTGCGGCTGCCCACACCCGTGCTGGCGGGAAGACTGTGCGGTCGCAGTTCGTTGTGCGCGAAAACATCGTTCCGAACGCGGTTGAACTCGCCATACCACGAAAGAATGCCGTCGAGATAAAACCATGTCCGCGCGAGGTCTTTCATGGTCATGCCCGCCGATGCCAGACCGGTTTGAAGCTTTTCAAAGACTTCACGGGTCTGTTCCGGCGGCGTAGCCTGCGTCCGCGTTGGCAAAATCGAGTTGACCACGCAATGAGTCGCCAGCGCATCCTCCCACGTGCGCGCCAGGGGGCAATCGTTGTCGGAGAGTGTTCGGACGCGCGCGCCGGCGATGGCATGGATTTGAATTCCGGCGATGGCATGGTCGCCGCAACCGGTTCCCTCCACCCAGGCGACCGGCAATTCGGGGTCGTCCAGCACCTGTCGCAAGGTTTTGAGCGTTGCTGGGTATACCGCCGTCGAACCAAAAACAATTTGTCGCACCACCGTGGCGTCTCGTGGGTTCAACGCTTCGGCGAGACGCTTGGCCATGGCGTTGATGGATTCACCCTTCATCGGCGTCACGGTCAAATGAAGCTCGGAGACGGACGGGGATTCGACTACGACGAGCTTCAGTCCGTCGCCGTGCTGGCGGCGGATGCGCGCAGGAGCGGCACAAGACTGGGTTGAATCCCGGGAAGGCACGGTTTCGGCAGGCATATACATCTCCATTTTACGGTAGTTGCTGTTTATTAAGACAGGAAATTTAGCCTGCGAGTTACAGCGAAACGGTTGATCTTGAAATCCGAAAACCGAAGGCCGAGATCCAGCCCTGTCCATGAACCTTCAGGTAGGGCGCGACACTCCGTGCGCGCCGCGGACCGCGTTGGAACGGGCGGCGGGCAGAAGACTGCCCGCCCTACCGTGGATCGCAGGTGGCCGTTACGCCAACAAGACGCTTCGTTTTTCGTCCTTCGGATTTCTTTCGGCTTTCGGGTTTCGGCATTCGGGGTTATCGTGTCCGTAACCAACCGGTCAAAATGTCCGTCGAATACATTAGTTGTGATTCAAATCCCGGCATCGCAAGGACAGGCAGCAAACCCGCAACACTTTATATTGCCATGAGAGTGCCCGTGATTCCAGCGCTTGTCCTGATGGCCGCCTTGAGTGGAGCGGTTGCCGCCCGGGCGCAGGCCGGCCCGTATGAAAGCCCGGCCAAACTGACGCCGGCGGGTGAAATTGATCAACTGGTTTTCAGGAAACTGGAGCAACTGGACATCCAACCGGCCAATCTCTGTTCCGACGCGGTGTTTGTCCGGCGCGCCTGTCTGGACGTGATTGGCACGCTGCCGTCCGCGCGCGAAGCCAGCAGTTTCATCCTGAACCGCGATCCGAACAAGCGCGGCAAACTCATTGACCAGCTTTTGGCGCGCGATGAATTCGCGGATTACTGGGCGATGAAGTGGAGCGATTTGCTGCGGGTCAAGGCGGAGTTTCCCATCAATTTATGGCCCAACGCCGCGCAGGCGTATCACCGCTGGATCCGGACGGCCATCGAAGAGAACAAGCCTTACGACCAGTTCGTCCGCGAATTGCTCACGGCCAGCGGCAGCAATTTCCAGGTTCCCCCGGCCAATTTCTACCGCGCCATGCAGAACCGCGACCCGAAAGGTATCGCGCAGACCGTGGCGCTGACGTTCATGGGCGAACGCGCCGATAAATGGCCCGGGGAAAAACTGGCCGGCCTGGCGGCGTTTTTCTCGCAGGTCGGCATCAAGACCACGGCGGAGTGGAAGGAGGAAATCGTGTTCTTCAATCCCGCCTCGACGAACGCGCAGACCACGGCGACGTTTCCCGATGGCACAACCGTCAAGCTTTCACCCGACCGCGATCCGCGCGAGGTATTCGCCGACTGGTTGATTGACGCGAAGAATCCCCGGTTCGCGCGCAGCATCGTGAACCGCGCCTGGTCCTGGCTATTGGGGCGCGGCATCATTCAGGAACCTGACGACATCCGTCCGGACAACCCGCCGAGCAACCCCGAACTGCTGGCGTACCTGGAAAAGGAACTGGTCGCGTCGCATTACGATTTGAAACATCTCTACCGGCTGATATTGAACTCGCAGACCTACCAGTTGTCTGCTGTTCCCCGGAGCAAGAGTACCGAAGCCGCGGCCAATTTCGCCTTTTACCCGGTGCGCCAGCTTGATGCGGAGGTGCTGGCGGACGCCCTATGCGAGATCACCGGCACGACGGAGAAATATTCCAGCGCGATACCGGAGCCGTTCACGTTCATTCCTGAAAAGGAACGCTCGATTGCGTTGCCAGACGGAAGCATCTCCAGTGCGTTCCTGGAAATGTTCGGCCGCCCGCCGCGCGACACCGGCCTGGAATCCGAGCGCAACAACCAGCCCACCGCCGCCCAGCGGCTGCACCTGCTGAATTCGAGCCACATCCAGCGCAAGATCGAACAAAGCCCCAAAATTAAATACCTGCTCAAGACCCGGACCAATCCGCGCGACGTGGTCACCGGACTTTACCTGGCGATTCTTTCGCGTTTTCCGACGGAGGCAGAGCTCCAGACCGCGACGGCCTATTTTCCGTCCGGCGGCGCGGACAACCGCACGGCGGCGCTGGACATCACGTGGGCCTTGATCAACAGCGCGGAATTTCTTCACCGGCACTGAGCACGGATCAAAATGCGTACGGCCACGTCCTAACAATTTTTTTAAAGCACACGCCCGCTCCTGCTCCACTTATCCCAAACTTTGTCCCATATGCGACAAAGTTTGGGATGGCCACAAACAAGCCGTTCGCTTATTCTTTTACTGTGAAACCCAAGACTGAAGAACTTCTAAACCTCTTGCTCTGGTCCACAGAGAAGCTGATGTGGCCTACCTTTCGCAACCTGACGGATTCCTACGAGAGTTGGGCCTACCGCAATGGGCTTCTCAAGCAAATCGCCATGTTGGAGACGAAGAAATTTCTGGAACGCGACCATGCCGTGCCCGACGACCGCGTGTATCGTCTCACCTGGCAGGGGCGGCTGCATGCCTTGGGTGGGCGGGATCCGCAGGTGCGGTGGGCGCGTGAGTGGGACGGGCGCTGGCGGCTTGTGTTGTTCGATGTCCCCACGGCACAGAACTCAAGTCGCACGCGGCTGCGACGTTATTTGCGGGACAAAGGCTTCGGATACCTTCAAAACAGCGTGTGGATCACACCGGACTCGCTTGAGGAAGAACGGCAAATTCTCGTCGGCGGGAAGGTCAACGTGGAATCGCTCATTCTGCTGGAGGCGCGGCCTTGCGCGGGGGAATCCGACGCCGAAATCGTCGCAGGCGCCTGGGACTTCGAACGCATCAACCGCCGCTATGCCCGGCATTTGAAAGTCCTCGGCGAGCGGCCGGGCGGGACGCTGCGCAACGAAACGGCGGCAAAGTCTTTGTTGAGGTGGGCGGCGGCCGAGCGCGAGACATGGATGGATGCGGTAACGAACGATCCGCTTCTGCCCGAGCGAATTTTGCCGTCCGATTATCTGGGGCAACGGGCATGGCGACGGCGGGTGGAGGTGCTGCGAGAAGCTGGGCGGCAATTGCGCACGTTCAAGTCTTGATCTGTATGACAAACTTTTGTCGCATATGGGACAAAAGTTGGGAAGATGGTTGTGCGCAGGCGAAGCTCGCATGCTTGAGCTGGGACAAGCTGCCAGCTAAGAACGGGCGCCCGGTAATGTGGAACCGGTTCGGGAAAACGACGTGATGAATGTCGCGCACAGCCTTGAAGTGGTGTAACGTCATTCACCAACAAAACGTCTGTTTTTATTGTATGAAGCGTCCTTCGAGCGGCCGATCGTCGAAACGGCATTCAACCGGTGTGTTTTCAACTTTGGGTGGCAATCCCATCTCCCGACGGGAGGCGATGCGGTGCGGATTCTTTGGCGCGGCAGGGTTGATGCTGGTCAACGGCCTGGGTTTTCGTGTGCTGGCTGGGCCGCAGCCGGTCAACCCGAAAGCCAAGGCGGTCATCCAAATCTGGCTGTGGGGCGGCGCGTGTCACCTGGACACGTTCGATCCGAAGCCGGAGGCGGGGAACGATTATTGCGGGCCGTTCAAAACGCCCATCGAAACCAACGTGCCCGGAATCAAAATCTGCGAACTGCTGCCGCTGCTGGCAAAACAGGCGGACAAATATTCCCTCATCCGGAGCATGACCCACGGCAACAACAGCCACGAAACGGCAGCCTACCTGGTCCAGACCGGACGGCCGCCCGGCGGACGTGATGTCTTTCCATCTGTCGGTGCGGTGGTATCGCTGTTCAAGGGTTATGGCGCGGGATACCGGGGATTGATCCCGCCTTACATCGTGGTGACCGAGCCGCAGGGGCGGTTTTCCGAGGCGGGCTTTCTGGGGTCGCGTTACAAACCGTTCGCCACGGGCGGCGACCCGGCGAAAACGCCGTTCGCAGTGGAAGGCGTTGTCGCCCCGGGCATTTCCGATCAGCGCCAAAGGGACCGGCGGGAACTGCTCCAAAAATTGAACACGCTGGAGCACGCCCTGCCGGGCGACGCGCAACTAGCGGCTTCCGACCGGGCCGAACAACAGGCGTATGACATGATTTTGGGCGACGCGGGAAAGGTGTTCGATCTCTCGCAGGAAAAGGATGAACTGCGAACGCAGTACGGAAAGAACACGTTCGGGCAGTCCTGTCTGGCGGCAAGGCGGCTGGTGGAGAAGGGCGTTCCCTACGTGACCATCAACTTCAAAGGCTGGGACACGCACAAACAGAATTTCCAGGAAATGCGCCGCAAGTTGCCGGAATTGGACAAGGGGCTGGCGACATTGCTCCAGAATTTGTCCGACCGCAAACTGCTCGATAGCACCATCGTCTGGTGTGGCGGCGAATTTGGCCGCACGCCGAAGGTTCAGTGGGAGGCGCCGTGGAATGGCGGTCGCGGACATTGGGGCAAGGTATTTTCCGTGCTGGTCGCCGGCGGCGGATTCAAGGGCGGCCATGTGGTCGGCGCTTCGGACGAACGCGGCGAAGAGGTGAAGGAACGCCCGGTGTATCCGGTGGACCTCATCGGCAGCATGTACAAATTGCTCGGCATTGATGGCGATGCGAAGCTCCCGAATCCGCAGGGACTCGACCTGCGCGTCCTGCCCACGTTGGCGGATGGCGTGAAGTCGGGCGGACTGCTGAGGGAAATCATGTAGCGGTGGAACGGCGATGAACCCTTTTATAAATTTTGTAGCAGCCGACGTCAGTCGGCTCACTTACCACGCCGGAGAGATTAGAGCCGACTCACGTCGGCTGCTACGACACGCGCATTTAGCCACATCAATTCTTCTCGCGTTGGCGTTCACCGTCCGGGCGCAAAACACCCCGCATCTCGGCTATGTTTATCCCGCCGGCGGACGGCAGGGCACAACGTTTCAGGTGGTGGTGGGCGGACAGTTTCTGGTCAACGTCACCAACGCGTTTGTCTCCGGTGCGGGCGTTCAGGCGAAAGTCATCGAATACAAACGGCCCCTGAATCAAAAGGAGTTCAACACGATGCGGGACCGGCTGAGGGAATTGCAGGACAAACGGCAGGCCGCGCGCCGGGACCTGAACTCCACGAACACCTGGACCACCGCGGACGAAAAGGAGTTCGCCGAAATCAGGGACAAAATCATCGAGAACCCACCCAACCGGCAGGGCAATCCCGCCATCGCCGAGACCGCCATTGTCCGGATCACGCTGGCCACCAACGCCGAACCTGGCGAACGCGATCTCCGGCTGGAAACGCCGGCTGGGTTGTCGAACCCGCTCATCTTCCGCGTCGGCCAACTGCCGGAATTTTCCCGGCCGGCGGCGAAGGCCGTCAACCCGGACCTGGACCGCATGCTGGAAAGATTCGGCAAAAAGCCTGTCACCAACACGGCGTCCGAGACGAGCATCACGCTGCCAGCGGTCGTGAACGGCCAGATCATGCCCGGCGGCGTGGATTGGTACCGGTTCCCGGCGCGCAAGGGACAGCAGCTGGTCGTTGCCGTCAGCGCGCGGGAATTGATTCCGTACCTGGCCGACGCCGTGCCGGGCTGGTTTCAGGCCGCGGTATCGCTGCATGACGCGGACGGAAAGGAACTGAATTATGCCGACCATTACTGGTTTCATCCGGATCCAGTGCTCTTTTGCGAAATTCCCAAGGACGGCATTTATCTGCTTCAGGTGAGGGATTCCCTCTATCGTGGCCGCGAGGATTTTGTCTATCGGATTGCGCTGGGCGAGCTGCCGCTGGTGACAGGCGTCTTTCCGCTGGGCGGCCCGGTGGGCGCTCAAACCCTGGTTGAATTGACCGGCTGGAACCTCCCGGTGACCCATCTCACGGAGGATGCCACGGGCAGGGAACCGGGCATTTATCCATTGTTCACGTCCAAAAGTAAACAGATTTACAACCACCAGCCATTCGCCCTGGACACACTGCCGGAATGTCTGGAAAAAGAGCCGAACGATTCGTCGGAAACCGCCCAGCCCGTCACGCTGCCCATCATCGTCAACGGGCGCATCAATCAACCCGGCGACTGGGACGTGTTCCGGTTTGAAGGCAGGGCCGGCGACCAAGTGGTGGCAGAAGTTTATGCGCGCCGGCTCGATTCCCCGCTGGATTCGGTGCTCAAATTGACCGATGCCAGCGGCAAACAACTGGCATTCAATGACGATTACGAAGACAAGGGTTCGGGACTGAACACGCACCACGCCGATTCCTATTTCAGCACGGTCCTGCCGACGAATGGGACTTATTATCTCTGGCTCGGCGACACCCAGCACAAGAGCGGTCCGGAATACAGCTACCGTCTGCGCCTCAGTCCGCCGCAGCCCGATTTCGCGCTGCGGGTCGTCCCGTCCAGCCTCAACGTCCGCACTGGCGGGAGCGTTCCGCTCACCGTTTACGCTCTGCGCAAGGACGGGTTCACCAACCAGATCACGCTGGTTCTGGCCGGCGCGCCGGAAGGATTCAAATTGACCGGCGACTCCATTCCGGCAGGTCAGGACCAGGTGCGGGTGACGCTGACCGCTCCGCCGACGGCGTTGGCTGAACCCGTCAGCCTGAAACTGGAAGGCTACACGGTGATTCAGGGACGGGCGGTGTTGCGGAAGGCCGTGCCCGCCGAGGACATGATGCAGGCGTTCGCCTATCGTCATCTCGTTCCGGTCAAGGAACTGGAAGTCGCCGTGTTAAAACGCCCGAATCCGCGGGCGGTGATGAAAATTCTCAGTGCGACCCCGGTACGGATTCCTTCCGGCGGGACCGCGCGGATTCAGGTTGGCCTACCGGCACCGAGACTCGCGGAGCGGGCGCAGTTCGAGTTGAGCAATCCACCGGAAGGAATCACGATCCAGAACGTGTCGCCGGTTCGCGACGGCGTGGAAATTGTGCTGCAAACGGATGCCGCCAGGGTCAAACCCGGGCTCAAGGGAAACCTGATCATCAACGGCTACGCGCCCCGGCCGGTGGAACCCGGAGCGGCCAAGCCGAAGGCAAACAACAACCAGCGGATGCCGCTGGGCGCCCTCCCGGCCATCCCCTTCGAAATCATCCTGCCGTAGGACAGGCATCCTGCCTGTCTCTGAATTCTGCAACCCACTTTTCCACAATCTGATTTTCGCATGAATTTTTTGCGCTCTTTGCGTTTTTTTGCGGCAATGGACGGCGCGCACGAAGAGACACGCCCGACCTTCCGCGTGATTATTGCTCAAAAAACCAGATTGAAATCCCGCCCCGGTTCGACCATAGCTTTCGCATGTTAGCCAGGTTCTATTCCGCCGCGCTTAATGGCATTGAAACGTATCCCGTGGAAGTCGAGGTCAACGCCGATTACAGGGAAACCGTCATCAAACCATTCGAAGGTTTGACCAGTCCGGCGGCGATTCCGGGACTGGAGGGGATTTGGGAGGATAAAAAACAGATGCGCCGGCGCATTTCGATGATTGCGAATTTTCGCAAGCCGGGTCGCTGGTCCGTGCTGGCGGTGTTTTTGATGACGACCATGGCGACAGCGGCTTTGACAGACACGCAATCAAATAAACCGGCTGACTCGCGCATCAAAGTGTCTTCGGACGCGGGTTCAACGAACTCCAAAGCCGCGATGCCATACGAAAATTATTTTACAGTCGAGAACAGGCAGCCCAACATTCTTGTCACCAATTCAGAAGCCCGGCCGGATTTAACCGGCCAGGTTCTTGCCAAAGGCGGTGCGCCGCTGCCCGTTCCGGCCACGGTTTTCATCGCGACCGCCGGCCCGAAGGTTGGCACCAGCACGTTTTGTCCGTCCTGCTATGCCGATTGCAGCAAACACGCGCGGACGGATGCTCAAGGCGGTTTCAAAATTGAAGCGCTCAATCCCCAACTGACATTTCAAATCCTTGCCGTCGCCAAAGGCTACAAACCGAAATATGTTTCCAAGGTGGACCCGGCGGAAGGAACGCCGGTGAAAGTCGAGCTGGAACCCATTGAGTCCGCCGATGCCGCGCCGGATCGCAGCCTGCGTGGCCGCGTCGTGAATCTGAAAGGCGCCCCCATCGAGGGCGCGGTCGTGGACATGCAGGGCATTGAGACGAAGGACGGCGGTGGCAGTTGGGGAATGCTTCCGGGCATTGATCCGCTCGCGGTGACGGACGGAAACGGCGAGTTTCTCATCACCGCAAAAAATCCGTTTGAGATGATGACAGTGAAAGTCACAGCGCGGATATATGCCGATAAAAACTTCAACAAACTCGCCAGCGGTGCGGCGCGGCATGAACTGGTCATGACTGAAGGCGCGGCGCTCACTGGTCGCGTGCTGCTCGACGGCAAACCGCTGGCTGGCGTGTCGGTCGGTGTCTCGGCGGTGGAGCGCGCAGCGGGAAGTTATCTCGGCCATTTTGAAGTCGGCACCGGGGATCACGGCAACTTCGTGTTTGTGAATCTGCCGCCGGACGGTGATTTCCAGATTTACACCCTCATGGGCACGATGAAAAAAATCGGCGAGGTTCCGCCACAGCGGATTCACACCGGCAAAGATGGCGAGACGACGGATGCCGGTGACTTGGTTGTCGGCCCGGCCCATCGTCTGGCTGGGCGCGTGGTTTTGGCGGACGGTCAGCCGGTGCCGCCAAAGACACGGCTGCTCATTTCGCGCGAGGGTGCTTGGGATTCGATGCAGGTCACGCTCGACAAGGATGGCAATTTTGATGAGACCGGCGTTCCGTCTGAAACCATTTCCTTGAGCGTCCGCACCAAGGGCTACCATGTGTCGGGCCAGAACCTGAGCGTTGACCAGTTGAATCCATTTCAACTCGTCGGGCGCGTGGATCGCGACATCACCAACCTCGTTTTCATGCTGGAAAAAGGCCCTGATCCAGTGTCGGACTACCGCCACATTGATCCTGAATACAACCAATCGCGCCAGCGTTCGTTGCGCGGTGCGGAAGGCGTGCCGGATCATTCACGCGAATGGATTGTTTCCGGACGCGTGCTGGACAGTGAGACAACACAGCCGATCCAGAATTTTCGTGTCACACCGGGGCAGACAGAAAATTTCAACCAAATTGTCTGGAGCACATTGCGGGCGGTGGATGGTACCAACGGCGTTTATTTGACCTATGTCAGCAAGCGCGTGGCGCAGCCACTGCTCAAAGTGGAGGCTGAAGATTATCTGCCGGAAAGTGCGACGCTTCTGCCGGGCGATAGGACAAATGTGGATTTCGTTTTGAAGAGAGGTTCCGGCCCGGCCGGAACCGTCGTCATGCCGGACGGCAAACCGGCAGCGGGCGCAACGATTGTTTTGCTCGGAGACGAATACAACCAGGCTGGTTTTAATTCAGACGGCAAACTGACCGCCTACGGGAGCAAATCGGTTTTGCGCATGGCCGAAACGAACGGAAATTTTGCCTTCAAGCCGGTCTGGGGAATGAAATCGTTGGCGGCATCGTCATCGAATGGATTTGCAAACGTCAGCTTGGAAGCGTTCGCGACCAACTCGACACTTACGCTCGAACCGTATGGGAAAATCGACGGCACATTGAAGCGCTCTTCCGGGCCAGGCACAAATGAGAGTCTGGGTTTGATGTATGCCGGCGTGAACGCGCCACGGATCAATTTTTTTGCGCAGGTGGACACCGATGCAGAGGGGCGTTTCAAATTTAATCGCGTGCCGTCCGGACATTTGCAAATTTTCAGCCGCAAGCCGGTGCCCGGGCACCCGCAGGCAACGTCGAGCGAGCCGCTTCAGGAAGTGGATTTGAAACCCGGTCAATCGCTCGAAGTGAACATCACCGCCGCCGACCGCGTGGCGAACGAACAAGTGAATTCTTACCAACAACCACAGCCGAAACCCATTCCGGGCGAGCAAGTGAAAGGCATTATTCTTTTGCCCAACGGCAAGCCGGCGGCGGATGCCGATGTCGCGTTGCAGGTCGAGGGGAAATATCTCGGCCTTGGCAAAGGAACGTTCACCGGCAGCGTGCGTGAAGAAGGCTTGCTCGTGAGCGCCGGGCAGGACGGCAGCTTCACCTTGCCGATGTATGAAGGCGCGCGGTCGGTCGTCGCGCTGAACGAGGAAGGCTACGCGCAAGTTTCCCTTGAGCAGTTGAAAGTGTCACCGCAGATTACGCTCCAAAAATGGGGACGCATCGAAGGCACGCTGCGCGTCGGCCATCGTGCCGGCACAAATGAACAGATTGTGCTGGACGCCCCGCAGCCGAGGTGGATTAAGAAGATGATTCACAAAACCGGACAACAGACCAACGATGTGGTAATCACCAATTCCAGCCCGGTAATGCTTCAGCCTCCGTTTTATGATTTTAATGCCTTTCAAGCCAAAACGGACGAGCAAGGACGGTTTGTCATCACGTTTGTTCCGCCCGGCGAACAGATCATCGCGCGGCTGGTACCTACGGGCGAAGGTTCGTGGACGCACAGCCAGCTTGCGGCGGTGGATGTGAAGCCCGGAGAAACCACCGTGACCAATGTTGGTGGAACGGGCCGCACCGTCATCGGCAAGGTAAAATTTGGCGAAGGCGCGGCTCCCGATTTCAAAAACGGCTTTGCCGTCATCAACACGCCAACTTCCAAATTCATCGAGAAAATCCGCCAGCTAAAGACGGACGAGGAACGGAAAGCGTTTTATCAATCCAAAGAATTCCAAGAGGCCATGAAAAATCACCGGAGTTTTTCCGCTGTCTTGCTGTCGGACGGCTCATTCCGCGCCGAGGACGTGCTGCCCGGCAAATATGAATTCGACTTCCAATCCAGGTTGCCGGATGAAAAAACACACGCGCTTATGATGTTCGTCTCGGCGCAAGAACTCGTCGTGCCGGAAGCCAGGGACAAGAACGACGATTCGTCTGTGGACTGGGGTCCCGTCGAATTGAAAACATTCACCCTGACCATGCCGGGAACAGAATCCAGTGGAAAATAATTCCGTCCAGGCAGGCACACTTCAGCGACCGGACGGATTGCGCCTGGCGGATCCAGCGTGGACATCGAGGCATCCGCAATTATTCCAGCGGAAATCATGACTGCATTCTCCTTTTGCTCCGAGCCCAATTTTTTGATAAGCATTAATCATGTTAGCCAGGGTCTGTTCCGCCGCGCTCAATGGCATTGAAGCGTATCCCGTAGAAGTCGAGGTCAACGCTGGTTACGGCGACACCCTTGTCGTCATCGTCGGCCTGCCGGACGCGGCGGTGAAGGAATCGCGCGACCGCGTTTCGACCGCGCTCAGCAATTCCGGTTTCAAATTTCCGATGGGGCGCACGACCATCAACCTCGCGCCCGCCGACGTGAAAAAGGAAGGGCCGAGCTTCGATCTGCCCATCGCTGTCGGCATGCTGGCCGCCAGCGAACAAATCGAAACCGACCAGCTCGACAATTTTGTCATCGTGGGTGAACTCGCGCTCACTGGCGCGGTGCGTCCGTGCAAAGGGGTTTTGCCCGTCGCCCTTCGCGCGCGCGCCGACGGCAGGGTTGGCGTGCTCGTTCCGGCGGAAAACGCCGCCGAAGCCGCCGTCGTGGAAGGGTTGCAGGTCATCCCCGTTCAAAATTTGCGCGAAGCCGCGGGCTTTCTCGAAGGCGAAATCAAAATCGCGCCGGCGAAGGTGGACATCGCCAAAATTTTCGATCAAGCGCACGACGACGACCTGGATTTTGCCGAGGTCAAGGGCCAGGAAAACGTAAAACGCGCTTTGGAAATTGCCGCTGCGGGCGGACACAACGCGCTGCTCATCGGCCCGCCCGGCACCGGCAAATCCATGCTGGCCAAGCGGCTGCCGACGATCCTGCCGCCATTGACCCTGGACGAGGCGCTCGAAACGACGAAGATTCACAGCATCGTCGGGTTGCTGGCCCCGGGCCAGGCGCTGGTGACGCGCCGGCCATTTCGCACGCCGCATCACACGGCGAGCGACGCCGGCCTGCTTGGCGGCAACGTCAATCCGACGCCGGGCGAAATTTCGCTCGCGCACAACGGCGTTTTGTTTCTGGACGAACTGCCGGAGTTCAAGCGCAGCGTGCTGGAGACCATGCGCCAGCCGCTGGAAGACGGCCACGTGACCATTTCGCGCGCGGCGGGCACGATGACGTTCCCCTCGCAATTCATGCTCATCGCGGCGATGAACCCGACGCCCGACGGCAAGATGCCGCACGAATCAAGAAGCTCGCCGCGCGAAATCCAGAATTATCTGGGCCGGATATCCGGGCCGCTGCTCGATCGGATTGATTTGCACGTGGAAGTGCCGCAGGTGAAATTCCAGGAAATTGCCGGCGACCGCACGGGCGAAACCTCGGCGCAAATCCGTGAGCGCGTCGTGGCCGCGCGGAAACGTCAGCAGTCGCGTTTCGCGCACAAGCGGAAGATCACCTGCAACGCCCTCATGGGTCCGAAGGAACTCAAGGAATTCTGCGCCCTCGACGAGACGACCAAGGAATTGCTGAAAAACGCGATGGCCGATTTGAATTTAAGCGCCCGGGCCTACGACCGGATTTTGAAGGTGGCGCGGACGATTGCAGATTTGGCCGGCTCGGAAAAAATCCTGAGCGACCACATTTCCGAAGCGATTCAATACCGTTCGCTCGACCGCCAGATTTGGGCGTGACAGATCTCCACGGAAGACTTTGGCCAGCGACCTGCGCGGAATGGGATTTATTGCGATTCGGCCCCCAGTTCGTTTTTGAGGAACCCAACCTGCTCGCGCAGATCATCCCCTTAGCCCCAGCCGATGCCATCGGCGTGAGCTTCCAACTGCTGGATGCGCGCACGGAAGCGGGGATACAGCTCCGCGCCTTCCCGCCACAGCAGCGCGACCATTTCATTCATCACCGACTCCAAGCTGTTGTAATACGCCTCATTGATGTCCCCGAACTGCCGTGTGAATTCGGTCCCGTTTTCCACGTAGGCCAGCATCAGGTCAATCGTGCCGGCGAGATTGCCGGTGGTCTTGCGGTAATCGCGGATGGCCTTGCGCGCCTCGGCCAGTTTGAGCTTGCCATCGCCGCGCGGCGGAAAGAACTGCTCAACAATCTTTCGCCGGTATTTCTCCAGGGCTTCCCCGCTGTCGCCGTCCGCCTGGAAGCGGGCGTGGAGGAAATCCCTGTTGGCGGCGGAGGCGTCGTAAAGATCCTTGGCCAGCGCCAGCAACGCCGGGCGCGACCAGCCGTTTAAATGCCGGCGAATCTGCGACCAGTTGGCGGGTTTTTTCTCACTCATCACAATTCCCCCCAGAAGGCTTTGGCCAGCAGCGCGGGCGTGAAGGATGCCAACTCCGCTTCTGCCTCCCGATGCAACCGCTGCAATTGAAAATGGAGCTTCCGTAATTTGGCGAACCGGCGCTGGTTTTCTATCGGCGGCACGGGCACGGGAATTTTTTCGAGTTTGGTGATGCCCAGCGTCCGGTTCCTTCCGGCCGAACCGGGCGACGCGCCCCGGATTTGTTCCAAGCCGCGTTCGGTGAGAAAGTAGTAGCACAGAAATTCTGCGGTCGCCTGATCCGGCAAAACTTCGTGCATCATAAAACGGTGCGATGCCATGCTGTTCAACGATTCTAACAGCGCGACGTTAGCAGCAAGCCGGTGTCGCCGACAAGCACGGGAAGCGACAAGTTACGCCCAAAGCGTCAAGCACCGCACCGTTTCACGAGCAGCAGGAGTTCGCAGGCCAGCACGGGCTCGCCGCGCTGGTTGAAAACCTCCAGCGCTTTGACCACCATGCCGTGGTTCGGCTTCTTGAGGTCGCGCTTTTCCTTGATGGTCACCCGGACATGAATGGCGTCGCCGATGAATACCAGCTTGATGAAGCGCAGCCGGTCGTAAGGGCGTTGCCGTGTTCCCACTCTCATTTTGGCGGTAAATGACAGAACTGTCATCTGCCGTTCAGCGGGCGTTCATCTCCACAAGGTTTCATGGCGACGTTTCAATTTTTAAAACCAAAAATATCAAACCAAAAACCAAGCCATGAAAAAATCCATCCTCCATTCTCTAATCACCATCCTCGCCATCGGTGCGCTGACCGGCTGCGTTTGTACCAAAGGTGAAAAGCATCACAATAAGGAAGCCAAACAGGCCAAGCTCATGGCCGAAGCCAAAGTCAGCAAGGCCGACGCTGAGAAAATCGCGCTGGCAAAAGTCTCCAACGGCACGATCAAGGAAGGCGAATTGGAAAAGGAAAAAGGCAAGTTGATCTGGTCGTTTGACATCACCACGCCGGATACAAAGGACATCACGGAAGTGAACGTGGACGCCATCACCGGCGATGTGGTTTCCGTGGAGAAGGAAGCGGCGGAAAGTGAAACCAAGGAAGCGGCCGGGAAAAAGGCCAAAGACAAAGACTAAACCATCGGCGTCGCCAGACATTCAAGGCCGGACGCTGCAAGCGTCCCGGCCTTTGATGGTTGACGCCGGGAGCGCCAAGGAGCAAAAGTTGTTGTGACAAATTCAATTAACCCAATCACTCTATGAAAAAAATTCTATTGCCGGTTCTGTTCAGCCTGACCGTCGCGGTTTGCCGCGCCGACGGGCCTTACCATTTAATCAAGGAAATTCCCGTTGGGGGTGACGGCGGCTGGGATGCCCTCACTGTGGATTCGGCAGCGCAACGCCTTTACGTCTCGCACGCGGCCAGAGTTGTGGTCATTGACCTCGCCAAAGATCAGGTCGCCGGCGAAATCACGAATACGCCCGGCGTTCATGGCATCGCTGTAGCGCCAAAATTGAATCGTGGATTCACCAGCAACGGGCGCGAAAACAAGGTGAGCATTGTTGACTTGAAAACCTTGCAGACACTTTCCAAAGTGGATACCGGCACAAATCCCGACGCGATTTTTTTTGAGCCGGGACAAAATGAAGTTTATGCGTTCAACGGACGCGGCCAGTCGGCGACGGTGATTGCTGCGAAATCGGGCAAAGTTGTCGCCACGATTCCGCTCGGCGGCAAACCGGAATTCGCGGAGGCCGATCCCGGAGCGCATCGCGTCTTCAACAACCTCGAAGACAAAAGTGAAGTCGCCGTGATTGAAACCAAAACATACCAAGTCACAAATCATTGGGCGATTGCGCCGGGTGAGGAAGCTTCGGCATTGCGATTGACGTGAAACACCACCGGCTGTTCCTCGGTTGCGGCAACAAGCTGATGGTGATGATGGACAGCACGAACGGAAAAGTCCTCGCCACCGTGCCGATTGGACAAGGCGTGGATGGAAGCGCCTTTGATCCGGGAACCGGATTCGCCTTTGCCTCGTGCGGCGACGGCACAACAACGATTGCGCACGAAGACACGCCGGACAAATTGACCGTCGTGCAGACCTTGGAAACCCAACGCGGTTCACGCACGATGGCGCTTGATCCCAAGACGCACAAAATTTATCTGCCCTCGGCCAAATTTGAGGCCCCGGCGGAAGGTCAGCGGCGCGGGAAGATGGTCCCGGACAGCTTCAAAATTTTGGTGTACGGAATGGAAAAACCGGTAGGTAAATGAGAAGAACCTCCCTGCTCGGACTTTTAATCGCACTGGCGGTCGGCTTCGCCGCCGCCATGCTTTGGTTCCAGCATCAGCCGCCCAGCCCGCTGGCGACCGGTTCGCAACCAGCCGCCGCGCAGAGCGAAACCGCCGGTGAAGAAGTCGCGCCGCAAAAAACCACGGTGCGCCCCGCCGCGGCGGCGGAAGAAATTACGCCCGCGTCCGGCAGGCGCTCGCCGCAGGACCTGCTGAACGAACTCGTCACCATTCAAGTCACGCCCGGCCCGGCGCAAGGCCGCGCGCAGTATCGCATCATGTCGTTGCTGGAACAGCTCGCGCAGTGCGGACCATCCGCGTTGCCCGCCATCCGGCAATTCTTCGCTTCCAATCGTGATGTCGCTTACGACGCCGGCAGGGCGACCGGCGGCAATCGGCAGCGCAACAACAATCCAAGCTTGCTTCCACCGTCACTGCGTTTCGCGCTGTTTGATGTCGTCCGCCAGATTGGCGGGGCGGATTCCGAGCAGGTTCTCTCTGAATCACTCGACAGCGCCGCACGCGAGGCCGAACTGGTTTATCTCGCCCAACTTTTGGAAGCGATGGCTCCGGGCAAATACCACGACGCGGCACTCACGGACGCGCGGACCCTGCTGGCCAGCGGTAAAATCACCGAGCCTGCCGACCGCAACAATCTTTACGACGTTTTACGGCAGTTCAAAGACACATCGTATGTCAGCACGGCGCAAGCGAATCTGGTGCAGGCCGACGGCAAAGTGGATGCCAGCGCGTTGCGGTATTTGCAGCAAACGCTCGGCGAAAAAAGCCTCGCCATCGCCGCGCAAACCTACCAGGACGGTCGCGTGGTGGATCCAGACAGCAAAGAGGCGCTCGGGCGCGTGGCGCTCGCGTATGTCGGCGCGAACGAGCAAGCCATCCAGCTTTATCACTCGGCCATCAACGACCCGTCACTTTCGCCCGACCAGCGCCGGAATCTCATTGAAGATCTCAACCAAGACGGCTTGAGCAATCGGAGAAATCCGACCGCGGATGATTTGAAAATTATCGCCAATCGCTACGAGTTGACCCAAGCCTACTTGCAACAGCCTTACGTGCAAAACGACCCCGTCGCCACGGCCGCGTTTCAAGAGGCGCTCAAAGACCTTACCCAAATGCTGCAACGCAGATGATAAACAATTCATGCTCTGTTCAGGGAGGGTTCCTGCGGATGGGTTGAACTGAAACCCATGGCCATACGCCAGCCAACCGGCAAACAACCAGCGAAAGAAAAAATCATGAAAACCAAACTTATTCTTGTCACGACGGCGATTTGAAGCTCGTCAGGCACGGTTTCGTGCAGAAATAATCCGTTCATGCGCGTGCTGGTCGTTGAAGACGAAAAGAAGACGGCATCGTTTGTCCGCAAGGCGCTGCAGGCCGAAGGCTTTGCCGTGGATGTCTGCCACAACGGCGACGACGCCCTGGCCGCGGCGCGGGCCACGCCCTTCGACGGCATCGTGCTCGACATCATGCTGCCGGGGCGCGACGGTCTGAGCGTGCTGCGCCAGTTGCGCGAGCGCAAAAACACCACGCCCGTCCTGCTCCTTTCCGCGCGCGGCGAGGTCAACGAGCGCGTCGAGGGATTGGACGCCGGCGCGGACGATTACCTGCCCAAACCGTTTGAGCTGGAGGAACTGGTCGCCCGGGTGCGGGCGCTGACACGGCGGAGCGGCGAAAACAAATCCACCGTTCTGCGCGTGGCCGACCTCGCGCTGGATACGATTACGCATCAGGCGCAACGCGGCGGGGCGGAGATTGAACTGACCGCGCGCGAATATCGCCTGCTGGAATTTTTGATGCGCGACGCCGGGCGCATCTGCGGGCGGATGACCATCATTGAAAAAGTCTGGGACTACGATTTCGATCCCGGTACGAATCTTGTGGACGTTTACATCCGCCGGCTGCGGGAAAAAATTGACGCCAATTATCAACCCAAACTGCTCCACACCGTGCGCGGCACCGGTTACGTGTTGAAAGAGCAACCATGACCATCCGCACACGGCTCAGTTTGTGGTATGCGGCGGTCATGTTCGTCGCGCTGATGGTCATGGGCGTCCTGCTGTATTACCAGATCATCATCGAACCCCGTGAACGCGCGCGGAGACATCCCGAACGTCACCACACAGAACAGGCCATCGAACAGGACCTGTTTGAGGACGTGACGGGCATTGTGATGTGGTGTGGCGTGCCGGCGGTGCTGTTGAGCATTGGCGGCGGCTGGTGGCTCATGAAAAAATCCCTCGCGCCGGTTGCCGGGCTCACGCAGGCAGCCGAAAAAATCAGCGCGTATAATTTGAGCGAGCGACTTCCCCGCACTGGCAGCGGCGATGAACTGGACCGCCTCACCGAGGTTTTCAACGGGATGCTGGCGCGGCTCGACGACTCGTTCAACCGCACCCGTGAATTTACGCTACACGCCTCGCACGAACTTAAAACGCCCCTGACGGTTTTGTGCGGCGAAACCGAAACCGCCCTGCGCGATGAATCGCTTTCTGTCGCCGAACGCGAACGCGCCGCCAGCCTGCTGGATGAATTGCGCCGCCTGACGCGCATCGTGGACGGCCTCACGCTGCTGGCCAAAGCTGACGCGGGCCAGGTTGCGTTGAAGCTGGAGCCGGTGCGGCTGGATGAGCTGGTGCGCGACAATTTTGCCGACGCGCAAATCCTCGCTGAACCGCACGGCATTCAAGTGGAACTCGCCGCCTGCGAAGAAATCACGGTGCGCGGCGACCGCCATCGGTTGCGGCAATTGTTGCTGAACCTCGCCGACAACGCCGTCAAATACAACCAGCCTCAAGGCCGGGTGACGATGAGTTTGCGTCGCGCTGGTGGCACGGCTGAATTCACCATTGCCAACAGCGGACCGGGGATTCCGCCAGAAATTTTACCGCGCGTTTTCGACCGTTTTTTTCGCGGTGATCCGGCGCACAGCCCGGCGGTGGACGGCTGCGGCCTGGGATTGAGCATCGTGCAATGGATTATTTCCGCGCACAACGGAACCATCAAAATCGAATCCGCGCCGTCGAAAACCACCACCGTTATGGTGCGCCTGCCGCTCGAGGATTGAGGAGATGAAACATCGAACATCGAACATCGAACGCCGAACATCGAAATCGAAATCGAAAAATCTGGCGCGTTCGAACGCCATTCAGCGTTCGATGTTCGATGTTCGGTGTTCGATGTTGCTTGTGCTCCTGCTTGCTGTTGCCGGCTGCGCCCGGTTCCATCCCCAGCCCATTTCGCCCGGCCAGACTGCCGCCACTTTTGACACCCGTTCGCTTGCCAACCCGGACTTGCAGGCTTTCCTCGAAACAAATCACGTCACCGGCCCGTGGCCGCGCCGTTCCTGGGACCTTGACGCGCTCACGCTGGTCGCCTTTTATTATCAGCCCACTTTGGTGGAGGCGCGGGCGCAATGGGCGTCGGTCCAAGCCACGCGTGTCACGGCAGGCCAGCGCCCCAATCCAACCGTTGGGTTCACGCCCACCTACGACACCACCACGCCGCCGCCGTGGATTTTGGGGCTGACGTGGGACATTCCGATTGAGACCGCCGGCAAACGCGGCAAGCGCATTGCCCAGGCGAATCATCTTTCCGAAGCCGCGCGCTGGAATTTTATTTCCGTCGCGTGGCAGACCCGCAGCCGCGTGCGCGTTGCGTGGCTCAATCTTTACGCTGCGCGCGAAACCGAGTCGTTGCTCGCCCGGCAGGAATCGGCCCAGAGCAACGTCGTCCGCCTGCTCGAAGGCCAGTTTGCCGCCGGCGCAATTTCCAGTTATGAAGTCACGCAAGCCCGCGTCACGCTGGGCACCACGCGGCTGGCGCGACAGGACGCCACCGGCCAATACGGCCAGGCGCGCGTGCAACTGGCCAATGCACTCGGCCTGCCGTTGCACGCGCTGGACGATGTGCCGTTTTCGTTCGCCGGGCTGGATCAATTTCCGCAGGACCTGACCGCTTCCGAAGTCCGGCGGGAGGCGATTTTGAACCGCGCCGACGTGCGGGGCGCGCTGGCCGAATACGCCGCCAGCCAGTCCGCGCTCCAGCTCGAAATCGCCAAACAATATCCCGATCTCCACCTCAATCCCGGTTACGAACTCGACCAGGCGGACAACAAATGGTCGCTGGGTGTGACTCTGGAACTGCCCGTCCTCAGCCACAATCAAGGCCCGGTGGCCGAGGCGAAGGCGAAACGCGCGGAAGCGGCCGCGCATTTTTTGACGGTGCAGGCGCAGGCTATCGGCGAAATTGACAGCGCGCTGGCCGGTTACCACGCGGCATTGCAAAAATCGGCGACGGCGACGGCGTTGCTGGACGATTTGCGGAAGCAGTTGGATTCCGCCCACGCCCAGGCGCAAGCGGGCGAAGCCGAGCCGTTGACCCTGGCCAATGCCGAAGCCGAATACGCCGCCGGCGCGCAAAATCAGCTTAATGCCGTGGTCAAGGCGCAGCAGGCGCTCGGCCAGTTGGAGGACGCCGTCCAAAGCCCGTTGACTTTGCCTGACGCTGTGCTCCGGATCACGCAGGAGAATCCTCATCCATGAATCCCGTAGCAGCCGACGTAAGGAGGCTCATTCTTTTCCCGGCGAAGGAAGTGAGAGCCTCCTTGCGTCGGCTGCTACGGCACAAGGGAAGGCCGGATGCGATGAGAACTGATTACCTGGTTTCCACGCGGAGAACTCAGACGTTTTTCAAATATGAACCGTAAAAAAATAATCATAGGGCTGGTCGTGGTGTGTGGCGGATTGGCGATTGCCGCGCTGATCAAAATAAAAAGCCACACCGCCACGACGGAGTCGGACAAAGCAACGCGCACAATCGTCTCTGTCCAGATAGGCGCGCTCAAACGCATGACGTTGCACAGCTACGTCACCGGTTACGGCACGGTCGGACCGGCGCCGGCCACGACGGAACAACCGGCCGCCGGCGCACCGCTCGCCGCGCCGGTGGCGGGCGTCGTGACCGGGGTCAACGTCGTCGAAGGCCAGCACGTTGAGAAAGGCGACGTGCTGGTGGAGTTGAATTCAGGCGCGGCAACCGCAGACTACGCGGCACAGGAAGTGGAGCGGCAGAAAAAATTGTACGCGCAACAAAACACGTCGCTGCGAAATTTGCAGAATGCCGAGGCGCAACTGGCCTTGTTGCGCGTCAGCGCGCCGTTGTCCGGCATGGTCACACGCCTCAACGTCAAGCCCGGTCAGGCGGTGGATGTGAACACCGTCGTGGCGGAGGTGATGGATTTGAGCCGGCTGGCAGTGAGCGCCGCCATTCCCGCGTCGGAAGCAACCGCAATGAAAGCCGGTCAAGAAGTGCAGGTGCTGACCGTGCCGCCGGTGACGACGACGCTGTCGTTCGTCAGTCCGGTCGTGGACACGAACAACGGCACGGTTTTGGCGCGCGCGGCGTTGCCGGCGGACAGCGGATTGCGCCCCGGCCAGTTCGTCCAGTTGCGCGTGGTCACGGCGGTTCATGCCGACTGCCTGGCCGCGCCGGGCGAAAGCGTGGTGACCGATGAAAGCGGGCATAACGTCATCGCGCTGGTCAATGGCGATGAAGCGACGCAGATGCCGGTGCAAACCGGCTTGCGCGAGGACGGCTGGGTGGAAGTCGCCGGAAATGGACTCAAGGAAGGCGTTTCGGTGGTGACGGTCGGGGCTTACGCCTTGCCGGCGAAAACAAAGGTGCGGGTACTCAAGTAAGTGCGACAGAGAATGAGACAAAGGGATGACGACAGGGGAATTCAATTTGAAATCAATGCCAACTTCATCAAAAAACTCCCTTGTCCCCACTCCCATGACCCATACCTCAACCCTCGGCCGGTTCGCCACGCGGCACGCGCTGGCCATCACGTTCATCGCGGTGGCCTTGTGCCTGGCGGGCGTTTATTCGGCGCTGCACACGCCGTCGTCGATCTTTCCACAAACCAATTTTCCGCGCGTGGTAATTCTCGTAAATAACGGCATCATGCCCACGGAGGAGATGATGGCGAGCGTCACCCGCCCCATCGAGGAGGCGATGAAGGAAATCCCGGGCGCGGTCACGGTGCGTTCGGCCACGGGACGCGGCTCGGCGGAGATCAACATCTTCTTCAACTGGCAGGTGGACATGGTGCAGTCGGAGCTTTACGTGCTGGGTCGCCTGGCGGAAATCCGGGGCGAACTGCCCGCCACCGCCAACACCTCGGTGACGCGCGTGACGTTTTCCGTTTTTCCCATCATCGGCGTCAGTCTCACCAGCCCCACCCGCGACATCACCGAGTTGTGGGAGACCGCGCGTTACAAACTGGAACCGATTTTCCTACGGATTCCCGGCGTGGCAAGAGTGGAGCTGGTGGGTGGTCGCGCGCCGGAGTATCACGTCATCGTTGACCCGATGCGGTTGCAGGCGGCGGGTCTCGGTTTGGGCGACATCACCGGGGCGCTGGTGAAAAATAATCTCATCGCGCCCGCCGGGATGCTGGAGGAAAATTATCATCTCTACCTCACCACGGTGGATGGCCGGGTGCATTCGGCGGAAGACATCAACAATCTGGTGGTCACCGCCAATGGCGGCCACCCGGTGCGCATCCGGGACGTGGCGCGGGTCGAGCGCGGGCAAGAACCGGTTTTCAACGTCGTCACCGCCGAGGGCCGCAACGCCGCGTTGCTGAACATCCACAGCCAGCCCGACGGCAGCACGCTCGACATCGCCGCCGCGCTGCAAGTGAAGTTGCAGGAACTCCAGCAGGAACTGCCGCCGGACATGAAGCTCGCGTTTTTTTATGACCAGTCGTTGTTCGTGCGCGATTCCGTAAAAAGCGTGTGGGAGGCGATTATTTTCGGCCTGATCCTGTCTGTCCTCATCCTTTATTTCTTCCTGAAAAATTGGGGCACCACGCTTACGGCCATCATCGTCATCCCGGTCACGGTGCTGATCACGCTGGTGGCCATGCGACTGATTGGCATGAGCTTCAACCTGATGACGCTGGGCGGCATCGCCGCGGCCATCGGCCTGGTGATTGACAACGCCATCGTGGTGGTGGAGGCCATTCACGTGAAGATTGCCCAGGGCCGTCCGCGCCTGGCGGGCGTTCAGGAGGCCATCGGCGAAATTTTGCATCCACTGGTCGGCTCGACGCTGACGCCGGTGGTGGTGTTCATCCCGCTGGCGTTTCTGGCGGGCATTGACGGCGTCTTCTTCCGGGCGCTGGCGTTCACCATGGTGGTGGCGCTCCTGACCTCGCTGATCCTCGCGGTCACGCTCACGCCGGCGCTGGCCGCCTGGTTCACGCGAGACCGTCTGCACCTGGAACACGGCCACACCCCGGCGGAAGTTGAAGGCGGGTTTTTGCTCCGGCGGCTCATCCGGATTTATGAGGTCGCGGTCCGGGCGGCGCTGCGGCATCGCTGGCTGACGTTGCTGGCCTGCGGCGCGGTCGCAATCGTGGGCCTGTTTGTTTATCAACGATTGGAATCCGATTTTTTGCCGGAGTTTGATGAAGGCGCTTTTGTCATTGATTACTGGTCGCCGCCCGGCACGAGTTTGACCGAGACTTCCCGACAGCTCGCGCAAGCGGAGCAAATCATTCGGGCCAATTCGGACGTGGAAAGTTATTCGCGGCGGACGGGCACGCAATTGGGGCTGTTCATCAGTGAGCCGAACCTCGGCGATTTTCTGATCAAGCTCAGGCCGGATCGCAAACACTCGACGCAGGATGTCATCGCCCAATTTCGCCATCAATTCAACGAGCAAATCCCGGCGTTGCGCTGGGAGTTCCCGGGCATCCTCACCGACCTGGTGGGCGACCTGGTGCTGACGCCCGAGCCGATTGAAATCAAACTTTTCTCGCCCGATCTGGAATGGCTCAAACAGGCCGCGCCGCGCGTGAAGGCCGAAATCCTTACCGTGCCCGGCGTGGTGGATGCCTTCGATGGTTTGGTGGAGACCGGTCCGTCCATCAATCTGCGCGTGCGTCCCGCCGACGCCGCGCGGTTTGGCTTTGGCGCCGATGACGTGGCCGCCGCCGTGAACACCGCGATGCTGGGGCAGACTGCTTCGTCCGTGCTGGAAGGCGACCGTGTGGTCAACATCCGCGTGCTGGTTGACCCGTCGAAGATTGGCCGGCTTGCCGCGTTGCGCGAATTGCCATTGCGCGGGCCCAACGGCAACGTGATCAAACTTTCGCAACTGGCGGACATCGCCGTGGAACCCGGCCAGTTTGAACTGCGCCGCGAAGATTTGCGGCAGGACGTGGCGATCACCGCGCGGCTCGAAGGCCGCGACCTCGGCAGCGCCATGGCGGAAATCCGCGCCAAGTTGAGCGCGGACAAATGGCTGCCACCCGGCACGGTGGAATACGGCGGCCTTTACCAGCAGCAACAGGAATCTTTCCACAATCTGCTGCTGGTGCTGTTGATGGCGGTGTTTCTGGTCTTCACCGTTTTGTTGATTGAATTCCGCTCATTTTACGAGCCGGTGGCCATCGTGTTTGGCGCGTTGCTGGCGCTGTTCGGCACGGTGGCGGCATTGTGGATTACGGGCATTACCCTGAACATCGTCTCCTTCCTCGGCGCCATCATCGGCGTCGGCATCGTGGCGAAAAACGGCATTCTGATGCTTGATTTCGTCGAACACTTGCGAAGCGAAGGGGTCAACCTGGAAGAAGCTTTAGTCCGCTCCGGCCACCGCCGTTTGCGTCCGGTGCTGATGACTTCGGCGGCGGCGGCGCTGGGCATGTTGCCGCTGGCCTGGGGCATCGGCAGCGGCGCGGAAATGCTGCGACCGCTGGCCATCGCGGTGATCGGCGCGCTGTGCATCTCCGTGCTGTTGTCGCTCGTCGCCACGCCGACGGTGTATTACCTGATGTTGCGCCTGCGCGAAAAACCAGCGTTGCAAAAGCTGGCGTCACAGGATTGACGCAATCAGGCGTCAAAATGGCATCAGTTCCCTGCCATAACAACTTTCGGGTCTGCCGGTGCAGAGCCGTTAATCCGGCTGGCTTTGGACGGGACTACAAACGGTTGCATTCTCGCTCGACCAATCCCTCCTTAGCCGCTACTTTGCCGTCCGTCTCACCCCGAGGTGAATTATGGATGAACTGTTGAAAATTTTGCAGGCCAATGCGACCGAGTCGCGCGAAAACATCGCCAAGATGCTGAAACTCCCCGTCGCGGAGGTGAACCGGCGCATCGCCGATTACGAAAAGCGCGGCGTCATCCGCGGTTACCAGGCCATCCTGAACGAGGACCAGCTCGGTCTTGACACGGTCACGGCCGTCATCGAGGTCAAGATATCGCCCCAGCGCGAAGGCGGGTTCAACACCGTCGCCGCACGCATCAGCCGTTTTCCCGAAGTGCGCTCGGCGTATCTCATGAGCGGCACCTACGACGTGCTGTTGTTCATTGAGGGCCGCAACCTGCGCGAAGTGGCCGCGTTCGTCAGCGAACGGCTGTCGCCGCTCGAAGGTGTGCTCTCCACGTCCACCCATTTCATGCTCAAAACCTACAAGCGCCTCGGCGTGTTGATGGAATCCGACCATGCAGAAGAAAGACTCAGTGTCGCTCCGTAACCGCATCAACGCGACGGTGCGCGACATCCCGCGCTCGGGCATCCGCGACTTCTTCGACATCGTCAGCACGATGAAGGACGTGATCAGCCTGGGCATCGGCGAGCCGGACTTTGACACGCCCTGGCACGTGCGGGAATCCACGATATTTGCGCTCGAACGCGGCGTGACGCATTACACCAGCAATTACGGCTATCTCGAACTCCGCCAGGCGCTGGCCAAATACGTCGTCAAAAAATTCGGCGCGGAATACAACCCGGAAAATGAAATCCTCGTCACCGTCGGTGTCAGCGAGGCGCTCGACCTGGCGTTGCGTGCGCTCGTCACTCCCGGCGACGAAGTGCTTTATCACGAACCCTGCTATGTGTCGTATCGTGCCACCATCCTGTTCGCGCAGGGTGTGCCGGTGGCCGTCGAGACGAAGCCGGAGAACGGATTCCGCCTCACGCGCGCGATGCTGGAGGCCAGGGTCACGCCCAAAACGAAGGTGTTGATGCTGAATTTCCCGAACAATCCCACCGGCGCCATCATGGGCCGGCAGGATTTGGAGGACATCGCTGCGTTCGCCCGCGAGCGCGATCTCATCGTCATCACCGATGAAATTTATGGCGAGCTGACCTACGATTCATCGCATACGAGCATCGTGAGCCTGCCCGGCCTGCGCGACCGCACGATTTTCCTGCACGGTTTTTCGAAGGCGTGGGCGATGACCGGTTTCCGTCTCGGCTACGCCTGCGGCCCGGCGGAGCTGATCGAGGCGATGATAAAAATTCATCAATACACGATGCTCTGCGCCTCTTCCATGGGCCAGAAGGCCGCCATTGAGGCTTTGGCCCGGCCGGAATCGGACATCGGCGAGATGGTGGATGAGTATCGTCGCCGGCGGAATTTCATTGCCGCGGCGTTTGCGGACATGGGCATTGAATGTCACCGTCCGCTCGGCGCGTTTTATGCATTCCCCAGCGTGGCCAAATTCGGCATGAAGTCGAAGGACTTTGCGATGAAGCTGCTGCACGAGGAAAAAGTGGCCGCGGTGCCGGGCACCGCTTTCGGCGAATGCGGCGAAGGCTTCATTCGCTGCGCCTACGCAACCAGCATGGACAATCTCAAGGAAGCGATGAACCGGCTCAAAAAGTTTATTGCGAAGCGGTAATCTGTCGGAAGCGCGTTACGACGCGCAAGGCACAATCTAACTCATTTAAAGCGTGGTGGTTAACAAAACTTTGTCGCATATGCGACAAAGTTTTGTCATGCATCTTCACTGCAAATAGAAAGGGCAGCTCTACAGTTGCGGCTTCTCCCACTTCATGCCATGCGCCCGGCGACGGCCGGGCACGTGAGTTTGCCGTTCATCACGTTGATGCCGCCGAGCAGCGCCGGGTGCAGGCGGCAGGCCTCGGCCAGGCCGTGTCGGCGAGTGATTCGATGTAGCGATACGTCACGTTCGTGAGCGCCTGCGTGGCGGTGCGGGCAAAGGCGCCGGGCATGTTCGCCACGCAATAATGCGTCACGCCTTCCTCCACGAAAACCGGATCGTGATGCGTGGTCGGGTGTGAAGTTTCCGCGCAGCCGCCCTGGTCAATCGCGATATTCCTGCGCTTTGATTTCCTTGGGAACGCCAATGATCACAAGGGAAAACTTTCGTTGGCGTCGGTTGAAGATGTTGCGGTTGGCGAAATCGGCGCAATATTCGAGTCGGCCACCGACTTTGCTCCTTTAGCAGAGATTGGTTGTTGCGGCGCTTCGATATCGGGAGACTTCGCAGCAGTGTGAACCTCTTCAATTACGCCCGACGGCTCTTTGGCTTCATCCTCGTCCTTCGTCCCCGGCGGTTCGTCACTTTTCGAGAACGAGGACAACCCGTCTTCGCTGTGCTTCGCCGCGGCAGGCGACGAGGACGATGAAGACTCAGTGGTTGGTGGCGCGGCGATTTCGAGCCGGGCTTGGGCGCGATTGACCAGCGCAAGCATCGTCACGGACGCGGCGGCCTGCCGCTCAGCTTCCTCGATGCGCGCAAATTCGCCGTAAACTTCCGCTCGCGCCGGCTCGTCGCGCAGGAGCAATTCCTGTCCGCCGCCCGTGCGCATGGCGTGAAGAACGTGGTGGGCATTCATCGAATCCAGCGGACGCGCGGGCGCATAGGCGGGTTCGGCGCCGGCGATTTCCGTGACGAGCCGCGCGGCAAGGAGCGTTTGCAAAACCTGTTGCGTCAGCTTGGTGGGAATGCCCAGTTCGGCGGAAATTTCCTGGATGGTGACCGATGGCAGACCAAGTTGAAAGCGTTGCCCGATGCACGTCATCAGCCGTAGCGCGATGAATTCACGTCCGCGCTGGTTCACGTTTTCGGCGAGTTTGTCCTGCAGATATGCGTGGCGGTTTTGGAACGCGTAGGCGACCTGTGCGCCGAAGAGCAAAATCAGCCATGAAAAATAAAGTCCGATCATGAACACGGGCACGAGGCCGAGGCTGCCGTAAATTTTACTGTTGGAAACGAAGCGGGAAACGTAGAGAAAGCCAAAGAGGTTGTTCAAGTACCAGAGCAAACCGCCCACGAAGCCACCGACCAGCGCCGCGTTGAAGTGGACCCGGGTGTTCGGCATGATTTTATAGAAGGCTGCGAACGCCAGCCATAGCAGGATCATCGGGAGGAATTTAAAGACCACTCCACTTATCAGCGGCATGGATTCGACGAAGTGCCGCACGCCGGCGAACCGTGGACCCGTGGCGAGAATCAGGCCGGCGATCAGCAACGTTGGCACCAGTCCGATGGCAAACCAGTAGTGTTCGATGCGGACCAGCCAGCTCCGGCTGCGGGTGACGCCCCAGACGTCGTTCATGGTCTCCTCAATCCGGCCGAGCAGGGAGAAAACCACGAAGATCAGCAAGACCGTTCCGGCCACGCCGAGCGGGCCGCTGCGAGTTTTCTGGATGAAATTATCAATATATTGGGCGGCTTCCTTTTGCGCGACGGCCACCCGCGTGTCGCCGCCGGAATCGCCCGCGCCGGCCGCGACAACATTGGTTTCCGCGCCGGCATTGGCCGGTGTCAATGCCACCGATATGCCGGGACTAAGATTGAGTGAAACCGCCTGGCCGTTGGTGTTGAGCGTTGCGGGCGGCATGACGTTGGAGACCAATTTGTCAATCGCCTGGTAGATTTTTTCCTCGCCTTCGTTTTTGAGCAGGCTGCTGGTGACGCTGATGGCCACCGCGAGCAACGGGATGAGCGCCAACAGCGTCGTATAGGACAACGCGGACGCGTGGACGAGGCAGCGGTTGCGCACGAAACTTCTGATGACGAGTGCGCAAAAGTGCGCGAACCGTTCGAGCCGGCTGAGTTCGACTTCCCCGCCGGAGTAAACGCCGGTCAAAACCTTAACGAGACGTGAGAACGGCTTTATCGCCATGGTGCGGCGTCACGCTAACAAACCCGCCCGCCAAGTCAACCGGCGCGCGAATCCGCTTTATTGCCGCCGCAAAACCGGCACAATGCCCCCCTATGCGTCCGTAGCTCAATTGGATAGAGCTTCTGACTTCGGATCAGAAGGTTGCAGGTTCGAGTCCTGCCGGACGCGCCACTTTTTCGAAGGGCTATGGTTTCTCTCCTTCGCTTGAAGCAGCAATGTTTGTCTCTTTGGGCTGACTTTCCGTTCGTAATGCCGCTAGTTTGACAACGTCCCCAAACCAAATAATCGCGCCACAGCGCGTGCACATCTTCACCTTCGTTTCCACAAAACTGTCTTTGAGCGTCCAGAACTTTGATTTCTTGGGAGTGAAATAATTAAGCCCGGTGCTTCGCACTTGGCCTTCGACCAGTTCGTCGTGGCGGCACACGGGGCAGACTTCGCGCGCGTTATCCAAATCTTTTGTGCTGTGAAAGACCTGCATGACCGAGTCCAAGTCCTCCTGCCAGAACCGCGTGGAATCATGGATGTGGAAACCACCGCCCTGTCCGCCATGGCCATGATCAAGGCGAATGTCTGGCCCGAATCAGTAAAACAGGCGTTGACCTGGCTTTCGAAGCACAAGACCGGGAACGGCACGTGGGGTTCCACGCAGGCCACCATCCTGGCGATGCGCGCCCTGATCCAGGGAACCTCCGCTTCGCTGGGTCAGCAATTTGAATCCACGTCACGGTCATGCTGAACGGCGCGAACATCGAAACGTTCCGAATCAACCAGGGCAACAGCGACGTGATGAAACAGATTGACCTGACCGGACATCTTCAGGCAGGAGACAATCGGCTCGAATTACGCCAGTCGCCCGACGGTGAACTGCCCATCCAAATCACCGGCGCATACTGGCTCCCCGCCCGTTCGATTGTTGCCGCAACCGCACCCCGCCAAATCGATCTCCAATACGACCGCACCACCTTGGCGGTAAACGACCGGTTCCAGTGCGCCGTTACCGTGAAAAACCACACCGGCCGGGGGATCAACATGGCCATCGTGGATCTCGGCATTCCGCCGGGGTTCGACGTGGATGCATCGGCATTTGAAGCGATGCAGGCTCAGGGCCGGATTGCCAAGTTCGAGGTGACCGGCAACCAAGTCATCCTTTATCTGCGCGAATTGTCAGAGACCACCTCATTCCAGTTCGAGTACGTGCTCCGCGCAAAATATCCGTTGCGGGTCCAGACGCCGCCGAGCGCGGTTTACGAATACTATCAACCGCAGAATCAGGCCCAAAGCAAACCAAAGACCCTGCAAGTCGTGGATCGTTGATATATCATGCAATCTGCGTGTGTATTCTTTCCTGACAGAAATCTGCTCCTTGGAGTTTTGTTCCTACTAATTGAACTTTGCGCAAATCGTAGCCATGAAATTTGAATTCTCGTAAATCTATTCCCGAAAGTTGTGGTTAGACCTTTGGACTCTTGTCTCTCCATTCGTTCCAAGCCTCAACTCCTTGTCGGAGAATTTTTAGATGCTCTGGATTTGCCATGATCTTTTCTCCGCGCCTTTGCGCCTCTGCGTTGAGATCATTTCGGTGTCTGCAAGCTCACCTTTTCCGCCACCTGCGCCACGTCTTTGTCACCGCGGCCGCTCAGGTTCACGATGATGAGCTTTTTCCTGCCCATTTTCGGCGCACGTTTGATGACTTCGGCAATCGCGTGCGCGCTTTCCAGCGCGGGGATGATTCCCTCGACCCGCGCCAGCTTCATGAATGCCGCCAATGCCGCGTCGTCCTTGATGTAGGTGTATTCCACGCGTTTCTGGTCGTGCAACCACGCGTGTTCCGGGCCTACGGCGGCGTAATCCAGTCCGGCGCTGACGCTGTGCGTGAGCTGAATCTGCCCGTTTTTGTCCTGCAAAATATAACTGCGCGTGCCCTGCAACACGCCGAGCGAGCCGCCATGAAACCGCGCCGCGTGCTGGTTGGGTTTGATGCCACGACCGCCCGCCTCCACGCCCACCATCTTCACGGATTTGTCCTTGAGGAACGGATAAAACAGTCCCATGGCGTTCGAGCCGCCGCCGACACAGGCGAGGAGCAGGTCGGGCAGGCGTTTTTCCTTTGCCAAAATCTGCCGGCGCGCTTCGTCGCCGATGACGCGCTGGAAATTTCGGACCATGAGCGGATACGGATGCGCGCCATAGACCGTGCCGAGGATGTAATGCGTCGTGCGGATGTTCGTGACCCAGTCGCGCATGGCTTCGTTGATGGCTTCCTTGAGCGTCTGCTGGCCGGCCTTCACGGACACGACGTCGGCGCCGAGCATTTTCATGCGATAGACGTTGAGCGCCTGCCGTTCGCAATCCACCGCGCCCATGTAAACCACGCATTTCAATCCGAACATGGCGGCGACGGTGGCGGTGGCGACGCCGTGCTGGCCGGCGCCGGTCTCGGCGATGACGCGGGTCTTGCCCATGCGTTTCGCTAGGAGGATCTGGCCGATGGCGTTGTTGATTTTGTGCGCGCCGGTGTGGAGCAGATCCTCGCGCTTGAGATAAATCTTCGCGCCACCGAGTTCTTTGGTAAGCCGTTCGGCAAAGTAAAGCGGCGTGGGGCGTCCGCAAAATTCCTTCAGGTAATAATTTAACTCGCGCTTGAACTTCGGGTCTTTTTGCGCCCGCAAGTATTCGTCCTCCAGTTCCTGCAACGGATGCATCAACGTCTCCGGCACGAACCGTCCGCCGTAGGAACCGAAATGGCCTTGGGCGTCGGGCAAATTGGATTTGGCAACTGCGCTCATGGTTTCATTTTCACGCAAAGGCGCGAGGGGCGCAAAGATAAATTATCCTTGTCACATTAATCCTCCTGCCTTAGGTTTATAATTAGGAATGCACTTGCGTCGTTTAGTTTTTCTTCTCATAGCCGGTTGCGGGCTTGTTCCGGCGGTGTTCACACCCGCCGGGGCGCAGGTCAGCGTCTGGACCTATCACAATGACAACCACCGCACAGGCCTGAACGCCAACGAGACGCTTTTGACCCTGACGAACGTCAACTCGACGTCGTTCGGCAGGCTTTTCACCAACGCGGTGGATGGCTGCGTCTATGCGCAGCCGTTGTATGTGCCGGGCGTGGTGATTCCGGGGTCGGGCAGGCACAACGTCCTGTTCATCGCCACGGAACACAACACGGTCTATGCATTCGATGCGGAAACCCCGGCCGCGGCGGGCGGGCTGCTCTGGAAGACGAACCTCGGCCCGGCGGCGGTGACGACCATACCGGGGACGTTCACGAATAGAAATTTTGGGACCCGTTACAACAACAACGCCTACACGGACATCATACCGGAAGTGGGCATCACCGGCACGCCGGTCATTGACCCGGTTTCCGGGACGCTTTACGTGGATGCGTTCACCGGTGTGGTCGGCGGCGGGGTGACAAATTACTTTCACACAATCCACGCGTTGAACATCACGAATGGCACGGAGCGGCCGAACAGTCCGGTATTGGTCAGCGCCAGCGTTCCGGGCGTCGGGGTCGGCAGCACGAGCGGCCGGTCCATCTTCAATGCGCAGCAGCAACTTCAACGGTGCGCACTGACTCTGGCCAATGGCATTGTGTATCTCGCGTTTGCCGGTTACGCGGACACCGACCCGTATCACGGCTGGATCCTCGGGTTCAGCACGACCAATCTGGCGCAACTGACCAACTACGTTTTCAACACAACGCCGAACAGCACGGTGGCCGCCTATGGCGCGAACGCGGGCGAAGGCGGCCTCTGGATGGGCGGCGGCGGATTGTCCGTGGACGACAACAACAACCTGTTCTTTGAAGTGGGCAACGGGATTTTCAACGTGACGAACAATTCCGGAAGAACGGAATACGGCGACAGTTTCATGAAACTTTCAACGACGAACGGACTGGCGGTCGCGGATTATTTCACCCCGTGGAACCAGTTCACCCTGCAGGCCAACGACACCGATCTCGGCTCCGGCGGGTTGCTGTTGCTGCCCGACCAGCCGGGGGCATTTCCGCACCTGCTGCTTGGCGCGGGCAAGCAGGGACAGATTTATTTGATCAACCGCGACCAGATGACAACGGGAAACAATCATTTTGATTCGACCAACGTCTTTGATTTTGTCGTGCAAACCAACCTCGGCAAAATCAAGGGCTCGTTCGACACGCCAGCCTGTTTTAACAGCCGGTTTTATTACGCGGGCACCGGTGATAACATGAAGGCCATCCCCCTCACCAACGGCCTCATGTCGGGCCTCAATGTCCTGACCAACAAAAACCGGACATACAATTTTCCGGGAGCGACGCCGAGCATCTCCGCCAGCGGCACCAACAACGGCATCGTCTGGGCCATCCAAATGCCTTCGACCCCTGGCAACCCCGGTGTGCTGGTCGCGTGCAATGCCACGAATTTCACGACCGAACTTTACAACAGCAGCCAGGCGTCGGGGAACCGCGACCTGCTGGGCGCCGGCGTCAAGTTCGCCGTGCCGACGGTCGCCGACGGGAAGGTTTTTGTGGGCTGCTCAAACTCAGTTTCTGTTTTCGGTTTGTTCGCAGGCTCGGTCGCGTTCAGCGCGCCCGCCTACTCCGTTTTGAAAAACGGCGGAACGGCGACCATCACGGTGAACCGGATGGACGGGACGAACGGCTCCATTTCCGTGGCCTACGCCACCGTGGCCGGCGGGACGGCCGCAAGCGGGACGAATTATCTCGACGCTTCCGGCACGCTGAACTGGACGAACGGCGAAAGCGCATCAAAAAGTTTCACGGTTTCCATCCTGGACAACAATCAGCCCTCGACGAACCTGACCGTCAATCTGGCGTTGAGCGCGCCGGCCGGCGGCGCCGGTCTGGGCGGACAATCCACCGCCACACTGACAATCCTGCCGCCGCCCACCACCGTCACGCTGGCCGCCACCGGCATCACGACGAACAGCGCCACGCTGAACGGCAGTGTTTATCCAAACGGGGCCGCAACGAAAGCCTGGTTTCTATGGGGCACCACCACCAATTTGGGCAACGTGACTTCGACGACCAACATCGGCAGCGGAACCGGCGCGGTGGCCGTCAGCAACACGCTCTCCGGCCTGCTGTCCGGCACGTTGTATTATTATCTGGTGACAGCCACGAACACCTACGGCGCGGCCATGGCCGCCGGCACCAATTTTGTGACACTGGACGTGCCCCGCTCCATCTCCGGCCTGATCCAAACCGCGCCGGGACAGTTCGCGATTCAATTCACCGGCAGTTCAAACGTGGGGTACACCGTTTTGGCGGCCACTAATGTGTTACTGCCGGCGTCCAATTGGACGGTGCTGGGGCCGGCCACGCTGCTTTCCAACAACCTGTTCCAATTCTCCGACACGCAGGCGACGAATGTCCCGCTGCGATTTTACCGGCTGCGGTCGCCGTAACCTGAAGGTTTTATCGAACCCATTTTACCTCCTGCGGCGGTTGAAATGCTTCCAGACGGCGCAATAATTTCCCGGCATCTTCCTCCACCAGCACCAGTTCGCGGTGGACGGGGCGGATGAAGCCTTCGGCAACGGCGTGATCAAAAAATTGCAGCAGGGGGCGATAAAAGCCCGCCACGTCCAGCAGCCCGAATGGTTTTTGGTGATAACCAAGCTGGCTCCACGCCAGCACTTCGCAAAATTCCTCGCAGGTGCCGTAGCCGCCGGGCAGCGCGATGAAACCGTCGGATAACTCGGCGATCAGCGCCTTGCGCTCATGCATGTTTTTCACCACGCGCAGGTCGGGCAGTTTTTCATGCACCACTTCCTTGATGACGAGTTTCTCCGGGATCACGCCGATGACGTGTCCGCCGTTTTGAAGCACGGCGTCCGCCAGAACGCCCATCAGCCCGACGCAACCGCCGCCATAAACCAGTTCGATTCCGCGTTTGGCCAGCTGGCGTCCGAGGTTTTCCGCCGCCCCGGCATAGGCGGCGCGGGTGCCCTTGTTCGAGCCGCAATAGACGGCGATGCGTTTCATTTTCGCTCCGCCTGGCGGACGTTTGCGATGAACGCGCGCACCTTGGCGTGGTCCTTTTTCCCAAACGACATTTCCACCCCGCTGGAAACGTCTACGCCGAACGGCTGCACCTTTCGTACGGCGGCAGCGACATTTCCCGGCGTCAATCCGCCGGCGAGAAAAACCGGTTTGCCGAATTTTTGCGCCTCGACGGCCAGATCCCAATTGAATTTTTCACCCGTGCCGCCGAGGCTTTCGGCTGAGTAAGCGTCGAGCAGCCAGGCCTCGGTGGGGTATTTCGGCAGCTCCTTCAGCGATTCGGCGTCGCGGATGCGGAAGGCTTTCATGCTCATCAGACCGAACCGCGTGCAAAATTCCGGCGGTTCATCTCCGTGAAACTGGAGCAGGCCCAGGCCGCATTCCCCGATGGCGCGCGTGACCAATTCCTCCGGCGCGTTCACAAAAACGCCGACGCGCATGATGAACGGCGGCAGTTGTTTTGAAATTTTGGCGGCCGCGGAAACGGCCAGGAAACGCGGGCTTTTCTCGTAGAAATTGAATCCCAGCGCGTCCGCGCCCGCCTCAACGGCGGCTTGCGCGTCGGCCAGATTCGTGATGCCGCAAATTTTGACCCGCGTGCTCATGGCTTCATTTGTTAAATTGGGCGGCGCAGCAGCACCGCCCTACCAACACGCGGCAGGGACACGCTGCTGCGCGTCCCCAATTTTGTAGCTTGAGATTGCTGCGGAGGCGAACTTTTTAACTCGTCGCCCCGCCGCGAATTGTCGCAAAATAGGCCGATGCCACGGACGATTTACTTCGATTACAACGCCACGACACCACTCGACCCGGCAGTGCGCGAGGCGATGCTGCCGGTTCTCGGCGAGATTTGGGGCAACCCATCGTCCGTGCATCACGTCGGCCAGCGCGCCCGGGCGGCGCTCGACGACGCGCGCGATCGCGCGGCCAAATTCCTTGGTGCCAAGCCAAGTGAGGTTATTTTCACCAGCGGCGGCACGGAGAGCAACAACCTGGCTATTTTCGGCGCGGCCCGCCTGCTCAAATCGAAGGGAAAACACCTCATTACCTCCGCCATCGAACATCATGCAGTGCTCCATTGTTTCGATTACCTCGAAAAAAAGGAAGGTTTCGAGGTCACGCGGCTGCCAGTGGACCCGGAAGGCCGGGTTTCGCCGGAAGATTTGAAACAGGCCATCCGGCCGGACACGGTGCTGGTCTCCATCATGGCGGCGAACAATGAAATCGGGACGATCCAGCCGGTCGCCGACCTCGGCGCGGTTTGCCGTGAGCGCGGGGTGGTTTTCCACACGGACGCGGTGCAGTGGTTCGGCAAGGAACCGTTTAAAAACGCCGGCCAGTTCAACGCGGACCTGGTTTCGGTCTGCGCCCACAAATTCCACGGGCCGAAGGGCGCCGGCCTGCTCTACATTAAGTCGCCGCTGCATCCCGACCCGGTCGCTTTCGGTGGCGGACATGAAAACGAGCGGCGGGCGGGAACAGAAAATCTGGCCGGAATCATTGGCTTGGTCGGGGCCATGGAAAAGTTTGTGAAACCGCCGGTCTTCGAACGGGCCAAATTGGAACCGCTGGCTGCCGGTTTGGCCGAGGCGGTGGTTAAGATTGAAGGCGCGGAATTGGTTGGTTCGCGCAAACTTCGGCTGGCCAACACGGTTGCTTTTGTCGTTCGCGGCACGGACAGCATCGCCCTTTTGGCGGGATTGGACGTGGAAGGTGTTTGCGCATCAAGCGGGTCGGCGTGCTCGGCTGGTTCGCTGGAACCGTCGCAGGTGATAAAAGCGCTGGGAAAACCCGAGCGGGCGAATTCACTGGTGCGTTTTTCCTTGGGCCGCGATTCAACCAGAGCGGAAGTTGATTTTGTGGGCAAGGTGCTGCCGGAGGTTATCCGGCGCGCACAACTCAGAAAATAAAGTGCGCAACGCTTGTGAATGGATAGGTGACTTGGTGAAGAACTCCGACAAAGACGACTTTATTTTTCTTCCCGCCGGCGAAACCAGTTTTCTTTTCTTTACAAAACCCAGTGGCTGCCTTGACATTCAAGGTTGTTTGCCTTATTCACAGCCTTTAATAATAAGAGATTTATAAAGAAAGAAGATTACTATTAACCGCGCATGAACCTCACCATCTCCAAGGATCAAATTCTCACCGGCTTGCAAGCTGTCCAGAATGTCGTCAGCACACGCACAACATTGCCCATCCTCTCCAACGTGTTGTTGCGTGCCGAGGGGGAATTTGTGGAATTCACCGCGACGGATCTGGATGTGACGGTCGCTTGCAAGGTCGAAGCCAAGGTGAAAAAAGGCGGCAGCACAACGGTGCCGGTGAAAAAGCTTTTCGGCATCGTCCGGGAATTGGGTGGTAATGAAATTGACATCGAGACCGACGATAAAAACATCACCAGCATCCGGTGTAATTCCTCCTTTTATAAAATTCACGGCTTGAATGCGGATGAATTTCCGCCACTGCCCAAGTTCAAGGACGACAAAAAGGTTTCCCTGCCGCAGGAAACCGTGAAGGCGATGATGCGCAAAACCTCGTTTGCCGTGTCCACCGACGAATCGCGTTACGTGCTCAACGGCATTTTCATCAGTCTGAAAGACCACAAGATGACCATGGTCGCCACGGACGGCCGCCGGCTCGCGCTGGTGGACGAGGAAGTGGACATTGCCGAGAAAAGCAGCGGTGAATTCATCGTGCCGGCCAAGGCGGTGAACGAATTAAACCGCCTGCTCCAGGAAAAGGGCGACGTGGAAATCAAGTTCGGTGAGAATCAGGCGTCATTCGCGCTCAAGGATGACAAGGGATTTTCCGTGCTCGTCATCACGAAGTTGATCGAGGGCAATTACCCAAACTACCGCCAGGTCATACCCGCCGAGGTAAAGGAGCGCGTGCCGCTCAGTCGCGAGGAGTTTCTGCAAGCCCTGCGCCGCGCCGAAATCATGACCAGCGAGAAGGCCAATTCCGTCAAGCTCACCTTCGGCAAGAACAACCTCGCCATCACCGCCAATTCGCCGGAAGTCGGCGAGGCGCGCGAAACGCTGGCGGTGAACTACAAGGGCAAGGAAATGGCCATCGCCTTCAATCCGCGGTACCTCATTGACGCGCTCAACGCGCTGGGCGAGGACGAGGTGTTCTTCGAGTTGATTGACGAGCTTAGCCCCGGCGTCCTCAAGATCAACGGCCCGTTCCTCTACGTCGTCATGCCCATGCGGTTGAGTTGAAGTAAGCGAGTGAGGTTTTGTTGAAAAGAACAACCACGACAAAGTGGTTTAGGACCAAAGCCCAAAAACGCAAGGAAAAGCCCGGGAAACTGGATTTCTTTGCGATTGAGAAACTTTCCGCTGAAGGACGTGATCTCTTTCTGCAAGGCAAGCACGAAGAAGCATTGGATTGCTTTAAGCGAATCTACGAGGAGACGCTGGATTTTCGGGACGTTTGCGAGTTTGTGGACAACTACTACACAGGAGAGAAAGACCTGTGGAAAAAAAAGTATCAATCCCGATTTAAGGGACAGAAGTGGTAAAGCAGCCTGGACCCGCGGGGAAAAATCGCACATTTTCCCAACGGAGAAAAAAGGTGAAAAAGAAAAGATCCGGGGGCACCGGCTCTTTTTTGTTTTTAAAGAATGGGAAATTAGCGTTTTCGCCGGAGGGCAACAAGACCGGCAAAACCACCCATGACGATAATTGCGACAGATGAAGGTTCTGGAACAGGAGCCGCTGGAGCCGCGTCACTGAAGAGGGTTGCCACAGTCAAGTTGTCAAGAATTACCGAAGGAGCACTGGTAGCTCCGCCTTGGCGCAGGTTGATCCCCGCAACCGTGGTTGACTCGGCGCCAGTGCCCACATAACCACTCGTCAAATAAGCGGTATTATTACCTTCTACCGAAGTGTCTATTGGGTTGACATAAAGGGCGAAAGTATCATTCAACGTCCCAGTAACACCGGTATAAGCGAGGACGACACGATATGAAGTGCCAAAGTTTAACACGGTCGGGCTATAATTAACCGTGCCTCCAGACGACGCATCGTAACCAAAAACAAAACCGGCACCCGAGGACTTGACAAAAAGACGTTCCGGGAAAATGGTCGAGCTGCCGACAATGGGAGTCCAATGCAGGAAATAATCACCAGTAGCTTGGGCGGCAGTTAAATCCACAGTCGCTCCAATGTAAAAAGTCGAACCGTCCGTAATGGAAATTGGCGAAGTCAGGGGAGCATAAACATCCTGCCCGGTGAACAAAACAACCGTGCCATTGTTAACTTGAACGGGCGCGGTCGCAGAAGTGCTGGTTTGCGCCCAAGTCCCCTGACCAACGGCGTTCGCTGTTAAGCCCGCCAAGTTGCCGTTTACATAGCTGTTGAAATCATCATAGAAAACAACAGTCGCTTGAGACCCAAGAGGGGAAGCGGCCAAAATCACACTTGGCAAAAAAACAGATAACAAACGTTTAACAGAATTTTTCATAAGGGTTCCCTTTCTGCATACTGCTTTTTCAAGCGACTTTTGGTTTGGAAAGCCGCTTAAAAAAGCTAGCGCATAATCAGGAAAAAACGCAACAAAGTCAAGAAAAAAGCAGGGAAAAACTATTCACAAGTTATTCACGGGCGGATGGCATAGCCCCAACGCCTACATCTGCTCGACGGTTTCGATGCCGAGAATGTCCAGACCTTGCTTCAAAACCCGAGCGGTCAGGCCGCAAAGCCCATGGCGGCCCCCGGCAAAGAGGCGCATTTTAATTCCTAAAAAAGCGGCGATCTACCGACACGCCGCTACGATCAATGACAAAGAACTTGCTTCATCGCCGCCTTTGTGGGAAATTCCCACCGTGATAACCCTTCGCGCCGACGCCAAAAAGCGGATCCGCATTCCCGCCGTCCGGCCGCGCGACGTTTATCACCCGGAAACGCTGACGCGCGACCTGATTGTGCTGCGCCGCATCGAGCCGCCCAAACCCCAAAAGCGGATGACGGCGGCGGAGATCGGGCGGGCGATTGAAAACAGTCCGCTGAAGTTCAACGTCAGCTATGATGAATTGCGCAAACTCACCCGCGAGCCATGACACTGTTTGATTCGTCGGTCATCATTGACGCGCGCGACAAAAATTCGGGCTGGCACGTTTGGGCCATCGAGCAGATAAAACGTTTCGGATCGACCGGGGGCGCGGCGGTCAACGTCGTCGTGCTGGCCGAAGTGAGCGTGCTTGTCGAAAATCCCGAAGCGGTCGCCGAACGGTTGCGCGGCTGGGGCATGGAAATGCTGCCGTTGCCCGTTTCCGCCGCCGCACCCGCCGCCAGAGCCTACGCACGGCATCTCGCGCGCAGAGACAAAACGCTGCCCAACATTCCCAAAATACCGCAGCCGGATTTTTTCATCGGCGCGCACGCGGAGGCGGAAGGAATGAAATTGGTGACGCGCGATCCCGACCGGATTAAAACTTACTTTCCGTTGGTGAAATTAATCGTTCCCCAAAATGTTTGAAGCCGGAAAAGGCTTTCCGCTTACATCTGCTCGACGGTTTCGATGCCGAGAACGTCCAGACCCTGCTTCAAAACCCGAGCGGTCAGGTCGCACAACGCCAGCCGGCTGGCGCGCGTGGCGTCGCCGGCTTTGAGCACCGGACAATTTTCGTAGAACGACGTGAACTTGCCGGCCAGTTCGTAGAGATAATTGCACAAAAAGTTCGGACGGTATTCCTCCGCCACCGCTTCCAGCGTCAGTCCGAAATTCAACAGATGCCTGGCCAGCGCAATTTCTTCCCCGGCGGTCAATTCGATGTTCGAGGTTCGATATTCGATGTTCGAGGTTTCCCCCGTCTTCCGGAAAATGCTTTTGATCCGGGTGTAGGCATATTGCAGATACGGCGCGGTGTTGCCTTGCAGCGCGAGCATTTTGTCCCAACTAAAAACGTAATCACTCTGGCGGTTCGGCAGCAGGTCGGCGTATTTCACGGCGCCCAACCCGACGACCCGCGCAATCTCGCGGCGTTGCGCCTCCGGCAAATCCGGGTTCTTTTCGGAAACGATTTTGAGAGCCCGCTCCTCCGCTTCGTCGAGCAGGTCGGCCAGCTTCACCGTCTCGCCGCTGCGGGTTTTGAACGGCTTGCCGTCTTCGCCGAGAATCGAGCCGAACCAGACGTGCGCCAGCTTCAAAGAACGTGCTGCCGTGCGTCCCGCCGGCAGATCACCACTTATCTGGGCGTTGCCGCTTGAAGACGTTGGTTCTTCCGGCAGGATGCCGGAAGCACGTTGCCACTTGCGGAACGCGGTAAAAACCTGCTGGAAATGCAGTTGCTGACGTCCGTCGGTGACATAAATGATTTCATCCGGCCGCCAGGTCTCCAGCCGATACGCCAACGTGGCGAGGTCGGTTGTGGCGTAATTGAATCCGCCGTCGCTCTTGCGGATGAGCGCAGGCTGTTCCTTGAGTTGGGGCAGGTCGTCGAAGAAAATGGCAATCGCGCCTTCGCTTTCGCGCGCGATGCCTTTGGCGACGAGTTCGTCCACCAGCGGTTTCAGGCGGGGATTGTAAAAGCTTTCGCCGAGCGTGTGGTCGAACTTCACGCCGAGCCGGCCGTAAATCGTGTCGAACTGCTTTTGCGACAGCGCAATCATCTCGCGCCAGATTTTCAGGTTTTCCTCATCACCGCCCTGGAGTTTGACGAGTTCCTGCCGCGCCGCCTCCAGAAGTTTCTCGTCGGCTTCGCTCGCGGTGTTGACGAGCTTGTAAAGCCGCTCCATTTCGGCAATCGGATCGGTCTTGAGCGCGGCGGGGTCCAGATGTTTCTTCCAGCCGACGAGCAATTTGCCGAACTGCGTGCCCCAATCGCCGAGGTGGTTGTCGGTGATGACGCGGTGGCCGAGCAGGCGCAACGTGCGCGCCAGGCTGTCTCCGAGGATCGTGGAACGAATGTGGCCCACGTGCATCGGCTTGGCCACGTTCGGTGAACTGAAGTCAATGACGATGGTTTTCGGCTGCGCGGCTTCGGTAAAAAATAAATGCTCACCGCGAACGGCGCGATCAAGTTGCTCAGCAATGGCAAAATCACTTAAACGGAAATTAAAAAAACCGGGAGGCCAAAACTCCATCGTTATTCCAATCTCAAAATTTGAGGGTTCTGAATTTGAGATTTTACCATATTCAAGCCCGACTTTTTGCGCGAACTCCATTGGCTTGAGCTTTCGTTGCTTCGCAATTCCAATAAGCGCAGAACAGGCATATTCGCCGTGTTTTGGGTCTGCACACGGGCGAACCTTGACGGTTGAAACATCTGCATCCGGCAGAACGGCAAGCACGGCGCGGCGCAAGCGATTTTGCAGCAAAATATGCGGAAGAACCGCTTTGTTACTTTGATTTTGAGGTAACACAGGAATTATTTAATCACGGATGGACACGGATGAACACGGATAAAATTTCGGAGGGGCGAGTTACACGAGCCCCACTTTGAACAAGGCTTTGAGGTTGGGGACTCGCAGAGCTCGTCCCTCCGGAGAATCATTTTTTCCCGTATTCCTTGATGATGTTGAGCATCACGTCGGCGTCGGGAGCTTGTTCGAGCGCCTGGCGAAAATCGGGTTTATGGAGGAATTTGGCGATGTTGGCCAGGGTGTGGAGATGTTTCTGGAACTGGCCCTGGGGCACGAGAAAAAGCATGACGAGTTTCACCGGCTGGTTGTCGAGCGCGTCGAAATTGACGCCCGCCTTCGAGCGGCCCAGCGCGCCGACCACTTCGTAAATCAGGTCGGTCGAAGCGTGCGGAATGCCGATGCCGAACCCGATGCCGGTGCTCATCGAGGTCTCGCGCTTCTTGACGGCAGCAGTGATGGCGTCGCGGTCGCCGGGCTGGATTTTTCCAGTGGCGACGAGATTCTCAATCAACTCGTCAATCGCCTCCCAGCGATTGGTTGCGCGCAAGTCGGGAATAATCTGCGCTTTGCTTAAAATATCACCCAAGTCCATACGTTGCTTATTTAAGGATTGAACCCATTCGCGTTTTAATTCAAGACAGAATTGTTGATAAATTTCCGGTTGAATTATTCGAACCGCCGCGCCAGCCAGTTAAAAATTTGTCCCGAGCTTTCCAGCCACCAGCCCAACGCGTTGAATAAACTGACTTTCGCGGTCAAAAACGGCAAGCCAAACAGCAACAAGCCGGTGTTGCCGAGGAAAATGATCACCGCCGAAAACAACCAGCCCTGCGACGTAATGTCCGATTGCCGCGTTTTCAAAGCGTGCCACGTCAAAGTCACATGAAACGCGTACGCCGCGCCGACGAACAGATGAAACCAGACCAGATAATTCCACCCATCCCAAAAGAAATGGCCGACGGCGAACACGGCAATGACCAGAGCCGCGTAAAACGGGAAAAAATACGGCGCCAGTGTGATGACAAAATTGGTTTTGCTCACGACGACATGGCCGCCGGCGGAAGTGACCTTCATTTTTTTCACCTGTCCGCCGAAAAGCCACGTCCACAACACATGCGTCAATTCGTGGCCGAACACATAAATCCACATCGGTTTGGGCAGCAGCAGAAAAATCACACCCCAGCACGCCGCGCCCGCCAGCAACGGCACCCAAACCACGTCCGCCTTGCCGCTGGCGCACAGCACCAGCCACAACGCCCGCGCCGCGCCGGCGCAGGCCGGCAGCAGCAGGATGGCGATGATGAATTTAATCCATTTCGGCACGCGGCCAGAATTCAGAATTCAGGATTCGGAAGCCAGCAGAAACGAAGCGTTGGAGTTCACGCTTCAGCGTGCCGGCGGAACAATCCCGCCGCGCGGGATGGAACTCCAACTCAATCCGGCTTGAAACTTGAGACCTGAAACTTGAAACTCGTCCGATGACACAAGACGAAGTTCTCCAGATTTTCCGCAACACCGGCGCGCTGCTCGAAGGCCATTTCATCCTTCGCAGCGGATTGCACAGCCGCCAGTACTTTCAATGCGCCCTCGCGCTCCAGCAAATGCCCGTCGTCGAAAAACTCGGCAGCGCCCTCGCCGACAAGGTCCGCCAATTCCGCGCCGGCACCGTCATCGCGCCGGCACTCGGCGGGCTGGTCATCGGACAGGAAGTCGCGCGGCAGCTTGGCGTGCGGTTCATCTTTGCGGAAAAAGAGGAAGGCAAGCTCGTGTTGCGGCGCGGATTCAAAATTACGCCCGGCGAAAAAACCCTTATCATCGAAGACGTGGTGACCAAAGGCGGTCGCGTCCAGGAGACGATTGATATTGTTCGCGCGCACGGAGGCCACGTCACCGGGGTCGCCGTGATTGTAGATCGATCCAAAGGCGCGGTGAATTTCGGCGTGCCCTTTGCCAGCTTGATTTCGCTCCAGGTCGAACTATTTAAGCCCGACAAATTGCCGCCGGATTTGGCGGCGATCCCGGCGATCAAGCCGGGCAGCAAATAAGCCGGACCGTTCCGGCGCAATTTAGACACAACAAGGGACAAGGAAGGGTTTGTGGTGGCCGGAAGAAAAGGAGAAAGTGTGGAAGATTGAGTTGCCTTATTACTGCCAAAAATGTTTCTACCCGTTGCCGGCGCTACGGGGTCGCACTCGGACGGCTTGCCATACTTGCCGTCGCCGCCATCGAGGCATCGGCGGCCCCGATGGAGTTGGAAGCCGAAAATGGGACTTTGACCGGGAACGCTTACGTTTCGACGTCGGTTTCCGGCTATTCCGGTGGCGGATACGTCACGGGCCTCCAGAGCACCAACGACACGATCAATTGGAGTTTCATGGGCACTCCGGGCCTGTACGACCTGGTCATCCGGTTCCGCTCACCCTTTGGTCAAAAGGGATTCGCCGGCTCAATCAATGGGCACGGATTCTCCGGCATGTTTCCATCCAACAGCGCTTTCGCCAGTTTCGACGCCGGTCTGGTCGAAGTGTTGACGGGTGCCAATACGCTTCAAATCGGCGGCGGCTGGAACTGGTACGAAATCGACCGCGGGGATCTTAATCCTGTGCCGACGCCAACGCCACCCGCACCGGTGCCGGCCACGTTGGTGGATACTCAAGCCACCTTCGCCACGCTGATGCTGATGAAAGCGCTGGTGTCGGACTACGGCCAGCACACCTGGGCCGGCCAGCACGATTCGTCCGAGATCAGCTATATCCAGGGGCAGACCGGACGCAAACCGGCGATTGTGGAAGGCGATCTGATCGATTACTCCCCCAGCCGCGTGCAGTACGGCGGCATGCCGGCAAACTACACGGAAAGCTATATCGCCCTCCAGAGCGCTGGACACGTGCTGGGGTTGTGCTGGCACTGGAACGCCCCCACCAACTTGATCAACACCATGGACCACGAGTGGTGGAGAGGATTTTACACCCATTCGACTACGTTCGATGTTGCCGCGGCGCTCGCCAATACCAATTCCGTTGAATACTCCCTCCTCCTGCGCGACATCGATGCGATCGCCGTGCAGTTGAAGAAGGTTTCCTCCAACAACATTCCGGTTCTGTGGCGCCCGCTGCACGAAGCCTCCGGCGGCTGGTTCTGGTGGGGAGCCAAAGGCTCCGGCCCCTTCAAGCAACTGTGGCGTCTGCTCTTCAACCGGCTGACCATCTATCACAACCTGCACAACCTCATCTGGGTTTTAACCAACGAAGACCCCGATTGGTACCCGGGCAATGACGTCGTCGATATCGTCGGCGTGGATGCCTACCCCCCCGACCCGACGGACGCCCTTTCGACCAACTGGGAGAATCTCAAATCCCAGTTCGACGGGGTCAAGCTGCTCACGCTGAGCGAGTTTGGCGGCGTGCCCGATGTGGAATGGATGCATGATTTCGGTGTTTGGTGGTCCTACTTCTCGCCTTGGGCCGGATCTTTCATCGAAGGTGCGCCAATCGCCACCCTGACGCGGATCTACCAGTCTCCGGAGGTGATCACTTTGGATGAACTCAACGCCGTGCCGCCAGCCATCACCAGCAGCGGACCTTCGGTCGCCGGCACCTTCCAATTGAACGGCACCGGTCCGCGGGGCTCCACTTATCATATGCTGGCCTCGACCAACCTGGCGCTGCCGATGGCCAGCTGGTCGGTGCTTACCAACGCCACGTTTTCCGGTGGCGTATTCACCTTCACCGACAAGCAGGCCACCAATTACCCGTGGAGGTTCTACCAGGTCGTGACCCCCTGAAAAGCAACCGGCAAACGACCGCCGGACCTCACCCCAATTCCCGCCGTCAAACCGGGGAGCAAATAACCTTGGAGCGCCGGCCTCCGGCCCGGCGTGGTTTCGGATTGGAACATCGAACACTGAACACCCAACATCGAACATCGAATTAAATAAGAACGGACAAAAACTTCGATGTTCGGCGTTCGACGTTGGATGTTCGATGTTTTCCAACTTCGTGCCGGGCCGGAGGCCGGCGCTCCGCCGCACTGTGCCAAACGGCACTCCGACTGTGCCACTGTGACGCTTTTGGCACTATTTTTTAGCCGGCCGTAAAACAGGAAAAGTAGAAATCCGCCCTTTTTTTACAATGCTTTCCTATCGTTTTTGGAATTACGGCACTGTTATTGCATGGGAACAGGGAGCAGACAACCAATTTTTATCTTTTTATGGCAAAAGTATTAGGCATTGATTTGGGCACAACGAACTCCTGCATGGCGGTCATGGAAGGCGGCGAACCGCTCGTGCTGGAAAATTCCGAAGGCAAACGCACCACGCCGTCCGTCGTCGCGTTTACGAAAAGCGGCGAGCGGCTCGTCGGCGAATCAGCCAAGCGCCAGGCCGTCACCAACTCGCGCAACACCGTTTACTCCATCAAACGTTTCATGGGCCGCAAATTTGACGAGATTCAGGAAGAACAGAAACGCGTCCCCTATAAAGTCGTTCGCGCTTCGAACGGCGATGCCGCCGTGGAAGTGGAAGTGGACGGCAAGCCCAAGGCGTTCACGCCGCCCGAAATTTCCGCGATGATTCTGGGCAAGCTTAAAGCCGACGCCGAAATGCGTCTGAGCGAGAAAATCACGCAAGCCGTCATTACCGTTCCCGCCTATTTCAACGATTCCCAACGCCAGGCCACCAAGGACGCCGGCAAGATTGCCGGACTCGAAGTGCTCCGCATCATCAATGAGCCGACCGCCGCATCGCTCGCCTATGGCCTCGACAAGAAGAAGGACGAAAAAATCGCCGTCTATGACCTGGGCGGCGGCACGTTCGACATTTCAGTTTTGGAAATCGGCGACGGCGTTTTTGAGGTGAAGGCCACCAACGGCGACACGCACCTCGGCGGTGACGACTGGGACAACATGCTCATGGACTGGATTCTCGACGAATTCAAAAGGGAATCCGGCATGGATTTGCGCAAGCAGCCTGACGCGCTCCAACGCATCAAGGAAGAGGCCGAAAAGGCCAAGATCGCCCTCAGCTCTGCGCAGGTTTACGACATCAATCTGCCATTCATCACGGCGGACGCCAGCGGACCGAAACACATTTCGATGAAGCTGACCCGCGCGAAGATGGAACAGCTTTGCGACAAACTTTTCGAGCGCACCATCGCGCCGGTGAAGGCCTGTTTGAAGGACGCCGGCATTGACGTGGCGAAGATTGACGAACTCGTGCTCGTCGGCGGCATGACCCGCATGCCGAAAGTCGTCGAAGTGGCGCACTCGCTCGTCAACAAACCGCCGCATCAGGGCGTGAATCCGGACGAAGTCGTCGCCATCGGGGCCGGCATCCAGGGCGGCGTGCTCAAGGGCGAAGTCAAGGACGTGCTATTGCTCGACGTGACCCCGTTGTCACTCGGCATCGAGACGCTCGGCGGCGTGTTCACGCGGCTCATCGAGCGCAACACCACGATTCCGACCCGCAAATCGGAAATTTTCTCCACCGCGTCAGACAATCAGCCCGGCGTGGAAATCCATGTGTTGCAGGGCGAACGGCAATTTTCCAAGGACAACAAGACCATTGGCAAGTTTCATCTGACCGACATTCCGCCCGCGCCGCGCGGCGTGCCGCAGGTCGAGGTGACGTTCGACATTGACGCCAACGGCATTTTGCACGTGGGCGCCAAGGACCTCGGCACGGGCAAGGAACAGAAGATCACCATCACGGCCAGCAGCGGCCTCTCGAAGGACGAAATCGAGAAGATGCGCAAGGACGCCGAGGCGCACGCCGACGAGGACAAGACCAAACGCGAGGAGGTCGAGACGCGCAACGAGGCGGACGGCGCGGTGTATCGCTCCGAAAAGATGCTCAAGGACAACGCCGACAAGATTTCCGGCGACGACAAGGCCAAGATAGAGAAGGCCGTTGCGGACGTGAAGGAAGCGCTCAAAGGCACGGACGCCGCGGCCATCAAATCTGCGGGCGAAAAACTGAACGAAGTCTGGCAGGCGGTTTCCACCGAGCTTTACAAGGCGGCTTCGGCAAAGGCGCAGGCTGAAAAAGGCCAGGCGCAACCGCAGCCGGAAGGCGGCGAGCCGAAATCCGACGACAAAAAGAAGGACGAAGGCGTGATTGACGCCGAGGTCGTGGACGAGAAGAAATAATTTTCCCATCGCGGGTGCGGCGGGATTTGATTACGATTAACAAACCAACCAACAAGGAAAACAAACTATGGCACTGAACATTAAACCGATCGGCGACCGCATCCTCGTGGAACCGGTCGAAGAGAAGGAAACCAAGAAGGGCGGCATCATCATTCCCGATACCGCCAAGGAAAAGCCGCAGGAAGGCATCATCATCGCCCTCGGCACCGGCAAAACCAACGACGACGGAAAGAAAATTCCGTTTGAAGTCAAAAAGGGCGACCGCGTGCTCGTGAGCAAATACGGCGGCACCGAAATCAAAATTGACGGCAAGGAATACAAGATTTTGTCCTCGGACGACATCCTCG
>DAIRTX010000015.1:0-57582 GCA_036803685.1 Verrucomicrobiota bacterium | reverse complement strand
TGCGGATCGGTTCGCGCATCCCGACGTTCCTGCCGCAACGCATCACGCCCGAACTGTGTGCGATGCTGAAAAAATTTCATCCGCTGTTCATGAGCATTCACTCGAACCACCCGCGCGAACTCACGACCGAAGTCCGCGACGCGCTGGGTCGCCTCGCCGACGCCGGCATTCCGCTCGGCAACCAGTCCGTCCTGCTCAAGCATGTCAATGACGACGCGGAAGTGATGAAAGCGCACGTCCAGAAGCTGCTGATGTGCCGGGTGAAGCCCTATTACCTTTACCAGTGCGATTTGATTTCCGGCTCGGCACATTTGCGCGCCAGCGTCCGCAAGGGCATAGAAATCATGACGCAATTGCGCGGCCACACCACCGGTTACGCCGTGCCGCAATACGTCATTGATGCGCCCGGCGGCGGCGGCAAGGTGCCCATCAATCCGGACTACGTTTTAAGCCACAATGCCGACCGCGTCGTGCTCCGCAACTACGAAGGCAAAATCTTCGAGTATCCCGAAGCCCCCGATGGCACGCCGCTCTCCCCGCCGCCGAAAGAAATTGAAGAGCCCGAGTTGGTGTGAAATCATGGCTATGCTTCCTATGAGCATGACTCAGCACAGGCGAATAAGCAGAACTGAAAACGGCGTCGAAATTCCCGGCACTTGGCTGGATGCGTTCATTCACAATGGAAACTATTACCTCGCGGAAATTCGTATTTACGTATTTATAAAGACGGCAAAATAGACTGCTGGGAGTTGATGGATTTAGAGGAATTCAAAAAGAAACTTAAGACTGGCTGGGTCGTCACAAATTTACCGGAAGGGGCAAGTGTCGGTCTTTCATTCTTGGGAAATTTTACTGCCAAAGACGTAAAATCATTTGTTAAGGAAGACGAGTTTCTCAAAGAAGTCATTGATGAAATAGCAGCTTTGAACGGGCAACCGACTTCATCGGACATTTGCTGTCAGGCATACAAAGAATTTCAAGAAACAAAAACCGAAGAAGCCCGGAACAAGCTCAAAACGGCTTACGAAGCCATTCCCGAACACAACCGGCGGTATGTTCTTCACGACATGGACGTGAAAGATATTCCGATTCGGATGATAATTTACGGTGAGGACGAGATAGAAAAATGGAGTCACAGAATCGCCTCGAAACATTTGGGCTTGAAACCGCTGCCGACAATTAAAGTGGAAGGCGCGCTTAAAAGAAAACCCCCGTGGTGGAAATTTTGGTAAATCGAAATCTGATATGCTTGGGGCAATTGCTGGTGACATAATTGGGTCTGTGCATGAATTCAAAGCCATGAAATCTACGGACTTTGATCTCTTCGTGAATGATTGCACTTTCACTGACGATACCGTTATGACGATTGCGGTCGCTGACTCCATTCTGTGCGGGACGGACTATGTGCAATCATTCAAGACTTTCGGGCGGAAACATCCAAGCGCTGGCTATGGCGGCAATTTTTTTGATTGGCTTCATTCTGCAAGAACAGAACCCTATTTCAGTTTTGGCAATGGTTCAGCGATGCGCGTGAGTCCCGTCGGTTTTGCTTTCAATTCAGTTGATGAAGTCTTGAAAGAAGCCAAAAGAAGCGCAGAGGTCACGCATAACCACCCCGAAGGAATTAAAGGAGCGCAAGCTGTCGCGCTGGCCATTTTTCTCTCACGCCAGGGTGAAAGCAAAGACACAATCACAGCGGAATTGGCTGGCCGTTTCGGGTACAACTTCAACCGCTCGCTCGCTGAAATCAGACCGCGCTATCATTTCGACGAAACCTGCCAGGGTTCAGTTTCTGAATCCATCATTGCCTTTTTCGAGTCGCAAGATTACGAATCCGCTATCCGCAATGCTGTTTCTTTGGGCGGCGATGCAGACACGATGGCGTGCATCGCAGGTGGAATCGCGCAGGCGTTTTACAAAAAAATTCCCGATGAAATTGTGAAAGAGACGCGCGCTCGTTTGCCCTCAGATTTTTGTCAGTCGTTGATAAATTTAATCAGCGTTTTGGATTTTGAATTTACTTTCGCTCATTTTTTGCTAGGTTGTTTTCATGACCTGCATCGGGAAAGTTTCCAAGGGCGCGGTGAAGCTGCCGCCGGGCGTGGATTTGCCCGACGGAACGGCGGTGGAATTGATTTTGCCTGAACTCGCAAAGCCCGCGCCGGTTTCACCTGAAGAAGCGTTTATTCTGCGCGAAACGGCACTGGCCTTTCCGGCTGTGCGTGATCTCCCGGATGACCTTGCCATCAACCACGATTACTACCTGCACGGCGGCAACAAACAGCAGCCGCGGCTTGGCCGCTGGATTTCCGCCTCCCAACCCACGCCGGAATTGACCGGGCGTCAGGCTGCTGAATTCACCGACAAGCTGCTCGAACTCGCCGCCGAAACGAGCAATCTTCCGTCCGACCTCTCTGCCAACCACGACCATTATCTGCATGGTCTGCCGAAACGATGAATCGCGTCTTTGCCGATACGTGGTTCTTCCTGGCTATACTCAATCCTTCCGATCCCAATCATGCGCGTGCGTTGACCGCCAGCCGCGCCGGTCGCCATCACCGCGTGACCACGGACTGGGTGCTGGTGGAAGTCGGCGATGCCTTAAGCCGGATGGGCAACCGCGATGTGTTCATCCGGTTTTACGATTGGATTCAACACCGGCCCGGCATAACGATCGTGCCCGCCACACGCAAACTTCTGGAAGATGGAATTTCCCTTTACCGTTACCGCCGCGATAAAGACTGGCCGTTGACCGACTGCATCTCCTTTGTCCTTATGGAAGATGAAAAAATTGCGGATGCGCTGACCGGCGACAAACATTTTGAGCAGGCTGGCTTCAATGCTTTGCTCAAATAAATTTTCCGCGAAATGCCACGCGAATCGTCCGAAGCCAAATCCGTGCGCCTGAAAAAAATCATCACCGCGCTCGACCGGACTTATCCCGAAGCGCACTGCGAGCTGGATAACGCCGACCCGCTCGAATTGCTCATCGCCACCATCCTTTCCGCGCAATGCACCGACAAACGCGTCAACATCGTCACGGCGGTGTTGTTCAAAAAATACCGTTCGGCGGCGGATTACGCGAATGCGCCGCTTGCCGAACTCGAGCAGGGCATCAAATCCACCGGTTTTTTCCGGAACAAGGCAAAGAACATCCAGGCTTGTTGCCGCAAACTCATCGTCCGTCACGGTGGCCGGGTGCCGCGCGCGATGGAGGAATTGACGCAATTGGATGGCGTCGGGCGCAAGACGGCCAACGTCGTTCTGGGCAATGCGTTCGACATCAACGTCGGTGTCGTGGTGGACACGCACGTCGCCCGGCTGTCGCAGCGGCTGGGCCTGACGAAGCAGAAGACGCCGGAAAAGATCGAGCTGGAATTGATGGCGCTGGTGCCGCAAAAACAGTGGGCGCTGTTCAGTCATTGGCTCATCTGGCATGGCCGCCGTCGTTGTGACGCGCGCCGGCCGGATTGTGAGGGTTGTGAGATCAAGAAGTTGTGCCCGCGTATCGGGGTGAAAATTGCAGAAAAAACATCGAACATTGAACACTGAACATCGAACATCGAATTTACCCGACGAGCGCGAAGCCGCATTCGGCGTTCGGCGTTCGGCGTTCGATGTTCGATGTTCTGCGCCTTTGCAGCCCTGGCTTTTGCTTCAATCCGGCCCCGGCGACCCGGCGCTCAACATGGCGCTGGACGAGGCGCTGCTCGAAGCCATGTCGCGCCTGGGCAAACCCGTACTGCGATTTTACGGCTGGACGGAACCGGCGGCGACGTTCGGCTATTTCCAGAAATATGCGGACGTTGAACGCGCCACGCATTTGCGTCCGCTCATTCGCCGTCCGACCGGCGGCGGCATCGTGCCGCATGACGCGGACTGGACCTACAGCTTCGCATTTCCGCCCGGTCACGAATGGCATTCGCTCAAGGCCGAAGAAAGTTACCGGCGCGTCCATGAATGGATTCAATCCGCGTTCGCAAAACTCGACGTGGCGACGGAGCTCGCCCTGTGCAGCAAGAAATCCCCCAAAGCCGTTCGTAGCAGCCGACGTGAGGAGGCTCTGGAATCAGGCTCTCAACCCTCAACCCTCAACCCTCAACCCGGAAATCAGAGCCTCCTCACGTCGGCTCTTACGGGCCAGTGTTTCGTCGGCCACGAAAAATTCGATTTGCTATGGAACGGAAGGAAGATCGCCGGCGCGGCGCAGCGGCGCAACAAACTTGGCCTGTTGATCCAGGGTTCAGTGCAGTCCCGATGCATCGGGATTTCAATCGCCCGGACCGATTGGCAGAAGGCCATGGGGGATGTGGGGCGTGTTGAATTTGGGGTTGAGTGGTCGGATTTTGCGCCGGACGAGACGCTGCGGGAACGGGCGGAATTTCTGGCCAAACAGAAATATTTGCAAATGGAATTCATAAGAAAACGTTAAGCATTTACAATTTTCAAGGATATGAGATTATAAATGCGGCGGGCAGGTTGGACGGATTGTGCTGTCCGCTTCATAACCATTGTGAAAAAAGTTGCATTTTACATCGCGACGTTTCTTCTTTCCGCCACTTTGTCAGGCGCGGCGCTTCTGCTGAACGATACCTTCAGTTATTCCGACGGCTCCTTGGTGACGGCGGCCGGCAGTCCTTGGACAACTTACAACGGGACCACCGGACAGGTGAAGGTCGTTTCCGGCCGGATTTTTTTGAGCAAGGCGAATACTGAGGACGTGCATGCGACGTTGGCGGGACAGCCTTACGCTTCCACCTCGGGCGCGATTCTGTACGTGAGTTTCAAAATCAATTACACCAACCTGCCATCCAGTGCGGGCAGTTATTTTGCCGAATTCAAAGACGACAGCCTGGGCTTTCGCACCAGAATTTTTGCGCAGACCGCCGGTGCGGCCAGCGGCGCCTTCCGGGTCGGCATCGCCAACGCCGGCAGTTCGCCTTCCGCTGTTTTCAATGCCGATTTGCAGACCAACACCGATTATACCATCGTGGCTCGCCTGGCCGTGAGCAACGTCGTGAGCACCCTGTGGCTCAATCCCACGGCGGAAACCAACGCGGGCGTGACCGCGACCGATGTGGCGACCGCGCTGACCATCACGTCGTTTGGATTCAGGGAGGATGGTGCTTTGGGAACAATCGGGAATTTGTTCGCGGATGATTTGCGCGTTGGCACAACGTTTCCCGACGTGGTCACCAATGCGCCGCCGCTGGAACGCCCCGCCATCGTTTCCCAGCCGCAAAACCAGACGCTGACAAACGGCGCGAATGTCACTTTCAGCGTAAACGCCACCGGCACCCCGCCGCTGGCTTATCAATGGCAGCTTAACAACATGAACGTTCCGGGAGCAACAAGCTCCAATCTCACGCTGACCGCCGTGACGTTCGCCCAAGCCGGTTTTTATACCGTCGTGATCACCAACGTGCTCGGCTCTGCCGGCAGCGGCCCGGTCGCCTTGAGCGTCTGGTGCGCCTCGGCTCCGTCGTTTTCGTTCCTTACTTACAACGCGAATGGCAACGGCCAGACCAACTGGAGCACGAATATGTGGCATGTGCGGGCCATCGGCCGCCAGGTGCAATACCTCGACCCCGACATCATCACCTTTCAGGAAATCCCGGTCACCAACAATTGTACCGCGCAGATGGCGGATTTTGTCGCGGCCTTCCGTCCGGGCTATTACCTCGTTACCAACTCTGCGGACGACGGGTTCATCCGCAGCGCCATCCTCAGCCGTTATCCCATCATCGCGTCCAGAAGCTGGCTGCACGGCGTCTATCTCGGGCCTTACGGCTACACGAACGCCAGTCCCAGCCCCTATTTTTCCCGGGATTTGTTCGAAGCGCAGATTGCCGTTCCCGGCTTTCCCCAGCCCTTGCACGTGTTCACCGTCCATTTGAAATCCGGCCAGGCCGGCCCCGAATCGTCGAAGCGCGCCGCGGAGGCGGGCGCCGTTTCCAACTTTTTCGCCACGGTCTATCTCCCGACCAACGGCCTGCAGCCTTACGTGTTGAGCGGCGACCTGAACGAGGACATCCTCCGGCCGCCGGACAGCAACCCGCAGTCCATCCAGCGCCTGGTCAATGCCTCCACCGGCCTGCAACTGGCTACCGCCGTCAATCCTTTCACCGACAGCGAACTGACCATTTCCATCCGGGACGGCCTGACCAAGCGCTATGATTACATCCTGCCCGGTGCGAGGCTGTTCTCCAACATCGTGGGCAGCCAGGTTTTCCGCACGGATTTGCTGTATCCCGTGCCGCCGAATTTGTACAGCGACGACGAGAACGCGTCCGACCACCTGCCCGTGTTCATGGTTTTCGCCAACCCATTCAACACGCCGTTCCGCCTGCTTTCCATCGGCCGGACGAACCAGATCGTCTCGTTGAAATGGGAATCCACCAGCAACCGGCAATACCATGTGGAAGTGTCGTCCAATCTCACGGCTTGGACGCCGTTGGTGACCAACCTCGCCGCGACCGGCGCGGATTTCACCTTCAGCACGAACGTGCCGGGCAACGTGAAATTCTTCCGCGTCTATCGCGCGCCGTGAGCGCAGTTTCAAGGAATCCAGACCAGTTCCGGGTTGTTGGTGATTCCCTTGCCGGTGGTGAAATTCCAATACTCGGTGTTACGAAACCGTGCGGCATGGCCATCGAGAAAGACAAACTGCGCGCCGTGGTTGTGCAGATTGCTGTGAACGTTGTTTTGTTGTGCGACTGGAGCGAGCCCGCCGTTGTCAAACAACCAGACCGTCGCACTTGGCTGCGGAATGCTGACCATTCGCGTCGGACGATTATTGGCTCCGGTGCCATTGACGTGCTCGTTCAGGCAATAGTGAAATAAATTATTTCCATTGCTTCGGCGAGGATTGGCCGGACAAATCCAGATGCAATGACCCGGATCGATGTTCGCATTCGTTCGCCACGGCATTTCAGAATAGGGAGGCAACCCCAAGATGCGGGGCAAATCAATATACCAGCCCCCATTGGTGTCTTTGCCGCTAGCCAATCCATCTCTGGGCAGGCGATCGCTGTTGTCCGCCACATAAAAAAGCGTTGCCTGTCCCCACTGCCTGAGATTATTCCGGCATGAAATCGTCTGCGCCGATGCCTTGGCGCGACCAAGCGCGGACAAAAGCAACCCGGCGAGAATTGCGATGATGGCGATGGCCACCAGCAATTCGACCAATGTGAACGCGCGTGAAGCCCTCATCGAATTTGCCCCGTGTTGAATAAGCACGACTTACCATAGTGACCGGCGGGATGCCAAGCATTAATTTCACAAGCCCCGGGACAGGGGAACTTGCGGGACGGTTGTCCAAAGCAAGGTCTTGTCAGCGGAGCGCGGCTGTCCCAGCCGCGCCGACTCGTCTCGGCGAATCCCGCGATGCGGGAGAATGCGGAAGCTTTCGCCTGTCCTCCGAAGCCGGGCGAAGGATGGAAGCGAAGACTGGTCCGACCCGGCGTTTTTACCGACAATGAACTTCGCGCCGAATCGGAGTTCGGCGCTCCAGGGCAATGTCAAGCTGCGCCACCGCCTAACCCGCAAAATCAAAATCCGAGCAACTCATGAAATAATGGCAGCGCGGGCAGCGCAGCTTGCACTTTTCGTTGATCAACTCATGACCGCATTGCGGACAATATCGCCAATGTTCGCCGGAAATGTTTTTGGGCGAAGTAACGCAAACGTCCGTCCGAGTATTGCCCTTGTTGGTGTTCCGCTTCGGCTTTCGCATGAAGTTGAAAGCGTATTACTGCGTCCTTCCAAATTTTTTCTCCAGCTCGCGGTAATTCATTTCAATCAGCGTCGGCCGTCCGTGCGGACAGGTGTAAGGCATCGCGCAACGGCGCAGGTCCTCGACGAGATTCTCCAGTTCCGCGCCGGCCAGCGGGTCATTGGCCTTCACCGCATGGCGGCAGACGGTCTTGGCAATCGTGTGCTCGCCCAGCCGTGCCAGGTTCACCTCGCGACCCGCCGCCTTCAATTCGTCCACGAGATCGAGTACAAAGCGGCGCGCGTCCGCCGTCTTCACAAACGGCGGCAGCGCGTCGAGCAGGAACGTGCGCTCGCCGAATTCGCTCAGCCCAACGCCGAGCCGGGTGAGCGCGGCCAGTTGTTCGCGCAGGAAATTCGCGTCACGCGCCGGCAATTCAATGGTCTCCGGCAGCAACAGCTTTTGCGACGGCGCGGAACCGTTTTGTTCCAGCCGGTTCAGCATTTGCTCGAACAATATCCGTTCGTGCGCGGCGTGCTGGTCGAGCAGGACGAGTCCGCGGTCGGATTCCAGCACGGCATACAGTTTGCCGATGACGCCGACGAGCCGGAGCGGGACGTTGAGGAGCGGCGTGGCCGCAGCAGATGGAAGTTGGGGGATGGCAGATGGGATTCTGGTCTCCGGCGCGAATGGAGGATGGAGTCCGCCTTCGCTTTGCTTCGGCGCGACGGGAACGGAAGATGGAGCTTGTGGTTCGGTCGTCGTCGGCAAGGACGACGAAAAGCCCATTTTCAAAGGCGTTTGTGCGGCGGGCGAAATTTGTGGCAGAGTTGCTGGCGACGGTTTTAATTTCTCTGGGAAATTCGGCAGCGCAGGCGCGGAGATTTCCGGCGCAGGTTGAAGCTCCGCCTGCCCGACGACTTTGGGCTTTGGGCTTTGGGCTTTGGACTCCTGCCCGTGAAACGCGAGCAATGTCTCCTGCACCGCCCGGGCGACGAATTTCCGGATTTCAAATTCCCGGTGGAATTTCACCTCGCGCTTGGCCGGATGGATGTTCACGTCCACGGCCGCGGGGTCAATTTCCAGGAACAGGCAGCAGACCGGGTAACGGCCCTTCATCAGCGCGGTGTGATAGCCTTCGAGCAGCGCGTAGTTGAGTCCGCGATTTTCGACCGGACGGCGGTTGACGAACAGGTGCTGGCACTCGCGCGTCGCGCGCGAAACGCCTGGCGAACCGATGAAGCCCCAAATTTTAAGTGACGAGTGATGGGGGACAGGTGACAAGCCCGGATCGCCGGCGGATTTCTCAGGATGTGCGGTCTCAAAGATGTCGGTTTCTTCCGGCTTAACTGACTCGTCGAGCGCGGCGGTGAAATTTACGGACAAAAGCTTTTCCTCGCCGAGCAGCGAGCGCAGCCGTTCGCGCAACGCATCGAGGCGGCTCGAAATTGCCGCGCCGTCCCGCTTTGCGGGATGCGCGGGCAACTGCCAGACGAGCCGTCCGTCCTTCTGGAACGTGAACGCGACTTCGGGATACGCCAGCGCGGCGAGCGTGAGGTAATGCTGGATATGCGCCGCCTCAGTTTCCTCCGTGCGCAGAAATTTCCGGCGCGCGGGCAGGTTGAAAAACAGTTGCCGCACCTCGACGCTGGTGCCGGGCGCGCTGCCGGCGGCTTTGACTTCGACAATTTTTCCGCCGTTGACCACGACTTGCGTGCCTTCAACGGGTTCCGTTTGGAGTTCCGCGTTTACGCGGCCCGGCGCATTTGAATCGTCCCGCCGGTCGCGGGACGGGACACCGAATCGTTCGCGCGTGGTGAGCGTGAAACGGCTGACGCTGGCGATGCTGGGCAGGGCCTCGCCGCGAAAGCCCATCGTGACAATCGCCGCCAGATCCTCGGCTTTCTGAATTTTGCTCGTCGCGTGGCGTTCCAGACAGAGCAGCGCGTCGTCCCGGCTCATGCCGGTGCCGTCGTCGGTCACCCGGATGAGGCTGCGTCCGCCGGCCTGGATTTCCAGGGTCACGCGCGCGGCCTGCGCGTCGAGCGCGTTTTCGACGAGTTCCTTCACGACGCTGGCGGGCCGTTCAATCACCTCGCCGGCGGCGATTTGATTGGCGACTTGCTCGGAAAGCAGGTGGATGCGGTTCATGCGAAGTGAAGCGTGAAACGTGAAACGTGATTTGTAAAGTGCGCGCTTGATGGAAATGGAATTCTCACCTCACGTTTCACGAATCACGTTTCATTACGGCAGCGGCAGGGCAAACGCAAACACAGCGCCGCTGCCCGGTTGATTGCGCGCCCAGATGCGGCCTTTGTGGTCTTCAATGATTTTTTTGCAGATCGAGAGGCCGAGACCGGTGCCGTGGGCTTTGCAGAACGTGGCGAAAACTTCAAACAGCTGGTCGGCGATTTCAGGCGCGATGCCGGGGCCGGGGTCCTCGATTTCGGTGACGATTTCCTTTTCGTCGCAGTGAAAGCGCAGAAAAATCGTGCCGCCGTTGAGCATCATGTCGGTGGCGTTGTGGACGAGGTTGGAGAAAACGCGGCTGAGGCGGCGCGGATTGAACTGGATGAGGATGGCGGGCGGTTCGTTTTGCATTTCGATGCGCGCATCCTTGAGTTCCGCTTCGGCGCGGAGGTCGGCGATTAAATCGAGAACAAATGTGTGGTAACTGGCGGGTTTGATTTCCGCGTCCGCCGATTTGCCTTCCGTGAAAATGAGGATGTCGCCGACCATGTCGCTGATGCGTTCGACCTGCTTGCGGATGCGGGCCTGGGCCTGGGCGCGCGCTTCCGGGCGGACGTCGGGCCGGTCTAACGTCTCGGCGGAGAGGCTGATGATGCTGAGCGGATTTTTCAGGTCGTGGACGATGGAACGGGCGAAATTGCCGACCACGGCCAGGCGTTCGGCCTGGACGACTTCACGGAGGTAGAGATGGTTGAATTCGCGGAGGCGGTGGCTGATGTGTTGCAACAGGCCGAACGCCAGCGCGGGCGAGCGCTGGATGAACGAAAGCATTTCGCCGCGCGGAAGGAAATAAACGTTCGTGTCCTTGACCGCGATGGCGGTGGCCGAGCGCGGGCGATGTTCGATCATGGCCATTTCGCCGAAAATTTCCCCGGGGCCAAGTTGGGAAAAGACGCGCCGGGCGCCGGCGCTGACGAGACTGGAAATTTCCACCAGCCCAGCTTTGACGAAATAGACGCCATTGCCGGGATCGTCTTCATGGAAAATTTCACAACCGGCGGCAAAATGCCGTTCCTGGGCGATAAAGCGCAATGCCTGCAATTCGTCGCGGCCCAGATTGCGAAACAAAGCAATGGATTCAAGCGCGGCCACCAGCGCACTTTACACCAGTTTCAGCATGTAATTGCACGATTTCGTATTTTTTGTAGCGACGCTCTGTGAGCGCCGGTAGAATCAATGGCGACGGTCGCAGACCCCGAAAGCGCCTGCTCGCGATTTATCGGAGTTCGGGGCAGACCGCCGCTACAGTGCAAAAGCAAACTGTAAATGGTATTAGGAGAAAATTTGGCATCGTAAAGCCAAGATATGCTAAGAATGACAGCTTGGATGTGAAAGATAACTTATTGACAAAAAGTTGCAAAAACGTCACACTGAAACATTCGGGTAGCAGTACGTTTCTTCAGCGGGGTTCCCCACCCCCACCTCCTTGGCGTCTGCTGCCCGGATTTTTTTTAAAGCCGCTTGACGCTTCCCGAAGCTTCTTTTAACTTCATCAGCCCCATTGCGGGGGCGTAGCTCAATTGGTTAGAGCGCTGCCCTGTCACGGCAGAGGTTACGGGTTCGAGCCCCGCCGCTCCCGCCATATTTGGTTTTTCTGTCACGGCCTTTGTGTTTGTTGGTATTTTCCACAATTGCGAGTTTGGACGGAACAATCGTCGGGTTTGTTCAATTCAGCGCCTCAATGCACTTCCATCGCCTTGGCCGGCGCGTGCTTGATTCGTTTGAACAGCAAGATCAACGGCAGGCAGCACAGCACCATCAGCCCGAATATCCGGAACGTGTCCACAAACGCCCACAAATGCGCTTGCTGGTTGAGCATGTTGTAAATGAGAGCGTAAGCCTGATGCGTCGCCGTCACCGGGTCGCTGTGCCGGGCGAGCATGGTCTGAGCGGCGGCGAGCCGTTCTCTGAACGCCGGGTCGGTCGGCGTCAGATGCCCGACCATGAGCGCCTGATGCGCCTGCGCGCCGCGCGCGACCAGCGTGGTCACGAACGCGATGCCGATGCTCCCGCCGATGTTGAGCATGAGATTGTAAAGGCCGGTGGCGCTGCCGATTTGCCTTTGGCTCAATTGACTCATCGTCGCCGTCGTCAGCGGCACAAAAATAAAACTGATGGCCACGCCGTTCAGCACGGTCGGCAGGATGACGCTGGCCATGCTCACTTGCAGGTTGATGTCGCTCAACATGAAGGCCGACGTGGACAGCATCGTGAAACCAAAGCACAACAGCCAGCGCTGTGAAACGCGCCCCACCAATCGTCCGACGATGAAGGTGGTAATAAACGCCGCGATGCCGCGCGGACTCATCGTATAACCGCTCTGCAACGCCGGGTAACCCATCAGCGTTTGCAAAAACAATGGCAACTCCGCCGTCGTGCCGTAAAGAATGACGCCTACCACCGTCATCAACATCAGGCCGACGGCAAAATTCCGGCTCCTTAGAATCCGCAAGTCCACCAGCGGATGCTCCACCGTGAATTCCCACACGATGAAGGCGATCATGGCGACAACGGAAATGCCAATGAACCAGCGGATCCAGACCGCGCCCAGCCAGTCCGCCTCCTGCCCCTTGTCCAAAACGATTTGCAGCGTCGCCAGCCAGACCGCCAGCAGGCCGAACCCGATGAAATCAATCGCCGCCTTCAGGTTGCGCTTGATGTAAGGCGGGTCTTCCACGAGCCATTCCGCCAGGAACATCGCCAGGATGCCGACCGGCAGGTTGATGTAAAAAATCCAGCGCCACGAATAATTGTCCGTGATCCAGCCGCCGAGCGTCGGGCCGATGATGGGCGCCACAATCACGGCCAGTGAAAATGTCGCCATCGCCACGCCGCGTTTGGCGACCGGAAAGCTTTCCAGCAGAATCGCCTGGGCGATGGGCACCATCGCCCCGCCGCCCGCGCCCTGCAGGATGCGCGCCGCAATCAGCATCGGCAGGTTCACCGCCATGCCGCACAACGCCGACGCGAATATGAACATCCCGATGCAGGAAATGAACACCCGTTTCCGGCCAAAATGATTTCCCAGCCAGCCGGTCATCGGCAGGACAATGGCGTTCGCCACGAGATAGCTCGTCAGCACCCACGTCGCCTGGTCGGTTGAAGCCGACAGGCTGCCGGCGATGTGCGGCAGCGCGATGATGGCGATGGACGTGTCGAGCACCTGCATGAACGTCGCCAGCATCACGCCCACGGCGACGAGCCACGGGCTGTGCCGCGGATGCCAGTCCTCGTGATGTGCGCCGTCGGGCATGGGAGAATTTATTCCATTTCCCAATAATAACCGGGGCAAAGGCAGGGCGGCGCTGCCGCGCCGCCGAATTTGAAGGCCGCGCAGCAGCGCGGCCCTACCGTTTGGAATATTCCGATTCGCATTGGGGAATGGTATTATTTGCCGTTCAGTTTCCGGTTCAAGACGAAACGAAAAACAGCCACCGCCGCGCCGGTCAAAATCAGCGCGAGCAGGCCAATCGCCCACTCCGGCAACGAAAATGAACTGACCCGAACGTCCGGCGTCACAGACAGGCCGGGGCCAATCACGTGGTCGGCGGGCAGCGGCTCGTCGAAAAGAATTTTCACCGGCACGCGCTGGACGACTTTGACGTAATTGCCGGTCGCGTTTTCCGGCGGCAACAGGCTGAATGCCGCGCCGCTGCCAGCCTGAATGCTGTCCACGTGCGCGCGCAGCGATTTGCCGAGCGCGTCAATCTCCACGAGCGCCGGCTGGCCGGGCTTCATTTTTTTCAACTGCGATTCCTTAAAGTTCGCCACGACCCAGATGTCCGCCGGCACGATGGACATCAATTGCAGGCCCACCTGAACGTAATTGCCCGGTTCAACCGCCTTGCGCGTCACACGCCCGTCGCACGGCGCGAAGATTTTTGTGTAGGAAAGATCGAGTTGCGCCGACGCGATATTCGTCTGCGCCACCTGCCACTGGGCCAAGGCCATTGTGATGGCGGCTTCGGTCGCCGCCAGGGTCGCCTTGGCCTCGTCCACCTTCGAAACATCCGCAGCAACCTTTTGTCGGGCAGCGTTCAAATCCGCCTGCGCCTTGAGATTTGCCGTTTGCGCGGCATCGAGTTCGCGCTGCGAAACGGTGTTTTGTTTCCGCAAATCCTGCGCGCGGTCAAAATCCATCTGCGCCCATTTCGCGGTCGCCTCGGCGGCGTCGGCATCGGCCTGCGATTGCCTGACGGTGGCTTCGGCGGTGGTCACCTTGGTGCGCATCAACTCGTAACCAGCCAGAAATGCCTTATAATTGGCTGATTGCGCCCCGGCGGAAGCCTCCTTTTGCGCGACGGTGATTGAGTAACTCGACGGATCAATTTCCACCAGCAATTCGTTGGAACGGACCATTTCGTTGTCGAGAACGTGAACGGCGGCAACCTGTCCGGAAATTCGCGGTGCGATGGAAACCACGTGCGCGGCGATGAACGCGTCGTCGGTGGATTCGTGCGTCAGCACGTCAAAGAAATAGCCCAAGCCGAAAAACAGCAGCACGGCGAGCGCGAGGGTGGCGGGCCAGATGAACCACGGCGAATTCAGTTTGGCCAATTTTGTGCCGTTGCCCTTGGGAGCGGCATACGGCGGACTGGCAGTTGACGGATTTACATTCATGGGAGAATGAGTTTTCGGAAATCAGTTGCGGCGTTACTTTTGTGGAGAACCGGACCTGGCGGCGGGAGCGGGTGATGGCCCGGTTTGCCAGCCGCCACCCAACACGGCGTAAAGCTGCACATCGTTGGCGAGCTTCGCCAGGCGGAGGAAAACAAGACCCTGCTGCGCTGCGAAGAGGGACCGTTGCGCATCAAGAACGCTGAGGTAGTTGTCAATTCCCTTGTCATAACGGGAGTTGGAAAGGCGGTAGGTTTCTGCGAGAGCATTGACCAGGGATTGTTGCGCCGCCACCTGCTGGTCCACCGTGCCGCGCACGGCCAGGGCGTCGGCCACCTCCCTGAAGGCGCTCTGAATCGCCTTCTCGTATTGGGTCACGGCGATTTCCCGTTGCACTTTGGCGGCCCTATTCGCCGACCACGTGCGGGCATCGAAAATTGGCATCACAATTTCCGGCGCATAGCTCCAGGCACCCGAGCCGGCCTTGAAGAGTCCGGAAAGCTCGCTGCTGGAGGTGCCAATGGCAGCCGTCAGGGAAATGCGCGGGAAAAATGCCGCCCGGGCGGCGCCGATGTCGGCATTGGCCGCCTTGAGCAGATCCTCGGCTTGAAGAACATCAGGCCGGCGCAGCAGCACCTCGGAGGACAGGCCGGTAGCAATCTCTTTGGGCGGGCTGATACGGCCCAGCTCCGTTGGCAAAAGTTCGCCCGGCACGGAGGAGCCCACCAGAAGGTTCAATGCATTGTCATCTTGCGCCGCTTGTTGCCTGTACCGGGCGACGTCCCGGCGGGCAGCGTCCACTTGCGTTTGCACGCGATAAAGGTCCAGGTCGGACACGAGGTCAAGATCATGGCGGCGCTTGATCAAATTGTAGGCATCCTGCTGGGACGCCAGCGTGTTTTCCGCCAGGGTCAGATTCTCCCGATCCGCGGCCAGGGTCAGATAGGCGTTGGCAACCGAGGATACCAGCAGTATCTGTGCGCTGCGGCGAGCCTGCTCCGTGGCCAGATATTCCTCCAAGGCCCGATCCTTAAAGCTGCGAATGCGGCCGAAGAAGTCGATTTCCCAGGATGCGACGCCGAGATTGGCATCGTAGCGTTCGACGGTCTGCCTGCTTCCACTGCTCGAGAGATCAGCCGGCAATCGTTGTTTGCTCCCGTCGCCGTTGGCATTGATCGTGGGGAACAGTTCGGCTCGTTGAATGTGGTACATCGCCCGGGATCGTTCCACATTCAAGGCGGCAATCCGCAGGTCACGGTTGTTCGTCAAGGCCATCCCGATGACTTGTTGCAGCTTCTCGTCGGTGATGAATTCCTGCCATTCCGGGAGTTGAGAGTTGTTGGTTGAGAGTTGAGAGGCGTAGGCCACACCGTTCGGCCATTCGGCCGGGACCGGGGCTTTCGGCCGGGTATATTTCGGGGCCATCGTGCAACCGGCCGAGACGAGGGCAATTCCAAGCAACAGAAGAAAAACGTTCTTGTTCATGTTAATGATTTCCAGATGGGTTCTTCTCAGCGCTCCTGGCCGCCGGTTGCTTGCTGTGTTTGCCAAGGGTCTTCTCAATCACCACAAAGAAGAGCGGCGCAAACAGGGTCACGAGGAAGGTGGAGGTCACCACGCCACCCAGCACGGCGGTGCCGATGGCCTTTTGCGCGCCTGCGCCCGCCCCGTTCGCGAGCGTCAGCGGCAGAACCCCAAAGCCGAAGGCCAGCGAGGTCATGACAATGGGACGCAACCTTAGTTTGGCCCCTTCCAGAGTCGCTTCGATCAGACCCATCCCTTCTTCCACCCGCGCCTTGGCGAACTGGACGATCAGGATGGCGTTCTTGGTGGTCAGGCCGAGGGTGGTCAACAGCCCGATCTGGAAATAGACGTCGTTGGGCAGGCCGCGCAGTGTCGAACCGATCACGCCGCCGATGACCCCCAGGGGCAGGACCAGCAGGATCGAAATGGGGATGGGCCAGCTCTCATACAGGGCCGCCAGGCACAGGAAGATTACCAGAATTGAAAAGGCGTAAAGGGGAGCCGTCTGGGCACCGGCTTGCCGTTCCTGGTAGGAAAGTCCGGTCCAGTCAAAGCCAATCCCTTGGGGCAGCTTCTTCACGAATCCTTCCATGGCCGCCATCGCTTCGCCGGAACTCCTCCCCGGCGCCGCCTCACCCTGGATGTTCAGGGACGGAAAGCCGTTGAAGCGTTCCAGCTTCGGCGAACCGGAAGTCCAGTGCCCGGAGGCAAAGGAAGAGAAGGGAACCATCTTGCCCGTGTTGTTGCGCACATAGAGTCGTTCCAGATCCTGGGGCAACATGCGGTAGGGAGCATCAACCTGGGCATACACCCGCTTCACCCGGCCGCCTTGAATAAAGTCATTGACATACGCGCTGCCAAAGGCCGCCGAGATCGTATTGTGGATCGAGGTGATGGGCACTCCCAACGCGCCGGCCTTTTCCCAATCTACGTCAACCCGATACTCCGGCACGTCTTCCAGGCCGTTAGGCCGGACCTTCGCCAATACCGCGTCGTTGTTTGTTGACGCCGCATTCTGTGCCGCCATGCCGAGGAGTTGGTTGCGGGCGCCCATCAGACCGGCGTGGCCCAGACCGCCACGATCCAGCAATTCAAAATCAAACCCCTTGGCCATGCCCAGTTCGATGACCGCCGGCGGCGGAAACGCAAACACCATGGCGTTACGAATCTGGGAAAAGGCTCCCATCGCCCTTCCGGCCACGGCGGTGGCCTTCAGTTCCGGACGGTTGCGGAGTTTCCAGTCCCTGAGCTTGACGAAGGACATTCCTGTATTCTGTCCCCGACCGGCAAAGTTCATGCCGGAAACCGTCATACAGGTTTCCACCGTGTCTTTCTCTTGCGTCAGAAAGTAGTCTTTAACCCCATCCATGACCTTTTTGGTCTGCTCCAGGGTCGAGTTCGCCGGAAGCATGGCCTGCACCATCAGGATTCCTTGATCTTCATCCGGGAGATAGGCGGTGGGCATCCGCTTAAAGAAGAATCCCATCGCCACCACGACCAGAACGAAGACAACCACGTAACGGATTTTCTTGGAGAGGGAGTGGCCCACCAGTTGCAAATAGCGATCTCTGGAGCGGAAGAAAAGGTGATCAAACCATCGGAAAAATGGCCGCAGGAACCAGACTCCTGATTCGGCTGGTTCATGCCCTTTGGGCACGGGTTTGAGCAGCGAGGCGCACAGCACCGGTGTCAGCACCAAGGCGACCACCACCGAGAGCAGCATGGAGGCGATGATGGTCACGGAAAACTGGCGGTAAATGACGCCGGTAGAGCCGGCGAAAAACGCCATCGGGCCGAACACCGCCGAGAGCACCAATCCAATGCCAATCAACGCGGGGGTGATCTGGTCCATGGACTTGCGAGTGGCCTCCAGGGGTGAAAGTCCTTCCTCGCTCATGATTCGTTCCACGTTCTCCACCACCACGATGGCGTCGTCCACCAGAAGACCAATGGCCAGCACCATGGCAAACATGGTCAGCATGTTGATTGAGAAACCGAAAAGCCCCAGCACCGCGAATGTTCCCAAAATCACCACCGGCACGGCGATGGTCGGGATCAGCGTGGCCCGCATGTTGCCCATGAATAAATACATCACCAGAAACACCAGCAGGATTGCCTCGAAAAGCGTCTTGACGACTTCTTCAATGGCCACCTTGACGAAAGGGGTGGTGTCGTAGGGATAAACAACCTTCAGGCCCGGGGGGAAGAATTGGCTCATCTCCTTCAGCTTGGCTCTGACGTTGTCCGCCGTTTCCAAGGCGTTGGCGCCGGCCGCCTGCCGGATGGCCAGACCCGTGGAAGGTCTGCCGTCACAAAAAACATCCACATCATAGGCTTCGGTCCCGAGTTCCGTCCGTCCCACATCGCTGACCCGCACGATGGAGCCATCCGGGTTGGTGCGAAGCGGAATGGCGGCAAACTCCTCGGGTGTCTTGAGCATGCTCTGGACAATGATGGCGGCATTCAGACGCTGGCCTTCCACCGCCGGCGCCCCGCCAAACTGCCCCGCCGACACCTCCACGTTGTAAGCGCGGAGTGCCGTGACGACATCTTGAATCGTCATCTGGTAATCGGTCAGCTTGTCGGGGTTAAGCCAGACGCGCATGGCATACTGGCTGCCGAAAATTTGCGCCTCACCCACCCCCGGCACCCGCGAAAGCACCTTCTCCAGGCTGGAGAAGGCATAGTCCCGCAAATCATACCCGTCCATGCTCCCGTCTTCCGAGATCAGCCCCACCACCATAAGATAGTTCCGGGTGCTTTTGCTCACCATGATGCCCTGGCTCTGCACCACCGCCGGCAGACTCGCCATGGCAAGCTGAAGCTTGTTCTGCACCTGCGCCCAGGCCAGGTCCGGATCGGTCCCGGGGGCAAAGGTCAGTTCAACGCGGGAAGACCCGGACGAATCACTGGTCGCCGAAAGGTACAGCATCTTGTCGAAGCCGGTCATCTTCTGCTCAATGATCTGCGTCACGCTGTTTTCAACCGTTTCCGCCGACGCGCCCGGATAAAACGCGGTGATGGCAATGGAGGGCGGGGCGATAGGTGGATACTGCGATATGGGCAGTTTGTAGATCGCCAGACAGCCCGCCACCATCAGGATGATGGCGATGACCCAGGCGAAGACCGGGCGCTTCAGGAAAAATCTCGATAACATGGCGCGTCTCCGTTATTTCGGGGTTGAGGCCGGCGGGGCCGTGTTCCCCGGCTGTTTCCGACCGTCATCAAAGGGCACCACTTTCACTGCGACGCCAGGTCGGACTTTTAGCAAGCCCTCCGCAATCACCCGGTCGCCGGGCGCCAGACCCGAGGAGACGAGCCACTGGTCGCCGATGGCCCGGTCAAGACCGAGCATCCGTAGCTCAACTTTGCCAGCGGCGTTCACGATCAAGGCCACGGGATTTCCCTTGGGATCGCGTGACACCACTTGCTGGGGAATCAGAATGGCCTGGTCGTTGACGCCTTCTTCCACCACCGCCCGGACGAACATGCCCGGCAGGAGAACTCCATTCGGGTTGGGAAAGACCGCCCGCAGAATCACCGATGCGGTCGTCGGATCCACCGAGACGTCGCGGAATTGAAGCACCCCTTCCAACGGATATCTCGTGCCGTCTCCCAGGATGATCTGCACGTGGCTCGCATTCGTCCCGCCGCCGGTGAGTCGTCCATCCTCCAGGCGCCGCTGCAATCGCAGGAGTTCGGTGGTGGATTGGGGCACATCCACATAAATGGGATCGAGCTGCTGAATTGTGGCCAGTACCCTGGGCTGATATGCCGTTACAATGGCACCATCCGTTACCGTGGAAGCCCCGATGCGGCCGGAAATCGGCGAGACAATATGGGTGTAATTCAGATTGATGCGAGCCGTCTCCAGTGCTGCTTCGGCCTGTTTCAAAGCGGCATCCGCGTCATCGAAGTCCTGCTGGCTGACCGCTTTGTCAACCAGTGCTTCTTTGAAGCGGTCAGCTCTCGACCGGAGTGCCGGCAGAATAGCCTTGGCATTGTCCAGCGCCGCCTGGAACGGAGCCGGATCAATTTGATAAAGCTCCTGGCCGGCCTGGACATCGGCCCCTTCCGTGAACAGCCGTTTCTGAATGAGGCCGTTGACCTGGGGCCGGATCTCCGCGATGAGGTAGGGAGACGTGCGGCCGGGCAGCTCGGTGGTCAGCAGGATCGGTTGCCGGGCCACCGTCACCGTCGCCACTTCCGGCAATTGGGGAGGCGGAACTTGGGTGCGGGAGCAGGACACCCCGCTCGCCGCGATCAAGAGGCATAGAATAGACAGGTTTTTCATAGGGTTGTTGGCTGAAAGCTGCGGAGGATCCAGGGCCGCGCTGTCAAAATTTTACGTTTCATGGTTTTGCGATGGTAATGATTCCCGGTAAAAATGTTTCAAGCCCGCCGTTTCGGTTTCTTCGTCGCACCTGCTCCGGCCAGGAACAAATCCACGATACGCTCCGCTGACCGGCGGTTCAGGCGGTAATCCGGCATCAACAAATGCGACGCAATATAAAGGTGCGCCTGCCCGTAAAAACCATAGGCCAGGTCCCGTGCATCAAAGTGGTCATTCAATTCGCCGGCGGCTTGGGCGTGCCGGATGAGCGAACGGATGAAATCGAGGTTGCGCTGGCAGCGTTCGAGGTAACACAAATCCGGCGGCACTTCGCCCGGCGCGGCAAACGCGGTGGCGAACGCGATGCGCGTCAATTCGCGGTTCTGGTGAAAGTAATCGAACAACGCCGCGAGAATTTCCACCAGTTGTCCGCGAACATCGCGTCCGCGCGCGGCGGCCTGCTGCACGACCTGCAGCCGTTCGTCGTGCGCCTCGCTGACGAGCGCCTGAAACAAACCCGCCTTGTCGCGGAAATAATAATACAACGCCGGCTTGGACACCTTCGCGTCATCCACGATTTGCTGGACGGACGTGGCGGCGTAGCCGCCGTTGGCGAAGCGTTTCAGCGCCGCCCGGAGTATCAGCCGTCTTGTTTCGGGACCGTGTTTTGCCATAAAAACCTACCGAACGGTAGGTATAAAAGCGGCGGTTGTCAAATAATATTTCCGGCGGGTTGTTGGCGGAAGGGCGGACATCCCCATGAGCCTTGAATTTAAATCCGAAACCCGAATCCCGAAGGCCGAAAGAAAACCGAAACCCGAAATCAGAAAGCCATCGCTGACGACTGGCCACGAGAATCATTCAATGTTCGGATTTCGGCCTTCGGAATTCGGGCTTCTTTCGGATTTCGGATTTCGAGCTTCGAATTTCAAGCTGGGGTTGTCGGCTTCTGCAATTTTGAATGGCGGCGTCCGTAGGTGAAGTAGATGACCAGACCGATTGCCATCCATACGATGAGCCGCGCCCAGGTGTCCGCGGGCAGTCCATACATCAAATAACCGCAAAAAATCACGCCCAGCGGCGCAATCAGCCAGAATGCCGGTGTGCGGAATGGCCGGGGTATTTTGGGATCGGTGAAGCGCAGGACGAAAATGCCGGCGCAGACGATGGCGAACGCGAGCAGCGTGCCAATGGACACCAGTTCGCCCAGCAGGTCGATGGGGAACAGACCCGCGACCAGCATGGCAATCGCGCCGGTGAGAATCTGGGCGATCCAGGGCGTGCGGAACTTGGGATGCACCGCGCTGAACACCGGCGGCAGCAAGCCGTCCTTGGCCATCGCGTAGAAAATCCGCGGCTGGCCGAGCATCATCACCAGGATCACGGACGAAAGGCCCGCAATCGCGCCAATCTTGATGATGGGCCGCAGCCAGGCCACCGACGGCCCAAGTGAATTGATCGCCACGGCGATCGGTGCCGGATCATTGAGCTTGGTGTAGGACACAATGCCCGTCAAAACGAGCGCCACGGCGATGTAAAGCACGGTGCAGATTGCGAGCGAACCCAGGATGCCAATCGGCATGTCGCGCTGCGGGTTTTTGGCTTCCTGCGCGGCGGTGGACACGGCATCAAAACCAATGTAGGCAAAAAATATCACACCCGCTCCGCGCACCACGCCGCCCCAGCCAAATTCGCCGGGGCCGAGCGACGGCGGTATGAACGGATGCCAGTTGTTCCGGTTGATGTAGGCAATCCCAACGGCAATGAACGTCAAAATCACCGACATTTTTATCGCCACGATGACGTTGTTGAACGTCGCGGATTCCTTGATGCCGAGGACGAGCAGGAACGTGATGAACCCGACGATCAACATGGCCGGGACGTTCAGCACGGCGCCGGTGCTGACCCAGCCCTCCGTGAACAGCCGCCAGATGTTCCACCCCGCGCCGGGCGGAGTCACGTGGTTGTAAGGCCCGGAAGTGAAGGCGGACGGGATGGTGATTCCAAGCTCCTGAAGAAAGGACACCACATACCCCGACCAGCCAACGGCGACCGTGGAGGCGGCGAACAAATACTCGAGAATCAAATCCCAGCCGATGATCCAGGCGACAAATTCGCCCAGCGTCGCGTAGCCGTAGGTGTAGGCCGACCCGGAAATGGGGATCATGGCCGAAAACTCGGCGTAACACAGCCCGGCGAACGCACAGGCCAGCCCGGCCAGCACAAACGAAAAAACGATGGCCGGCCCCGCGTATTTCGCGGCCGCCTGGCCGGTGAGGACAAAGATGCCCGCGCCGATGACGGCGCCGATTCCCAATGCGGTCAGATTTACCGGCCCCAATGCCCGTTTGAGGCTTTTGTCCGTCAGCACTTCAGCCTGCAGGTCGGCGACGCTTTTTCGGCGAAACAAATTCATTCGGGGAATCTCGGCTTGTTTTGAGCCTGTTTAATGAAGTGCCCGCCATCGGAAGTCAAGCAAACGTCATCTGCTCTTCGATTAGCCATCTCTCAACCCCGCCGCCGCGTGAGATGAAACCTTTTACGCGGAACCCTCAACCACTTGTCGCGCCGTAGCTCGCGAAGGCGGATCAACTATTTGTATTTGCGAAAACTCCACTGCGGCTTACGATGCGGTCGAATCTGCATGGGTACCACTTCAAACGCCACGCCATCCAGAACTGCCTCTACGGCGTGGACATTGACCCCGGCGCGGTCGAGATCGCCAAGCTCCGCCTTTGGCTCTCGCTCGTCGTGGATGAGGAGGACGTGAAGCAGATCAAACCGCTGCCCAATCTCGATTACAAGATTGTCACCGGCAATTCGCTGCTGGGGGTCGAGAAAACGCTGTTCAACGAACAGGCCTTCCGTCGGCTCGAAAAGCTGAAGCCGCTCTTTTTCGACGAAACCGACCATGCGAAGAAGGAGAAACTGAAGAAGGAAATCGGCGAATTGATCCACGATCTCACGAACGGAAAGGAGATTTTTGATTTCGAGATTTATTTTTCAGAAGTGTTCCACTCCAAACGCGGATTCGATGTCCTTCTGGCAAACCCGCCCTACGTTGGGCAGAAGGGCAACAAAGAAATCTTTCAGGAAATCGCAAGGACGGATTTCGGGAAAAGATTCCACCAACGAAGGATGGACTTATTCTATTTCTTCATCCACCGCGCCTTGGATTTGGGGCATAAGCAGACGCAAATTGCTTTCATCACGACCAATTATTTCATCACGGCTAGGCGAGTTGGTGTATGCGCTCTACGGCCTGACCGAGGAAGAAAAAGACATCGTGAAAGGTGCAACCAAATGAAACGGGACAACCGAAACCTTCTTTATGGCAAAATGGTGTACAGTTTAGTATCAGCAGTGCGGCTATATTATCCATAAGTCATTGAAGTTAAGCCGATTGACGAGGCTCGAAATGATATTCAATTATATCTTGCGATTTCCAAATCGCAAGACTATTTTTCTCTGGTCGTGAACATGACCATCCCACAGCCATGAACTCCACCGAAAGCTTTTCACGCCAACTGGGCGAACGCATCCGTTTGGCCCGCGAGGAGAAGGTCCTCACCCAGGATTGGCTGGCCGCAAAACTCGGTTTCAATGACCGCCAAACCATATCCACGATAGAAACCGGCGTCCGCCAGCTCCAGCCCGATGAGTTGACCAAGCTTTGCCAGCTTCTCGGCAAGCCCCTCGCCTTTTTCACCGACCCCTACATCGTCACGGAGCCGCACGCCTTCTCCTACCGTGCCAAGCGCAACACCAAAGACGTCGCCGCTTTCGAGCGGAAAGCGCACAACCTCATTTCGGCCAACCGCCGTTTCCGCACAGTGCTCGACGAACCGGCGGTGCCCATCGGCTCCCAGTTGCGCCGATTCGGCAAGCAAACATCCATTCTTCAGGCGACAATTGTAGGCGAGCGCGTGTCCAAGGCGATGGTTCTGGGCGACGTTCCCGCCCTTAAATTGCGTGAGGCCATTGAGTCCGCAAAGGTGATGGTCCTCTTTGTGGATGCCCCTGCCACGATTTCCGGCGCGGCCTGCCACCTGCCCGACGGCGACTTCATCCTCATAAATCGCGACGAGCCATCTTTCCGCCGCCACTACGATTTGGGTCATGAGTTCTTCCACATCTTGACATGGGAAGAAATGCCGCCGAACAAACTTGACGCGGAACTCGATGAGAAGGAGAAACCCCGAGTCGAAAAACTCGCCGATGCGTTTACCGCCGGCCTGTTGATGCCAACTGAAGTCGTGTCCAAGCGTTGGCGCAGCCGACCGGGCGGCCAGGACATTCACGACGCCATTCTGGATCATGCGAGGGAATTCCGCGTGTCAGGCAAAGCCATGTTCTGGCGGTTGGTCAACACGGGTCTGCTCTCCAAGGCGGAACAAAGTTCGGTTGACCCCGAACGCCTGAGCCAGCCAGACGATCCGGATCCGGCCGGGCGCCCCAATATCTATAATGCCGACTTCGTGAGGCGCCTCCACGCTGTTCTCCAACGCGGTCTGCTGAGCGTGCGCAAGGCGTCCGAGTTGCTGGATTGCGACCTTGAAGACCTTCGCAGCATTTGCGCAGCTTACGGCCACCAGCCTCCCTTTGCGCTTTAACCTTCATCCCCAATGCCGCCCCGGCACGCCACAATCCTCGTTGACACCAACGCAATCCAGGCCGCCCATCGTTACGGATGTTGGAACGTGCTCCACAAGACCTTCAAGTTGGAGACGGCTGAATACTGTCTGGAGGAAGCGCTCCGCCCCAATCGCAAAGGCAAGAGACTGGTAAACCGGAGTCGCGATGACCTGAACCAGGAAGTTCACACCCATGCCGTGACCGACGCTCAACGCGCTACCCTTCTCTATGCTTTGCAGGGTCGCGTTGATCTCGACGATGGCGAGAGGGATCTGCTTTCGCTGGCGTTGTCCCTCAAAGCCGAGGTCTGGTGGCTTTGCGGGCCGGACAAGGCCACCATACGCGCCATGCACTTGCTCGGCATCATTGACCGAATGTGTTCCTTGCAGGGTCTGGCCGAGGTCACGGGAATGAGGCACGTCAAATTGGAGGAGCAATACACCGAGAAGTGGCTGTCCTCGAAGCGAACAATGTTACAACTCGGCATGGAACTGATTTAGCGATCGCCTTTGGACTTGCGGGAAAAGGCTCGGATCAATCCGAAGGCCGAAAATCGAAATCCCGGCTGTGAAAGGGTCGCCCATTACGGCGAGTGTCAACACGTAAAAGAGCCAGGACGAAAGAAAGATGTTGATGCCGGCGGTCGGGGTCAACAGCTCAAGCGGGCGTATGGGGATTGGTGCAATTTCGAACTACGCCGGCGGCGGCGATTTTGGCAACAGCCGGGAAATGATCACCAGCAACACCACGACCACCAGTGCCAGAATCCCCCAAAACATCACACCGGACCAGCTTGAAATGCCCTGTTGACTTCGTCCGAAAGTTTGATATTTTCTCCGCTCCTTTGCTCAGGTTTAAGATGAAAACGTATTTGCCCAAAGTGAATTTGGATCAGCGGAAGTGGCACGTGATTGACGCCGATGGCGCCGTGCTTGGCCGGCTGGCCGCGCAAGTTGCCGATGTTTTACGCGGCAAAAACAAACCCGTCTTTACGCCGCACCTTGACGCCGGCGACTTTGTCGTTGTCATCAACGCCGAAAAAGTCCGGGTCACCGGCAAGAAGGAAACGGCCAAGGAATACATGAGCTATTCCGGCTGGAAGGGCGGCGAGAAATACACCACCGTTGCCCAATTGCGCGCCAAGCATCCGGAAAAACTCATCCTGCACGCGGTCAAAGGCATGATTCCGAAAAACCGGCTCGGCAGCCAGTTGCTGACCAAGCTGAAAGTTTTCAAAGGCCCGAAACATCCGCACGCCGCCCAAAAACCTGAACCGCTCAAGGCCGCGACCTGATTTTTCAACTCCCAACCCTCCACTGACCGATGGCTGAAACCAAAATTACCGAATATCTCGGCACGGGACGGCGCAAGACCGCCGTCGCGCGGGTCCGGCTCGCGTCCGGCAATGGCAAAATCACCGTCAACGGCCGCCCGTTTGAAAATTATTTCCCGCTGGAAACGCTGCGCGTGACCGCGGCGCAACCGCTGACCCTGACCGGCACGGCGGAAAAATTCAACGCGCGCATCAACGTCAACGGCGGCGGGCCGAACGGCCAGGCCGGCGCGGTGCGGCACGGCATCGCCCGGGCGTTGTTGCAATTCGACGCGACCCTGCGTGGTGCGTTGAAGGCCGAGGGCTTCCTCACGCGTGATTCGCGCATGAAAGAGCGCAAGAAATACGGCCAGCCGGGCGCGCGCAAACGGTTCCAATTCTCGAAACGTTGATCGCACTGGAAATTTCCAAACCCCGCTGGTTCAATCCGGCGGGGTTTTTTGTTGTTTTGGGAGGGACGGCCTGTCGTCGTCCCTGGAAGAAAATTTGGGTCGCCGACACGGCGACCCTCCCGGTAAGATTTGAAATATGAACTTAAAGAGAGTCGCCATCATCGGCGCGTCCGGTTACTCCGGCGAGGAACTCGTCCGGTTGCTGCTGAACCATCCCCACGTGGAATTGGTGGCCGTGACCTCGCGCCAAAACGCCGGGCAAACGCTCGCGCAGGTGTTCCCCAAATTTTCAAGCCACTCGCAGTCAAAAACGTTGCGTTTCACCGAGCCGAACGCCGAGCTGCTCGCGAAGCAGACGGATGTGGTGTTTCTCGCGTTGCCGCATGGCGTCGCCGCCGAATATGCCGTGCCGTTGCTCAATGCGGGCTGCATCGTGATTGACCTCAGTGCCGATTTCCGGCTCAAGAGCGCCGGGGTTTACCGGGAATTTTACGCGCACGACCATCCCGCGCCGGATTTGCTGGGGAAATCGGTTTATGGTTTGCCGGAAATCTACCGCGAGGAAATCAAGAAATCGTTGCTCATTGCATCACCGGGCTGTTACCCGACGAGCATTCTGCTGCCGGTGATGCCGTTGCTGCAAGCGGAGTTGATCAAGCCGGCCGGCATCATCGCCGACTCATTGAGCGGCGTGAGCGGCGCGGGCCGCAAGGCCGAGTTGGATTACCTGTTTTGCGAATGCAACGAAAGCGTGCGGCCTTACAGCGTGCCCAAGCACCGGCATTTGTCGGAAATCGAGGAACAACTTTCACTCGCCGCCGGAACCAAAGTCACCATCCAGTTCACGCCGCATTTGATCCCGGTGAACCGGGGCATTTTGACGACGCTCTATCTCACGCCGGAAAAGCCCTTTTCCACCGCAACAGAAATGAGTGCGCTGAACGAAAGGATTTCGGCGTGTTACACGGAGGCTTACGGCGACGAACCTTTCGTGCATTTGCTCGAAGGCAAGGCGCTGCCCGACACCAAAAATGTCGCCGGCACCAACGTCATCGAAATTGCGTGGCGGCTCGACCCGCGCACGGGCCGGCTCATCGTGATGAGCGCCGAGGACAATCTGATCAAGGGCGCGAGCGGCCAGGCCATCCAGAGCATGAATCTGGTCTGCGGTTTTCCGGAAACGGCGGGATTGGTTTGAATCTGGCAGGGCCGCGTTGCTGCGGCCCCCAATTTGGGACGAGCAGCAGCTCGTCCCTACCGTGGATAAAGATTACCAATGTCCAAACCTGTTTCGCCAACCGCCGAGTGGAACGCGGCTGATTACGCCGCGAATTCGGTCGTGCAACAAACCTGGGCGCGCGAACTCATCGCGCAACTCCAGCTGCGCGGGGACGAGCACGTTCTTGATGTCGGCTGCGGCGACGGCAAGGTCAGCGCTGAAATTGCCCAGGCCGTGCCGCGCGGCTCCGTCGTTGGCGTTGATGCTTCGCCGCAAATGATTGAGTTCGCGCGAAAGACCTTTTCGCGGGGCAAAATCCCGAACCTGGAATTTCACGTCATGGACGCGCGTGAAATTGGTGGTTGCGACGCGCCGTCGCAGTCTTCCGGCCGCTTGAAATCCGGCGACGGGGGCGTCGCCGCCACGCGGTTGTTCGACATCGTTTTTTCCAACGCGGCGTTGCATTGGGTGGACGATCATCGGGCATTTTTGCGGGGTGCCGCCTCGGTTTTGCGTCCGGGTGGGCGTCTCATCGTTTCCTGCGGCGGCAAAGGCAACGCGCACGACGTGTTTGTTGCGTTGCGCCCCGAAATGCGGCTCAAACGCTGGCGCGAATTTTTCCGAAAGCTGGAAAAGCCGTATTTCTTTCACAGCCCGGACAGTTATGAAAAATGGCTGCCGCGATTTGGCTTCAAATCGCGCGGCGTCAGGCTGTCGTCCAAAGACGCGGTTTACGACGGGCGCGATGGTTTTGCCGCGTGGCTGCGCACGACCTGGCTGCCCTACACGCAGCGCGTGCCGGAAAATTTGCGTGAGGAACTCATCGGCGCCGTCACGGACCGCTACGTGGCCAGACACCCGCCCGATGCGGACGGGCGCGTCCACGTCCGCATGATGCGGCTGGAAATTGACGCGGTAAAAAAATGAGATCTGGCTGCGCGGCAGCGCAGCCCTACCCGTGCTTGGTAGGGCGGTGCTGCTGCACCGCCCTGTTTTTCCTGACATCGCACAAAGAAAATTCATTCCCGTTGTGGGACAAAGTTGGCAGATTTACTCCGCACAATGAAAAATTTATTCAAAACAATTTCGGGCTCGGTCGTCGCGCCGCAAGGTTTTCTGGCCGGCGGCGTGTTTTGCGACATCAAACGCCTCGGCACCGGCAAAGGCTCGAACAAAGGAAACAAGCGCGATCTCGCACTGATTGTGTCCGAAGTGTCTGCGACCGTTGCGGGCATGTTCACGACCAACCAGGTTTGTGCCGCGCCGGTGAAGGTTTGCGTAGAGCGCGTCAAGAAAGGAACCGCCCAGGCCATCGTCGTCAACTCCGGCAACGCTAACGCCTGCACCGGCAAACAGGGCTTGAAGGACGCGCGGGAAATGACGCGTATCGCTGCCTTTGCCGTAGCTGTCCCGCTGTGCGGGATGAGTTCGCGGCCATCTTCTTCGCGAAAATATCGGCCGCGTTCTGACGAACGCAGTTACGGGTTGCCCGCCGAACGCGTCTTGGTTGCTTCCACCGGCCGCATCGGTGTCACGATGCCGATGGCGAATGTGAAGCGCGGAATTCTGGCAGTTGCAAAACTTCTTGGGAATTCATCGAATCACGCGGCCCACGCCGTCGAAGCCATCATGACCAGCGACACGCGGCCCAAGCAAATCGCGGTTGAATTCAAGCTCGGGGGAAAAACCGTCCGCATGGGCGGCATTTGCAAAGGCGCGGGCATGATTCAGCCCGGGATGAGTACAAACGGCCAGCGGCCGGCTGCGCTGTCCAAAGGCGGACTTCACGCGACGATGCTTTGCTTCATCACAACGGACGTGGCGGTTGAAGCCAGAGTGCTTCAAGCCGCATTGCAAGAGGCTGTCGCGCAAAGCTTTAATCGCATCACCGTGGACGGCGATATGAGCACGAACGACACGGTGCTGGTGCTGGCGAATGGGCTGGCGGGAAACAAAAACATCGAACATCGAACATTGAACACTGAACTTCGAATATTCCAAACTGCTTTGAATCACGTTTGCCTCGAATTGGCCAGGATGATCGTTCGGGATGGCGAAGGTGTTCATCGGGTCGTGACGGTACGGGTGAACGGCGCGAAGACGGTTCAGGATGCAGATGCCGCGGCGCGCGCGGTCGCCAACAGTCCGCTGGTCAAAACCAGCTGGCATGGCGGCGACCCGAACTGGGGCCGCATCATTGCCGCGCTCGGTTATTCGCCGGCGAAAATCGTCGAGGAAAAGGTGGACATCGGTTACAGCGCGGCTGGCGGCCGGAAAATTTTGTGGAGCCTCAAGCGCGGTCAGCCGACCAAGGTAGGTTTCAAACAACTCAGCGCTGCCGTTGCGCCGAAGGAGTTTGAGTTGCACATCAACCTGAATCTCGGCGTGGCCGGCGCGGTGATTTACGCCGCCGATTTGACGGAAGCTTACGTGGATTTCAACAAGGGCGACATGGGCGATCCGGGTTCGCTTGGTGGTTAAAGTGAAGCCAAGACTCAATGAATAGTTCCAACGAAGACTGCATCGCAATTCCCAATCGGATTGTCTTTGATGGTCAACTGGAGGCGGTTTTACGTCGGCACACAGGTTTAATCTCTTGGACTGTCGGAGAATCATCGCCTGTCTTTGGAGTGAAAGATAACGGAACTTTTTGTTTTATACAGACTCACCAAAAGCGCTTTCTTCTAACTTGCTCTCACATTTGGAAAGGATTTGAAAAGGAAAAAGCCAGCGGGGTGTGTTTATGGATAAGCTTAATTCTTAACGACAATCAAGGTTCACCATCCATTCCTTTTCTAGCAAGAAATCCAATCTTGATTGATGAAGACACTCGCTTGGATTTAGCGACAATTACGTTTGATGAGATTGACACGCTAGAATCTTGGCGTTTTCACTATTTGGCCAAGCCGAGCAAGTGTCGTCTTATAAAAGGAAGCCCAGCTTGCTTCATTGCTTACACTGGTGAAGGCTTGAGAGAAGGAGAAAGCCAGCGCGTTCTGAATTATTCACTTTTCACTCTTACAGTGAACGAGACAGGGCAAACCAAATTTTTATTGCATGACAAGAGCGGCTCGTGCCATTTGTTCGACAAGGCTGGAAATGAAATTGCTCCAATTAAGATGGGCGGTGCGAGTGGCGCTCCAATTTTCAGTTTCGATTCCGATCTTAAATTGTGGCTGGCGGGAGTTGTCTGCGAAATTTCTTCACCTGGGCTTCTGAGTTGTGAAACTTCTACAAATTATGAAATGTCGGACGGTGATATTTATGCAGCCTACGTTGATTTTGTTCAAACTGATGGAACAATCCGAATGAACTAGAATTGCTAAGAGGTGTGATAGGCTCGATCAACAAAAAGGCCGCAGGATTGCTCCAGCGGCTTGATTCTCATGCTTGACACCTATTGGCGATAGATGGAGATTGATTTTGTATGAGTTACGCGCTGACGCCTTACTATAAACGGATCATCCGACGGCAACTCGCCACCGGACGTTTCAACAACGAGAGCGAGGTCATCCGTCATTCGCTACGGCTGACGGATTCGCTGGAACGCGCCGCCGGGCCGCTGGGCTGCTCTTTTGTGGGGCGTGAAGATTTGGAAGAGTTGCTGCTGGAGGGTCTGGCCAGCGGCGCCAGCGCGCCCATGACGCCGGCGCGCAAGAAACGGATTTACCAGGAAGCGCTGGAGGAAGCGTGAGCGGTTATCGCACCACGCCAAAAGCCGACAATGATCTGGTTGAGGGCGCACGCTGGATTCGTGCGGACAATCCGCAGGCGGCCCGGCGTTTTCTGGACGCGGCGTTTGATGCGTTTGACCGGTTGGCGGAATTTCCTGAATCCGGCCCGCTGGCGCGCTTCAAAAACCGCAAACTCGCCGCAGTCAGATTTTGTGTGTTGCCGCCGCCATTTAATCGCTGGCTGATTTTTTATCAACAGCATGGTGGTGAGGTGGAGATTCTTCGCGTGGTTTATGGCACGCAGAACTGGCGCGGAAATCCTGATGCGTTTTTCATTTGAGTCAGACAGTTTGGAAACAAAAAGCCGCTGGATTGCTCCAGCGGCTTTTTAATTAATTGCGCCGACTTTAATTTGCCGTGCGTCCCGAGACACCCTTGGTGCCTTTGGCGATGGCCTTGGCAGATTGCTTTGGACGCAACTCGCGGGAAGCCGCGCCGGCGCGCCACATTTCGGAGTTGTGGATTTCGCCCAGCTCCTTCTGCAACTGCACCTGATAGTTGCGTGCGCCGCAGGCGGAGAGCACACGGGCGCATTCCTTGCCGTTCTTGACGCGTTGATACAATTCCTTGAACACCGGCAACACGGCCTTCTTGAAGCGTGGTTTCCAGTCCAGCGCGCCGCGCTGCGCGGTGGCGGAGCAGTTGGAATACATCCAGTCCATGCCGTTCTCGTCCACGAGCCGGATGAGACTCTGCGTGAGTTCCTCGACGGTTTCGTTGAACGCTTCGCTCGGGCTGTGGCCGTGCGCGCGGAGCACGTCGTATTGCGCCTCCATGATGCCGGCCAGCGCACCCATCAACACGCCGCGTTCGCCCGTGAGGTCGCTGAACACTTCGTGCTGGAACGTGGTCGGGAACAGATAGCCGGAGCCAATGCCGAGGCCGATGGCGAGGCAGCGTTCCTCGGCGCGGCCCGTGGCGTCCTGCTCGACGGCGAAGCTGGAGTTGATGCCCGCGCCCGTGAGAAAATTGCGGCGCACGTTCAGGCCGGAACCCTTCGGCGCAACCATGATTACATCCACATTCTTCGGCGGGACAACGCCGGTTTGCTTTTTGTAGGTAATGGAGAAGCCGTGCGAGAAATAGAGCGCGTCGCCGGGGTTGAGGTTCTTCTTCACGATCGGCCAGATGGTGCGCTGGGCGGCGTCCGAAACGAGCATCTGGATGATGGTGCCCTTTTGCACCGCTTCCTCGATGTCGAACAAGGTCTTGCCGGGCTTCCAGCCGTCCTTCACGGCGCGGTCCCAGTCACGTTTGAAGGCCTTGGCCTGGCCGACGATGACGTTGAAGCCGTTGTCGCGCAGGTTCAGTCCCTGGGCCGGGCCTTGCACGCCGTAGCCGATGATGGCGATGGTCTCGTGCTTGAGCACCTTGCGGGCCCTGGCCATCGGGAATTCCTTCCGCGTGATGACTTTTTCCTTTGTTCCGCCGAAATCAATAATTGCCATAAATCAATCTTTCTTCTCCGGGTGTTGGTTCAACGTTTTCAATTCGTTCAAATGAACTTTTAATCTTAAACATCAGAGCTCATCAGTCAAATGCAAACGCAGTCCGGATTTGGTTGCAGCGTAACCGGGCACTGCCACCAATACACGATGCCGCGTCCGCGTGGAACGCCGGATTCATCCGGCAGGTGTGCAACCAGTGCGTGTTGCTGCCGGATAAATCCGGCGTTCCGGTGGTGGTGCCAAGGTGCGCCCTCGGATTGCCGGGGGGATGATGAGGTCGTGAAACCGGCTTCCGGGTGCCGGTCACTTGCGTGGCAACGCGACTTTGCCGGTGCGCGTGATTTCCTGCACGCCGAACGAATCCATCAGGCTGACAAATTTCTCCACCTTGCTTTCGGCGCCGGTGATTTCGATGGCGAGGCTTTTGGGCTGCACATCCACGATTTTGGCGCGGAAAATGTCCGTGATCTGCATCACCTCGGCGCGCGATTTTGAGTCCACCGCCACCTTCACGAGCACCAGTTCGCGGTCCACGTATTCGCCCTCGCGGAAATCCTGCACCTTGATGACGTCCGGCAGCTTGTTGAGCTGCTTGACGATTTGCTCCAGCGTGGCCTCGTCGCCGTGGGTGACGATGGTCATGCGCGACGTCTTGGGGTCCTGGGTCGGGCCGACGTTGAGCGTGTCAATGTTGTAGCCGCGGCCGCTGAACAGGCCGGCCACGCGCGTGAGCACGCCGAACTTGTTTTCCACCAAAACTGATATTGTGTGTCGCATAAATCCCGTTGGAACGGAAGGAAAGACTAACAGCCCAAACGAATGGGGTCAATTTGCAAAATCCCTGCAATCAAAATAATGCTAACGGTCGCTCTTCAGGCAGGTAAAAAGTAAAAATTTTCTTAACTTCGCCTTTTTGGTCGGCAAGCCCCACACCCGCAATAGTCCACCCTGTATTTCCAGCAACAAAAACAATCGCTTCATTATATGTCGTTTGATTGTTCTGGGTTACTTCATAAGTAAAGCGTCTCGCCTTGTAACCAAGAAATGCAGTCTCTTCATCTGAAAGTTTTTTTACAGCTGGATTGGCGAACGAATCTCGTATTCCAGCGGAAAGTCCATCCAGCGCAGATGTAGGCGACCCATCAAGGGTCGTTTTAATGATTACGGATTTCAATGGAGAATTGGTTTTAGTTATGGATGCCACCAGAGATACGTTGTGTCCCATTTCTTGAGCGACGGAGTCGGCAAGTTTCCAATTATTGTTGGGAAGCGATATTTTGAAAGGCGCGCCTTCTAACGTGCCAGCAACAACAGAAAAGCTTGCGGCAATCAAAGCAACGGCCATCGATAATTTAGCGAATGTGTTTTTCATAATTCTGTTCACAATTTCTTTTTACGACGCAATCCGAACCAAAAGCCTGCTGCACCGCACACGATAACAATTACGGGCGCGGCCATCGCTCCTGTTTTTCTGAAATTTCCAGAAAGCACCAATGGGGCAAGTAAGGCAAAACTTACAAGTCCGACAATTACAAAAAGGACTGCAAATAAAAGTGCCTTAATCATTTTTTCTAGCTTTCTAGTTAAAACGCAAATCTACAATCAAAAGAACGGATTGTGTTCCTTTTCCTCCGCGACGGTCGTCAGCGGGCCGTGGCCGGGGCAAATCAACGTCTCCGCCGGCAGTATGAAAATTTGTTCGCGCACCTTTTGCCTCGCCAAATCCCACGACTGGTTGCCGCGCCCGATTGGATTAAGCCGGTTGCGCTTCCCATTCCCGCGCGCGGGCGATCAAAGCTTCCACATATTGCGGCCAGTCGTGAAGCGTGGCTGGATCAAAGTCCGCGCCGTTCGGCCAAACCAACGTGTGGACTTCGGGATCAATTTTTACCGCATCGAATACGGCTAATGCACGCAGCGGGCCGTAAAGTTCGCCCGCCAGCACCGGACGAAAATCAATCGTCTGCTCCGCGCCGTCGTCAAACCCCACCCGCAACGTGTAAGGCGCGACTATTTTCACGGAGCGAACTCTGTAGATCGGATGGTTCATGCTTCTATTCTCACGCTAAAGGTGCGATAGGTTGAGGCGTGTGTCCAGCCTGTAATCGGTCCCCATCTTCGAGCAGTTCACTTTGATGCAGTTCCGCCCACGCTTCAACCATGCGCTGCTGTCGCTTTGGCAAATTGCCCGAAATCAGTTCAATGGGATTAATTCCTTAAACAGCGACTTCATTCTGATAGTAGGCATGAAAGTGCGGCACATGGTGCTGGACGCCAGCTTCCATATACATACGAACGATAATTCCGAAAAACCGGCTCAATTCGGGCATGGCGAAATCCTATTCATTTAACTGAATTCTTTCAATTGCCTAAAAATCAAAAGAATGGATTGTGCGCCTTTTCCTCCGCCACCGTCGTCAGCGGGCCGTGGCCGGGGCAGATCAGGATTTCCGGCGGCGGCGCGCAGTCCTTCATTCGGGAATCCAGATGACGGGCAGTTTCTCATCGCGGTTGCGCCGATACCAATTGAAATGGCTGTCGTCGGTGATGATTTTGAACGATGGAAAAAGTTCGCTGGCGCGCACGAGGGTCGCGTCCGCAAAGTCCATTTCCGGCGCATATTTTTCCAGCAGCGCGGCCAGCGCGGACTTTTCCTCCTCCACGTCCAGTGCAAAACGGTAGTCGCCAATGATTTTGGCGACGATTTTGAAGTCCCCGATCAGATGACTGGCTTCGGTGAATGCCGCCGCCGTCGTCCACAAACGGTCGTGGTGTTGCTTGAAGAAATTCTGCGCCCACGCGCGGCGTTTGGGCGTTTTGGCGAACGGACTGACGATAAAGCTGGCGTCAGCGAGAAACATGACGGCGGGCGATGGCGGCGCGGATTTGCTCACGCTCGGTTTTGCCGGGCAACTCCGGCAAAGTGAACCCTGCGCGGCTCAATTCAAGGCTGGCGGGGGACGAGTTGGCGTCTGCCAAGGAAGCGGCGTCCGCCACAATTTGTTGCAGGAAGGCGTAAGGCGAAAGGCCGCGCCGCCGCGCCGCCTTTTGGAATCTGGCCGCCACTTTCGACTTCACCCTGGTTTGCAAAAGCATTGTCATACACCAAGTGTAATCTTGGCCTTGCGAATGTCAACATCTGGAAAATCGCAAATCAGAAAAACGGATTGTGTGTTTTTTCTTCCGCGACTGTCGTCAACAGGCTGTGGCCGGGACAGATCAAAGTTCCTTCGCCAAATCGCGCGGAAGGATGATTTTTACCCCGCCGATAATCCGGCCATAATACCGGCCGAAATGTCTTCCGTCGCCCGTGACCAGAAATTGCGCGCCGCACGCCGCCGCGCTGGATAAAATCGGGATATCTTTGCCGGGCAGCGTGATTCCGGTTGGCGGCGGCCCAAAGGCGTCCGGCACGATTTTGATTTTCGCCGTCAGCCGTTTCAAATCGCGCACCGCAGAAGCGGGAACATTTCGCATGGCTTCCGCCAAAGCATAATGCGAGGTGACAAAATCCGCCCTGCCTTGCCAAATCAATTTCCAGGGCATGCCCGCCGGATTGTCCGCCGCGCTCCAAAGCACGTTCGCGTCCAAAAAAACGGTTTTTATTTCCACGGATGATGTTTGATCTTGTCCGGGTTGAGTCCCATTTTCCGCACGGAATCGCGAGCCTGATTATATTCGGCGCGGCTGCAGGCATTATTGAGAAGGAACATGGCTTTGTCCGCGTCGGTGTAGCGGCGAACGGGCACGGAAACCGCCGGCCGGATCAAAATTCCATCGGATGTTGGCTCTTGAATCACGTCCTGCCCGTCTTCCAAGCCATATTCATGCCGGAGTTTGGATGCGATGACCAGCGTTCCCCGCTTGCCAATCCGTCCCCGCTCAATGCTCAAAGTATTCATACATTCAGAATATCAGATTTTCTGGCAATGGCAAGTCCCGGGTCTTTTCCACAAATCAAAAGAATGGATTATTTGCTTTTTCCTCCGCCACCGTTGTCAACGGGCCGTGGCCGGGGCAGATCAACGTCTCCGCCGGCAGGGTGAAAATTTGTTCGCGCACCTTTTGCTTCGCCAAATCCCACGACTGATTCATTGTCCAAACAATGGCGGGACTTTTGTTTTAACCATCCGAATCTTGATGGCGATCAACCAGCCGGCCAGAACGATCACAGCCAGACCGGCAAGCCATAATCCGAGAATCAAGCTGGCCGGTTTATAAATGAATTCGAGCGTTCCGTTTCCAGCAGGGACAACAACGCCGCGAACGGCATAGTTTGCCCGAAGAAGCGGCACGGGCCGCCCCTTCCAATACGCGTGCCATCCCCTGTCCCAATTATCAGCCAGCACCACCAGTCCCGGCGTTTCCATATGTGCCGATATCGTGATGTGCGTTGGGGTTTCGTTTTCGATTTGGGCGGTGCCGCGACACAAGGTGGGCAATTCGACGGTCGTTTCTACCAACGCAACATCGGCTGGATTGAACTGCGGCGAAGCCAGCGTTTCCAATTCTTCACCATCGCTGGTTGCCATCTTAACCGACTTTGGAATAAATGCCCGTGAAAGGGCGTTGGAATTGATCAAGACCCAATAGTCATTTCCTTGAAACGCGGGTTTGGCTAATGGTGGAGGGGTGCCACGAAAAACAACATACCGCGTGCCAAGCATATCCAGAACCGGGGCGAGCTGGGCAGAGCCCACCGGAGAGAAGTCTCCTTTCGGCATCAGAAATTGAGTTGCTGCGTAGCGGGGAACTTCACCCGGTATAGCCGTTGTTTTCAGCAAATCCACCATGCGCATCGGATCAATGGAGTCATATCCTCTGATATCATTTAAACCCTGCATCATGGCCAGCGATGCGGGCAGACAATTGACGCCGATTACGCGGCCGGGAGAAGATTTTGCGACCTCATTCAAGACCGGGATCTTGGGATAGTAAAGGCTCGGATCGCATTGCGTGTTGCGGCCATGGTCAAACCACAACAAGTCCGCCATCAGAAAAAACACCAGCATTGGAAACAAACGAAAACGCCACGCTTTTTGGAACCACAGTAATAACCAGCCGACAAAGCCCAGGCCGCAAAACACCGCCATGATAATGTAATGCCAGACAAACCATGCTTGAACCTGTCGCACGCCTCCGATGTCCTGGACGGTAGCGAATTGCCTTCCGCCCAAAACGGATTGTTCAAGCTGGGTGGCGACAGGTTCTGGTAAAGAAATGCTGCGGTAAATGCACCAACCGCAAAGCCCGGCCAGCAAAGCGCCTGGCAACCAGAACCACCATCGCCGTTGGACAGCACCGTGCAAAAGATTTTCGAGTCCGATGGCGGTCAGGGCAAGAATGGCGAAGGAGGTCAGGAACACAAGGCGGTTGTGAGACATCATGTTCAATCCGGGCAAACGCAACAGGTCAACAAAACCAGGAACATCCAGACACCAACTTAATCCGAAGAAAGCGAGAAAAGCCCAGAATCCATTGATTGGGCGATGACGCCGGCTGCACCAGGCCAGAGGTGCGACCAGCAAGGTGGCCAATACACCAGTGTATGCCGCCGCTGCGCTCTCTAAAAGGTTTGGCTCAAATACCGGTGGGATAAAGATGCTTCCTTTTTCTTTTGTGCCGTAAATGTCGGGCAGTACCACTTGCGGCATTGCGGTCAGCCCCGCTGGCGGTCGTTCCTCCGTGCCTTCATTGCGATGCGCCATACGCGAACCGGTTTGGGCATATTCCAACAGGGGCAGCAGATGCGGCGCCGCCAACAAAAAGCCCAGCCCCCAGCCAAGAACCAACATCGCAATTGCGGTCCTTGATTTCCGGCCAAACCACTCGCCGGGGTATGTGTTCCACAAACACCAAATTGCATAAATTCCAGAGCCCAAAAGCACTTGTCCGGCGACATCAATGTGGCCGCTGGTTAATGCCAAAAACGTTACAATGCTTAGGCCGATGGCTGCCAACGGACTCGTGTCTCGTGCCGTTTTATCCACACCTAAGAAAATCCACGGAAGCCAATAAACCGCCAAGCCTGTGGGAAAACCCTGCCAAAGAACAAAAAAAGCCGTCAAAGGATAACACCAGGCACAAACCGTCGCCGGCCAAAAGCTGACCCGCAACGATTGCCGGCAAAAGAAATACATTCCGATGCCTGCCGCCAACGCGGCAAAGAGTTGTCCCCAGGCGAGTATGACCGGCGATTTTGTGCAACATTCCAAAAGAAGAAAAAGAGAGTATTTTGGCCACACAAAAGGAACGCCTCCGTAATGATATGGCGCCCATAAAGGAAAACGGCCTTGATGGATTTCAGAAATCGCAAATTGCCGGGCGGGTTCAAATTGATAGATCAAGTCGGACAATTCCCCGTTCTGCGGCACGCTCTTTGCCGTTTCCGGAGTTTGGGGGATATAAATTCCCGGTTGAGCGAGAATATCCAATGGCAGCAGGATTTTCTGTCCAATCATTGATGGCCCGTATAGAACCGCTTGTCCTAAAACAATGCCGGCAACGACAATGAGCAGCTTCAAAAGTTTGCTTCCCGTATTTTTTTTGTTTTCGCTCATGACCGGATATTTATCCGAAAAACATCAGTCAAAAGAACGGGTTGTGCGCCTTTTCCTCCGCCACCGTCGTCAGCGGGCCGTGGCCGGGGCAAATCAACGTCTCCGCCGGCAGTGTGAAAATTTGTTCGCGCACCTTTTGCCTCGCCAAATCCCACGACTGGTTTCCGCGCCCGATGGACCCGGCGAAAATCGCGTCACCCACAATCGCCACGTGCGGCGCGTCGTCCGGCCACGTGCCGATGATATAGGTCACGCCATCCTTCGCGTGGCCGGGGGTTTCGCGGTTCGTGATGCGCAGGCTGCCGAGCATGATGAAATCGTTGCGCCGGTTGCGGTGTTGCGGCGGGGTGCCCCTGGCATCCGTGTGCAAATGAATTTTTGGGAAGCGTTCGCGAATCGGCTGCAGTCCCGCCACGTGGTCCTCGTGCGTGTGCGTGATGAACAGGTGTTTGAGTTGAAGCTGATTTTCCTCAATCAGCTTGAAAACGGGCGCGGCATCCCAGCCAGTGTCGAACAACGCGGCATCGCGCGTGACTTCGTCCCAAATCAAATAACAATGCACAGTGTTGCCACCCTCGGTCGTGCTGATTTGCCGCAGCTCGCGCCAGAGGCTCAAATCCTTTTCGCCCGGATGCCAGCCGTTGGCAATGCCTTCGAGCCTGGCTGGATTCAGCCCGATGAGATTCGCCAGCGCCGTGAAATCCGGTCGCTTGCCGGGCTGTCCGGTTGCTTCAAGCGCGGCCAGTTCGGTTTCGGAAATTCCCGCCGCGGCTGCCGCAATTGCGGCTGAAACGCCGCTCATCGCCCGTGCCTTGCGAATAATGTCACCCGGATGATCTTCAAGATTCACGTGGGAACGGTAGCGGTCAGTGCCAATGACCGCAAGCATGCGACTTGACGCCGGCGGATGGTATGCTACAGGTTTGGCGGAAATCGAATCGCATGTTTCCTTCAAAGCCCGATAAAGAGCCCGAACGGTATTACCTGCTGGCGGGCATGGGCGGGCGGGCAGCCCGTCGCAAGCACCTTTATTTCCTGAAATGGTCCATCATCGCCGGGTTGGGGATATCGGCGATTTTGGCGGCGTTGATGTATTTATTGAATCGTTTTGGCTTTTGAGCGGCGCGCTTGACCCGCCGGGGTTTGTTGTTAGCATGGGCGTGGATTTTGATGAAGTTTTTCCGTTTCATTACAGTTCTGTCGGCGGCTTTTTGTTTCAACTTGCCGTTGCACGCGGAATTGGTCGATGCCATCAAGGCCGTGGTGAATAACGGGGTTGTTACGTATGCGGAAGTCGAAGAATTCGCCGCGCCGGCGGCCCAGGCGTTGCGGCGGGAATATGCCGGCCAGCCGGACATGTTCCGGCAAAAACTTGGCGACGCGCTCAACGACGGTCAGGAGCAATTGGTCGAGCGGCAGTTGATTCTGCATGACTTTGACGTTGAAGGCTACAAGCTGCCCGACACCGTCGTGGACGAAATGGTCCAGGAACGCATCCGCGAACGGTTCGGCGACCGCATCACGCTGATGAAGACGCTTCAGGCGCAGGGCCAGACGTTCGAAAAATTCCGCCGGGAGGTGCGCGATCAATACATCGTTTCCGCGTTGCGCGCCAAAAGCATTTCACCGGAAAAAATCATCATCTCGCCCTACAAGGTTGAAACTTACTATCTCGTCCACCAGGACGATTTCAAAGTTGAGGACGAAGTCAAATTGCGCATGATCGTGCTCAACAAAACTTCCGGCGACGACACCAACACGGTGCGCCTGGCCGGTGAAATTCTTGCCCAAATCAAGGAAGGCGCGACGTTTCAGGAAATGGCCTCCGTTTATTCGCAAGATTCGCAGCGCAGCCAGGGCGGCGATCGGGGCTGGGTCGAGCGCTCCTTTTTGCGCAAGGAACTCGCCGACATCGCCTTCGCGCTCAAACGCGGCCAGGTCAGCGAGGTGATTGAAATGCCCGAAGCCTGCTACATCATGCTGGTCGAGCAGGCGCGTCCCACGCACGTCAAACCGCTCAACGAAGTGCGTGATGACGTGGAGTTGACCCTCCGCACCCAGGCGCAAAAACAACTCGAACAACAGTGGATTGAGCAGTTGAAAAAGAAAACGTTCATCCGCTTGTTCTAAATTCCGCTGTGAGTCGGGAGCATTTTTTCTCCCGACCCTCAACCAACGACTCTCAACTTTAATGACTGGCTGGATTGGCATTACGCTTGGCGATGTCACGGGCATCGGCCCCGAAGTCGCACTCAAAGCCATCGCCGCCGAAACCGCCGGCGATCAAACGCGCTACCTGCTGATTGGCGACAGGGATTGCTTGCTTCGCCTCAACCAAAAGCCCGGACTCAATCTGCCGCTGAAAAATTTTTCCAATTACGGCGACTCCGGCCGGTTCTTCGTCACGAATCCATTGGCCGAACCACTGCCGGAAAATTTGCCCGCCGGTTCACCCGTTGCTGCGCACGCTGCCGTTGCGTCACTGCGTGATGGCGCCGAACGCTGCCTCCGCCACGAGCTGGACGCGCTCGTCACCGCGCCGGTCAACAAGGAATCCATCATCCGCGCCGGTCATAAATTCACCGGCCAGACTGAATTTCTCTCCGAACTCGCCAGCGCCAAACGCACCGCGATGATGCTGCTCGGCCACGACGAGCGCGGACGCTGGTTGCGCGTCGCGCTGGCCACAGTTCACATTCCGCTCAAAACCGTCGCGGAAAAACTCACACCAGCGAAAGTTGAATTGGCCATCGAACTGGCGGCGCAGGCGTGCCGCGATTTGCAATTGCCGCGGGCGCGCGTGGCCGTTTGCGGCCTGAATCCGCACGCGGGCGAAGGCGGACAATTTGGCGATGAAGAAATAAAAATCATCAGGCCGACGGTTCTCGCCGCGCAAAAACGCGGACTCGACGTTATTGGCCCGTTGAGTGGCGACACGGTTTTTCATTATGCCCTGCAGGGGGATTTTGATGTGGTGGTCGCGATGTATCACGATCAGGGGCTCGCGCCGCTGAAAGCCGTCGCGTTTGACACCGGTGTGAACTGGACGCTTGGCCTGCCATTCATCCGCACGTCACCCGACCACGGCACGGCTTACGACATCGCGGAAAAAGGAATCGCCAATCCATCGAGCATGATTGCCGCCATTCGACTGGCGAAGCAACTGGCACGTTCAAGGTAGGGACGACCGGCTGGTCGTCCGAAGCCGCGCGGCAGCGCGGTCCTACCAAATTCAGCCAATCAACTCACGAACCTTGGATTGAATATCACCGCCGCGCATCAACGATTCGCCCACCAGAATGGCATTGGCACCGCACCGCTTCAACTGTTCCACGTCCGCGCGCGAGTGAATGCCGCTTTCGGCGACGAGCAAAGTAGCACAGGCGTCCCGCCTGTCTCCATTTTTCAATTTAGAGACAGGCTGGAAGCCTGTCCTACAGTTTAACTTCGCCGCCAGCCGCTCGGTTGTCGCCAGGTCCACCTTGAAATTTTTCAAGTTGCGGTTGTTCACACCGATGAGGCTGGCGCCGATTTTCAGCGCCCGGGCCAATTCAACCTCATCGTGGATCTCGACCAGCGCGGCCAAACCCGCTTCCGCCGCGAGTGAATGGAATTTTTTCAATTGTTCGTCGCTCAAGATGGCCACGATGAGCAGAATGGCGTCCGCGCCCCACTCGATGGCTTCGAGGATTTGCCGCTCATCAATCATGAAGTCCTTGCGCAGCAGCGGCAGCTTCACGGCGGCGCGGATTTGCCGGAGATGATCGAGCGCCCCTTGGAAAAACTTCTCGTCGGTCAGGACCGACAAACAACTTGCGCCCGCCGCTTCGTATGCCTTCGCAATGCGAACCGGATCGAAGTCCTGGCAAATCACCCCTGCCGACGGCGACGCCTTTTTGACCTCGGCAATCAATGCGATGTCGCCGCGACGCGGCTGCTGCAACGCCGCGACAAAGTCGCGCCGTTCGCCGCGTTCGAGCAACGCATCACGCAAATCGCCGGCGGCGATGAGTCGCGAGGGCAACATCGCGACTTCGCGTTTCTTTTCTTCAACGATGGTGTCGAGAATGGTCACGTTGGTAAATCCGAGTCCCGAAATCCGAAGATCGAAAGAAGTCCGAAATCCGAAGGCCGAACACCAGACCTGTGCCGGGCAATTCGGGTTTCGATATTCGGATTTCTTTCGGAATTCGACATTCGGTTTTCGTCATTCTTCTTCATCTTTCACTCCCTGCATCCGCTTTAACGGGCAGCCGGCGCGGAGCCAGCCATTCACAAACGCATCGAGGTCGCCGTCCATTACCGCTTGAACATTGCTCGTTTCCACGCCGGTGCGCAAATCCTTCACCATGCGGTATGGCTGAAAGACGTAGCTGCGAATCTGGTTGCCCCACGAGATGCTGCCCTTCTCGCCGTAAAACCGTTCCATGTCGGCCTTCTGCGCGTCCACCCGCTGCGCATAAATCCGCGACAGCAAAAGCCGCATCGCCGTAGCGCGGTTTTGATGCTGCGAACGCTGGGTTTGCGATGCGACGACGAGACCGGTTGGGATGTGGGTGATGCGCACGGCGGTTTCTACCTTGTTCACGTTCTGGCCGCCCTTGCCGCCGGAACGGAACGTGTCCACCTGGAATTCAGTTGGCGGGATGACGATGTCGGGATCGCTTTCCTCAATTTCCGCAATCGTGTCCACGCTGGCGAAACTCGTGTGACGGCGTTTGTTGGAATCGAACGGCGAGATGCGCACGAGCCGGTGCACGCCGCGTTCGGCCTTGGCAAAGCCGTAGGCGTTTTCGCCCTGGAGCAGCATCGTGATGCTCTTGAGGCCCGCGCCTTCGCCGACCAGCGCGTCGGTGACTTCAACCTCCCAGCCGCGGGATTCGGCCCAGCGTTGATACATGCGCGACAGCATTTCCGCCCAATCCTGCGCCTCGGTGCCGCCGGCGCCGGCGTTGATGCTGAGGATGCAATTCTTCCGGTCGTGCGGGCCGCTGAGAAAAACGCGCAGCTCCAGCGACTCGAGTGCCTTGGAAAATTTTACCAGGTCGCGGGTGAGTTCCTGTTCCACCTGCGCCTGCGCTTCGGGCGGTTCGCCCTCGCCGAGTTCGAGCATGACGCGGAAATCCTCCAGCTGTTTTTCCGCCTGGAGCAGCGGCTCGATTTTGTTGCGGAGGGAATTGGCCTCGTCAATCAGCGCCTGCGCCTTTTCGCGGTTGTTCCAGAAATTGTCGGTGGCCATGAGCGAATTGAGTTCGCCCAGGCGTTTTTGCGTGGCGGGAACGTCAAAGAAACCTCCGCAGATGCGTGAGTTTCCCGGCGGCAGTGGCAATTTCTGTTTTAACCGTTTCAAACATGATGCGGCAGAATAAAGAATCCAGAATCCAGAATCCAGAATGGAAATTGGTAGGGCGGTGCTGCTGCACCGCCAATTGAGGCTGCGCGGCAGCGCAGCCCTACCATCACGGAATCACCAGCCGGTTGGTGGCGCCGGCTTGCTGAAGCGCCTTTTGCAAACCATCTGTGGTGACTTGTTGAACAGAGCCGTCGGCCATGCCGATATAGCCGACGAATTTATGCCGGGCCTTGGTCCAGGTGACCGGAGTGTTGGCCAAAAGTTGCAGCACGCCGGATTTAACTGGAACACCGCCGATGGCGAAATTGTCGTCACCGGAAAGAAACATTTGCGGATTGGTATCGTTGGTAACATCCAAGCCAACGAAGTAGCTGATGTGTGAGTTGTCGAAATCTGCGGAAAAATTGGTCGCCCAAATCCGGCGAGTATCCGCCGGGCAAAGCAGGATTTTTGGTGTACTCAGTTCGTTGGACATCACCTGAAAACAAGCAGCGACATTTCCTGCGGCAACCAACTCCATCGCACCACCATTCGTCACAGAAATTTGCATCGGATACTTGTCGTTGTGATCACCCTCCCAAAGTCGGAAGGCGAGGCCGATTTGTTTCAGATTGCTGATACAATTAATTCTTTGAACTTCAGAACGAATGTCACGCTGGTCAGAATATGAAAAATGCAAGACTCGAGAAAGAACCACCACTAAAATCACCAAGACAATGATAACCGTCATTACTTCCACCCGCGTTAGCGCAGTGGTTTGTTGATTTGAAAAGCGCGGTTTCATGGCCGCGACCGGCTTTATTTGCCGTGATTGACCAGCGACAGCAGCCAGAGCAGCAGAACCACAATTATAACCCCCACAATGCCGACACCAATCCAGAAATAGATGCCGACCCGGTTGCGCTTTTTGGAAAATTCCTTGCTGGTGTCGAAACCCGGCGGGCGTCCGCCGCCTTCCAGTTCGCTCAAGCTGACGCCGCGGGGTATGACCATGGTGGCTTCCACCTGCCTTTTGGCCGGGCCGGGAGCGGGGGCCGTGGCTGGCGCGGAACCCGGCGCGGAAGCAGCCTTTTCGGCTTCCAGTTTCAATTCAACCTGGCCGAGCCGCAGCGTCTGGCCGGGCTTCAAAACGCGTTCGGTAATTTGTTCGCCGTTGATGAACGTGCCGTTTGTCGAATTGAGGTCTTTGATGACGACATCACTGCCGCGCAACAGCACTTCGCAATGATGGCTGGAGACGGACGCCTCGGTGATTTGAAACAGGTTATCCTCAACGCGGCCAATCGTGGTGCGATCCACGTTCAGCTCGTGTGCGCGGCCGGGCAGGCCTTGAGTCAGAATAACAAGTTTGGCCATGGACTTACGATAAGCCGATTATGGTCACGGCGCGTTTCAAGTCAAACCGAAATCTGGGAATATGTTTTTTAACCCCGCCGCTCAATCAGCGCGCGGAATTCGGCGAACAACGGCGTCGAATCGTGCGGCCCGGGCGACGCTTCGGGATGATATTGCACGCAAAAAACCGGCTTGGTCTTGTGGCGCAGGCCCTCGACGGTTTGATCGTTCAAATTGATGCGGTTCACCGCGACGCCGGACGGCAACGATTTCGCGTCCACGGCGAAACCATGATTCTGCGCCGTGATTTCGACCTTGCCGGATTCCAGGTCCTTCACCGGCTGGTTCGCGCCGCGATGGCCGAACTTGAGCTTAAAGGTTTTTCCGCCGAACGCCTGGCCCAAAATCTGGTGACCCAGGCAAATCCCGAAAACCGGCACGCCGCTGTCCACCAGCGTCTTTACTTCGCGCACAATGTAGTTGAGCGCCGCCGGGTCGCCGGGGCCGTTGGACAGAAAAATGCCCGCCGGCTTGTGCTGGAGCGCGTCGGTGGCGGTGGCCGTGGCCGGTAAAACCTGAACACTGAAACCATGCTGCCGAAGCCGGCGCAGAATGTTGTATTTCATGCCGTAATCGAAGGCGACGATGGAAATGTCAGCCGGCGGCAGCGGCTCGCGCAATTGGCGTGCGTTGGCCGGTTCATTGCCGATGGCCAGTTTGAAGTTCGCGCTCTGCTCGTCCTTTTCGTCCCAGCGAAACGCGGTCTTGTGCGTGACTTCCTTGACGTAGTCCACGCCGACCAGCCCCGGCCATTCCTTCGCGCGTTTGACGGCTTCCGCCTCGCTCAAACCTTCGGTCGAAATAAATCCATTCAGCGCACCGCGCACGCGAAGTTTTTTGGTCAGGGCGCGGGTGTCAATTCCCTGAATTCCCGGGACCCCGTTTTTTTTGAGGTATTCCGCGAGCGAAAAATCCGCGCGCCAGTTGCTGACGACGGGCGAGAGTTCGCGGATGACAAAGCCGGCCACGTGCGACCGCCACGATTCCACGTCCACCTCGTTGACGCCGTAATTGCCGATGAGCGGATACGTCATCGTGACGATCTGTTCTTTATAGGACGGGTCGGTGAGGATTTCCTGGTAGCCGGTCATGGAAGTGTTGAAGCAGACTTCGCCGCAGGCGGACGCGCGCGCGCCGAAACCTTGTCCGTGAAACACGGAACCATCTTCCAGTGCCAGAATTGCTTTCATTGCCGATGAACGACCGCGCGCGATGCTAGGCGAGCGACGCAGCGGGTCAAGTTTTTAACAAGAAAGCGTGGCCAGTCCTGCCACGCTTGGACGTAACGAAAAGGTTTTGGCGAAGTTATTTTTTCTTTGCTTCATCCAATTTGGCAATCAACGCCGGTGGTCCGCCTTTGAGATAACCCACCTGTTTCCACACCACCGTGCCATCCGGAGTCATCGCGATCAGGGTTGGAAAACCCTTGATGTCATATTTCTTTTGGAGCGCGGCATTGGCTTTCTTCAATTCGTCGGACTGCGGTTTCTTGTTCGGAAAATCCAGTTGGACGAGCACCAGGTTTTTCTTCGCGTAATCGGCAAATTCCGGCTTTGAAAACGTGTCCTTGTCCAGCTTGATGCACCAGCCGCACCAATCTGAGCCGGTAAAATCGATCAGGACCAGTTTGTTTTCGGTTTTGGCCTGGGCTTGCGCCTTGGGCCGGTCGGTCAGCCAGTTGAGTTCCGCCGCGCCAGCTTGCAGTAGAAAGCACCACGCCAGCAATCCAATCAGGATTTTTTTCATGTTTTTTTGGTTGGTTGTTGAAAATTAGACCGGTGCCAGTTCGGCTTGTTCAATCCAGATTTTCTTTCCGTTCACGATGGTCGCCACCGTCCTGCCTTTAAGCTTCCAGCCGAAAAACGAACTGTTCGACGATTTGCTCGCGGTTTCGGCACGCTCAAAAACCCATTCGCGATCGGGATCAAAGACGGTCACATCAGCATCCGCGCCGACACCGAGCGTGCCTTTTTTTAAATTCAGCAGTCGCGCCGGATTTACCGTGTATTTCACAATCAAATCGGGGAGCGAAATACGTTTGGCGTGAACCAGTTGCATGAGCGCCAGCGCCAGTTCCGTTTCCAGGCCGGTGATGCCGAACGGGGCGTAGTCGAACTCCACTTCCTTTTCGTAATCGCAATGCGGGGCGTGGTCGCTGCACAGGATTTCAATCGTGCCGTCGGCCAGCCCTTCGAGAATCGCCTCGCGGTCGCGCGTGGAGCGCAACGGCGGATTCATTTTGAAATTCGTGTCGTAAGCCGGCCATTCGGGAAGTTTGCCATTTTGGAATTGCGCCAGAATTTTTCCGTCGTTGCCCCAGAATTTTTCACTTCCGGAAACGGCGGCGTCCGTCAGCGTAAAATGGTGCGGACAGGCCTCGCCGGAAATCGGCACGCCGCGTTTCTTCGCCTCGCGCAGCAAGGCGACGCTGCCCGCCGCGCTGAGGTGCTGGCAATGGACGCGCGCACCGGTGAGTTCGGCGAGCAGGATGTTGCGCGCGACAATCATTTCCTCGCCCGCCGACGGCCAGCCGCGCAAGCCAAGCACGGTGCTCCAATATCCTTCGTGCATCACGCCATCGGTCACGAGCGAATAATCCTGGCAATGATCCATCACCGGCAGGTCAAACATTTTCGCGTATTCAAGCGCGCGGCGCATGAGTTCGTTGTTTTGCACGCAATGGCCATCGTCGGTGATGGCCACGACGCCGGCGCGTTTGAGCGAGCCGATGGACGCGAGTTCCTCGCCCGCGATGTTTTTCGTGATGGCGCCGGTGACGAAGACGTTCACGACGCCGTGTTGGGCGGCGCGTTCGTGGATGAGCGCGACGGTTCCGGCGTTATCAATCGCGGGCGACGTGTTCGGCATGCAGACGACCGAGGTGAAGCCGCCACGCGCGGCGGCGGCAGTGCCGGTGGCGATATTTTCCTTCGCCGTCTGACCGGGCTCGCGCAAGTGCACGTGCAGGTCAATCAAGCCGGGACAAACAATTTTTCCTTTTGCATCAAATCGTTCGATTTCTCCGGGCGCTTGGGTGGCGGCGTCTTTGCCGACGGCGGCGATTTTTCCGTTGAGGATGAGCAAATCAGCAACGGCGTCGAGGTGGTTGGCGGGGTCTATGACTCGCCCGCCGGTCAAAAGCAGCGAGTTCATGCGCGGCGAGCATACCCGCGGCAGGTTGACAAGGCAAGCGCCGGCGATATGATTTGCAGCGCTGCAAGTCTCGCGGGCTTGCCGCGTCAGCCTTCGCTCTTTGAGCTTCGGCTCGACAGGCCGTAAAATTCGCTAAACTGGCTTCGGGCTTGCCGCGCCGAAGCGCAGCGTAGGCGGGCGTAGTTCAGTGGTAGAACGGAAGCCTTCCAAGCTTCACACGAGGGTTCGATTCCCTTCGCCCGCTCCATTCTTAATTGCTGATAAACCAGCAAATACATTCCATCGTTCGGTAGATAAATGGGACGCATTGTAACAAACGCAACCATTTCCCTTTGCGCGGATGTTTGTGTTTTTTGATGAATATCCGAATGAAGCAGAACCGGCAGTAAACCTCCGTGCCGGTTTTAAACGAGTGAAACCGCAAACGTAAATTCCCCACGCGAACTTGAAGTAGTTCCCGCGCCTTGGCTGGCATGGGCCTTGTGTTGTGATTCAGCGTGGCCGGGCTGGTGGCCGGGGCATTGCTGCCGATGTCGGATGACTTGTTTAACATACGCGATTACCTTAATCGCGTGTTGTCAACGCGGGAATGAATGGGGAAAAAACGAATTTCGGAATTTCGGAAACTAGAATTTCGGGGGCGGGCCGGGTGGCTTTTTTGTCATCAAGCCCAGCTTGGCGTAACGCCTTTTCTCCATCGCATCAGGCTTCAGCTTCGCGCCCGTCTTGACGTTTATTGCGTCTGTGTATTCGGCAAGGCTCATCTTATCATATCCCGCAGCGAACCACCGGGCCGCGATTTCGTGATCCACGGCATCGAATGGGCTTTTTGCCGCGTGTGCCTTGGCGAGTTCAAGAATTAAGCTGGAATCATCCGGCAATGTTTTGAAGGGCAATATTTCGCCAAGCTTTGCGGGCTTGTGCAATCGCATCAAGTCCACCGTGTAAGCGCGCAAGACGGCTTCCACCGCTTCGGGCCGGGCTTTAGGCTGGGCTTGTGCCAGTGTGTCCATTGCTTTGAACGTGCCGGGATATTCTTCCCGCAAGACTTTCAATCGGGCATTCCGCAAATCCTGTTCATCACTTGAAAGCTTGGGGGCATTCGCTGCCGGCTGTGTGTTTTTTCCTTTTTGAATAATCGCGCCGGTTTCCGCGTTCGTGATTTTCGCATCCCGCCAATGCCCGGAGACCGCATCCGCATCCGCTTTCGTTTTGAAAAGCGCAGTTCTCACGGTTCGCAAAAGTGTTTTTTTGTCTTCAGCGTATTCCGTTTCTTCCACCGCCCAAGGCCACGCTTGCCCGTTTGCTTTAAGCGGGGGATTGCAATTGATAACTCTGATAACTCTATGTTTTGTCTCCAATGTAAGAATGCCCACCCCAAATTCGTTTTTATTCAATTCAAAGGCCACAACATGGGACTTTGATTCTGACGGGGCGTTCGCTGGCAAGGAATCCGCCAATGGCACATCCGCCGGGCGAGTTGCGCGAGTTGCGCGGGGGCGTGTGGGCTTTTTCATTTCTGGTTTTGCCTTGGATGTCCGCCCATGCGGTTTGAAGCGTTCAAAAATGTGCTTTGCACGCTGGGCACAATTTAACCTTTCGAGATGTTAATTTCATGCCACACTCAGAGCAGACCGGATAGTACAGATGCGAAATGCCCCCAAATCAGCAGCGGCACTCCAATAATTGCACCATAGCAAGTGAAGCAAAGCAACAAGCCAATCAGTTGAACCAAACATCCTGTGCCAAGCGATTCACTTTTTGTTTGGATTGCGCCGCGCCGAGCCTGTTCCATCACTCGAGGCTGTGCAACCATGTGCACAACTGGAGGGGGCGTCTCCGGCGGCGGTAATTCCAAAACTTTGCCACAAGCAGGACAATTGCATTCTCGACCAGAATCAGCGGGATCAAATTCAATTACCGTTCGGCAATGAGGACAGCCGCATTTTTGAAACTCACTCATTTTGTTTCCGTTTCGCAAGGTGACGGCGAGGATCGCGATATTCGTGGTTATTTCTCAAACTCAATGTCAGTGATTTGCGCGGTTGTATTTCTGGGCTGCCATTCAGACGGGACTTTCTTGGCTGCGTAGAAGTGCCCGCTTTCTACCTGCCAGATGTATCCCGGCTTAAGCGGATTGTTGTCCGTTCCGAATTCGGTCACCAAAACTGGATAATATTTTTCTTCTGAAATCGTCTGGCCTGACGAATCTTTGAAATAGAACGTCACTTCAACCTTGCGGAGCGTGCGGTTACCGTTGTTTTTTATTTTGAACTCAACACCCGGCACTCTGCCGTCAATAAGTGAATCGTGATAATCAGCGTGACAGTCATAAAGCATCAAATTATTTATGTAATCGAGTTTCGCATCGGCTATGGTGTCAGCGGAGCGATTGTCGCCCGTTGTGGGACTATTCGTTTCAGTGGTAGCAGCATGTTCTTGGGCAATTCTTCTTCCCTGAAGAAACGCAGGTAGGCCAAAGATGAGAACTAAAAAAAGCACTGCCAAAATGGTCAGGGTAACGCCAAGCGAAACGACGCCCCAAAACACATAAAAGAAAACGCCATGCTTTGGTGTGAACCTTGCGCCGCAGTGCGGGCAAGATTCCGCATGAACGCCAACCTCCCGCCCGCAATCCCGGCAGGTGCGAAGGCTTGCGGTAGAAGGCGAAGCCACTGGCGGGGGCGGAATTGTCGCCGCAGCTTTTGGCACAAAAAGAATCGTGTCTTTCTGGCAATGCGGGCAAGGCACAGTCTGCCCGAAAATTTTGCCGGCGGACGCGCCGGTTTCAGTGAAATCGCTTACGTCAAATTCAATATTCCCGTCGCACCACTGGCACTGGCATTTTGAAATCATAATCAGCCCTTTCCGTTTTTCCCGTTCGGGCAGTAATTGGCCAAACCGTCAGCAATGTCAATTTTGTTCGCGGGCGTTTTACTTTGAACCAAGGGACGGGATTTTTTCCACGGCGGCACAGTCAGTGGCGGGGGATTGTCAGAATCCAATTTCGCGGAATTGTTGTTGGGCGCGTTGCGCGTGCCGGATGTCGCGCACTGTCTTTTTGTCCGCCCATCCTTGCTTCCACGGCTTGCACAGGCCGCACGCGGATGATTTGCGCGCCTTGATTCTCCGTTGCGTGAGCTTCGTTTTCACGGGTTGCTGCGCACCATGATTCACGCCATTGCCGGTTGCAACGCGGCCAGCGGTTCCACGTCGCGTTCAATGACGCGTGCCTTTTCCTGCCGGGCCAGCCGCAAATCGTAATCGGCCTGCAAGCCCGTCCACAGTTCCGCGCTGGTGCCAAAATACCGCGCCAGCCGCAAGGCGGTGTCCGCCGTGATACCGCGCTTTTCCAGGACGATTTCATTGATCCGGCGCGGCGGGACGTTCAACGCCCGCGCCAGCGCGTTTTGCGAGAGGTCGCGCGGCTTCATAAATTCTTCGCGGAGAATTTCCCCTGGATGAATCGGCGGCAGTTTGTTTGCGGCTCGTTTCACGGCTTCACTTTTATTTTTTCGGTGGCGGCGAGCTTGCGCTGATTCACGTCAAAGGTCAGAAACTCGTCCGCCTCTGAAACCAACGCCGCCGCTACGTGGAGAATGTCCAGACTGCGGTAGCCGTCCGTTACTGTCCACAATCGCGCAATGCGGCGCGCTTCCGCAAACGTCTGCGGCCAGTCCGTCCCCACGATCTCCACCGCACCGGAAGCCAGGTCCGCCTGCCAGTCGCTCAACGCCTTGTGTCCCTGGGCTGGCGCGAGCTTTTTGCGGAACATGGCCAGTTCAATCGCCTCCTCCACTTCAAACGCCAGCAGCGCGGACACCTCCAGCGCACGATTGCGTCCAGCCAAATGCGCCGCCGCCTTTGCAGAGTGAACATCCAGCAAATACAGGCTCAGGATGAAACTCGTGTCGGGATAGTCCTTCACGAACGCTCTCCCCGGCTTTCCTCAATCATCACTTGGACTTCCTCGGCGGAATAGACCTTGTTGCCAAAATTGGCGCGCAAACGCGCCATGATGTCGGGCATCTTAAATCGGCGCGGCTTCCCCGGCTTGGCGGGCACCAGCCGCGCGAAGAGCTTTCCAGATTTAGTGATCTGCACCGGCTCGCCTTCCTCAATCCACGCGGCAACGCGGGGAAAGCGGTTTCGCAAATCTCTGACGGTTGCTGTTTTCATCGTGAGACCAATATGTATCACGCTGTCGGCAATGTCAACTGTGTTTGATAATGTCCGGCGGGCGGAAATTAAATTCAACCAAGCGACGGGATTTTTTCCACGGCGGCGCGGAGTTTTTCAAACTCGTGGTGAGTGTAGCCGCGATGGACGGATTCGGTTTTGTGGCCGGTGAGTTTCATCCGCACTTCTGATGCGACACCCTGATTCGCCAGCGCGCTTGTGAAGCTGTGCCGCAACGCATGGTTCGATTCCCTTCGCCCGCTCCACTCTTTACCCCGGATTCAATAAGTCACCGCGTAATTCGTACGCGCGGCATCGGTGACCGCCCAGAGATTGACCGGCGAGAGCGAACCTGGAAATTTGATGAACGACGTGCTGCCGTCCGCAAAAGCGTAGTCCGACCCGCCGCTGGTACTGCCCGGACCCGCGCCACCATGGCGGCTTTGCTCGACCCGGTCCACGTCGTTGCCATCCCCTTCGTAGAAATCCATGTAATAATCCATTGCGTCCGTCTTTTTTTCGCCAAACACAATGGTCTCGGAAGGATATTTGACGAGGCTTTCCTTCATGCCCTGGGGATAAGCGCCGACGGTGTAAGCCGTCCAATCCGCCGCATTCAACATGGATTGAAAATAATCGTTGAAGGCGTTGATGAGGTAGCTGCGCGGCGCGCCGTCGGCAGGATTGTTGGTATTGCTGCCGGTCAGGGGAGTTTGTCCGTTTTCCCCATCGTGGGGGCACAACAGGACGTTTACGTTCCGGCCGTAATTTTCATAGAGGCGTTCCGGCCAGCGGCTGGCTTCCGAACGCGGCGGAAAAAGGCCCTGGTTGTCATCCTTGTACATCTGCAGAGCGAGGTTCAACTGGCGGAGATTGTTGACGCAGGCGATGCGTTTGGCGGTTTCCTTGGCGCGGCTGAGAGCGGGCAATAACATCGCCGCCAAAATCGCAATGATGGCAATAACAACGAGCAATTCGATCAAGGTAAATGCCGCTGTTTCAAAACTGGCCGGCCGTTGCTGCTTTTTTATTTTCATAACCATTCGATCCTTTATCGCGTCTGAACATATGATTTGACGGACGGCATGACTGTCCCGTTACAACATTTACAACATTTATGACCAGGAAAAGCTGGATACTCATTGGGTTTGCGCTCGCGTTGGCAATCGCTTACGCGGTTTTTTTCACGAACTGGTTCAAACCCGGAGCCATCAAAATTTACCACCTGACCCGTCCCACCGGGTTCGCCATGCGGACACGCCGTGATGCCCCTGCTCCTCCCATCACGTTTGGCCTGGAAGGCAGCTATAAACTGACCGAAATCAAGGCCGTTCCCCTCGCCGAATGGCAGACCAACCAACACGCCCTGCCCATCTGGCATCTGGTCTCGGACTCCAATTCCGTGCCGGTGAAATTTTTTGTTTATGGCCAGCGCATCCGCGGCATGAAACCCGCCGTGCCCGGGGCGCGACCACAACCGCTCCAGCCGAACGTTGCCTACCGCCTGTTCGTCACTGCCGGAAAAGCCCGGGGCCGGCACGATTTTGAAATTGGCGGCAGTCTGCCCGGGACGAAGTAATCTTCACCGTTTGGATGGACACATGCCGCTGGTGCCAAATGGGAGCGTGTGGCGTGGCTCTGAGCGTTGAAGTTCAGGCTTTGGCAGGTCACGGAATGCAAGCTGAAGCTTGAACTCCAACTGTTCACCGCTTTGGCTCAATCTTCGTTCCGGCCAGATGACAGGCGGCAAAATGGTCTTTTTTGACTTCCCGGAGCGCCGGGACTTCCGTCTTGCAACGCGCTTCGGCAATTGGACAGCGCGGGTGAAACGGACAACCCGGCGGCGGATGAATCGGCGACGGCACATCGCCCGGCAAAACAATCCGCTGCCGCTTCGTTTCGGGATCAACCTCCGGCACGGCGGAAATCAGCGCCTGCGTGTAGGGATGTTGCGGTTCGCGGATGATGGTTTTGGCATCCGCCGTTTCCACGGTTTTGCCGAGATACATCACCATCACGCGACGGCTGATGTGTTCGATCACCGCGAGGTCGTGCGCGATGAAGAGATACGCGATGCCGCGCTGCTGCTGTAAATCCTGGAGTAAATTGATGATCTGCGCCTGCACGGAAACGTCCAGCGCGCTCACCGGTTCGTCGCAAATAATCAGTTCCGGCTCAACCGCCAGCGCCCGGGCGATGCCGATGCGCTGTCGCTGGCCGCCGCTGAATTCGTGTGGATAACGCTGCGCGTAAACCGGGTCGAGCCCCACGTCCTGGAGCAGCTCAAGGATGCGCTTTTGCCGCGCGGATTTGCTGCCGGTCAATTGGTGAATGTCCAGCGCCTCGCCGACGATTTGCTCGACGGTCATACGCGGGTTGAGCGAGCCGTAGGGGTCCTGAAAAATCATCTGGAACTTTCGTCGCCGCGCCCGCAATTCCGAGCCGTTCATCTGTGTGATGTCCTCGCCACTGAGCAAAACGCTACCGGCCGTCGGCTCAACGAGGCGCACGATGGCGCGACCGAGCGTCGTCTTGCCGCAGCCGCTTTCGCCGACCAAGCCGAGCGTTTCGCCCGGTTCGATGGCAAAGCTTACGTCGTCCACCGCCTTCACGAATTCATGGGCGCGGCTGAACATCCCGTGTTTCACCGGGAAATGCACCTTCAGATTTTTGACTTCGAGCAGGTTCATTGGAGAAAGAAGTTAAAGTCTATCGTAACGACGCAGCAGACCAAAGCCGTTATCCCCTTCGAATTTTCGAAAGCGTTCGGCTTTTTCCTCTTGATCCCGCTTGGGCAGTATAAACGTTCGCTTCCCTTTGTTCTTACCACTTTTGTTGAGGAGACAAATCGAAGCCAAATCCTTGGATGGCATCACCCAAAACTTGTCATCTTTTTCGGTGTAAAAGATGAAGAACAAATTCTTTCGCGGACTGAAGCTCATCGCTGCGAAAGTGTGGTGATGCTTCGCGTCCTTTGAGCGCGCCTTAATTTGGATGTCCAAATAATGCTTCTCAGAAAGCCTGACGACGCAATCAATTCCTTGGTCATCCACAAGTGTCATGTAAACATCGAAGTTTCGTTTCAGTAGTTCAGCAACAACTGAATATTCTTGTCGTTTCCCAAAAGAAGCACTGTCTCGGTATTTCATAGTTGGTTCACTTCCAAAACGGACAGCGCACCCAGCGTCCGGGTTCGACTTCGAGCAGTTCAGGAATTTTTTCCGAACATTCCGGCTTTGCCATCGGACAACGCGGGGCGAAACGGCAGCCGGGCGGAAAATTGCCGATGCGCGGCACGTTGCCGGGAATCGCCGAAAGCCGGTCGGCGCCACCGCCGAGCTTCGGCACGGAATTCATCAGCGCCTTGGTGTAGGGATGCAGCGGACGGCGCAACAATTCCTTCGCGGGCGACAGTTCGACGATCTGCCCGGCATACATCACCGCCACGCGGTCGGCCATGTCGCCAACGATGCCAAGGTTATGTGTGATGAGCAGAATCGCCATGCCCAGCCGCTGCTTGAGGTCGTGGAGCAGTTCCAGAATCTGCGCCTGGATGGTCACATCGAGCGCGGTCGTCGGTTCGTCGGCCACGAGCAGCTTCGGTTCGCTGGCCAGGGCCATCGCAATCATCACGCGCTGCTGCATGCCGCCGGACATCTCGAACGGATAATTTTTGATACGCGATTCGGGCGCGGGAATGCCGACGAGTTTCAATAAGCGGATGACTTCCTCGTCGAGGGCGT
>DAIRTX010000014.1:0-57679 GCA_036803685.1 Verrucomicrobiota bacterium | reverse complement strand
TGCGGTCGAAGCTCGTGTAGGCGTTCATGTAACCGCCGGCTTCCTGCACTTCCTGGTCAATGCGGCTGCCGGGGCGGGTGGTGGTGCCCTTGAACAGCATGTGTTCGAGCACGTGCGACAGGCCGGCGCCGAGCCATTTGCCCTCGTGAATGCTGCCCGCCATGCACCACGCCTGCGCCGACACGACCGGCGCGCTGTGATCTTCGCGCACGATGATGATCAGCCCGTTTTCGAGCGTGGTGAGCGTGACCCCGGGCGGCAGCGACGAAATTTTCATCGCTGAGATTCTGGTTGAAAAAGTGGTGTCACTCATTTGATAAAATCAAACGGGAAAAATATGCGGAAATTCGTTTTGGGCAATCCAATTCGCTCAGGCAGTGCGCTTGGGGGTGCATCTTGACACTGTTCTTGGTCGGGAAGTCTGGGCCGGAAGCGCCGGGCGACTGGAAAGTCACCCAAACCCGCGGACAGGAATGTCCGCGCTACGCTGGAAGGGTTTTGCAATTGGCTCACGTAGCGCAGGCTTTCCAGTCCCGCATGGCGGGATTCTGGGGACTTTCCAGTACCCAGTTAAGAACAGTGTCGAGATACACCCGAGCCGGCCAAATCAAGAAGATGACAAACGATCCAAACCGGTTTATTCGGCGACCGGCTTGGTCTCGGGATTGGACTTTTGCGCCGGCCAGAATGGTTTGCGGAAGGCTTCGGTGAAATCGTAGCCGTTTTGAAAATCGTCGCGCGTGTCCTTTTCGGTTTTGGCGAGCAGGCTGCTTTCCACCATGTTGAAAACGATTTCGCCAAAGTCGCGGCAATTGTGCACGCCCCATTCTTCAAACACGGTCACCACCATCGGTCCAAATTGATTCAGCGCAAACCGTCGGATGCCGTCCAGCAGTTCCTGACCGCTGACATGGCGGATGGCACCGCGGGTTTCCTTGCCGACGATCCTCTGCGTGTAGTCGAGCGCTTCGCGGACAAAAAGGTAGGCGTCGCGCGTGTAGCGCGAATCCTTGGCCAGGATTTGCTCCACCGCTTCGTCAAAATTGATTTCTTGCATTTTAAGGCGTCGCCACCCGGGTCACTGCCGTTGGCGGATGGGCGGCTCGATATGTTTTAACGGCCCAGCCGGTCAGCAGCAAACCCAAGACAATACAGAGAACCAATTGTTCCTGTTTCGTCAGAAGGTTCACGGGGACAATGTAACGAAACAGGGCAATTTCGGCAAGAGTGGCGTTTCTGTAGCGGCGGGCTGGGGTGCATCTTGACATGTTCTTGAGCGGGAAGTCTGGTCGGGAGCGCAGGGCGACTGGAAAGTCGCCCGAACCCGCGGACAGGAATGTCCGCGCTACACGTAGCGCAGGCTTTCCAGCCTGCGGGTTTTGGGGACTTTCCAGTCCCCAGTTAAGAACAGCGTCGAGATGCGCCCGGCGGTCTGTGACCGCCGCTAAATTTCCCAACTAAACGGCGACGCTCACAGAGACGCCGCTACAGTGGAAGACCGGCTTTAATCTTGCGACGGCTTTGCGGTGTTTGTTAATTTGTACCCGCTTTATGGCAGCCATTGGCCGATTTCAAAAGGACGAGGAAATATTTTACGCCAAAGTCGTGGACGGCGATTTGTTCCGGCTGCGCGGCGAAGTTTTCGGCTCGCCGTCCTTCGACCGCAAGCCCACTCCGCGCAAAGGCATCCGCACGTTGATTCCCGTCGTGCCGTCCAAAATCATCGCTGTCGGCCTCAATTACGCCGATCACGCGCGTGAGACGGGCAAGGCGCTGCCGAAAGAGCCATTATTCTGGCTCAAAGCCACCACGTCGCTGATTCCCGACGGCGGAAAAATTGAAATTTCTTTTCGGGAACATCGCACGGATTACGAGGCCGAGCTGGCCATTGTCATTGGCCGCAAAATCCGCAATGTCTCGCCTACGCAGGCACCGCGCTACATTTTCGGCTACACCACGGCCGAGGACATCAGCGACCGGACGATCCAGAATTCCGAAAGCCAATGGGCGCGTTGCAAATCGTTCGACACGTTCACACCGCTCGGCCCTTACGTGGAAACGAAAATTGATCCGAATGAATTGACCATCCAGCTTTTCCAAAACGGCCAGTTGCGGCAGAACTCGAACACGAAGCAGCTCATCTTCAAGCCCGCCGAGTTGGTCAGTTTCATCTCGACGAACATGACGCTGCTGCCCGGCGACGTGATTCTCACCGGCACACCCAGCGGCATCGGCCCGATTCAATCCGGCGACAAGCTGGAAGTGCGGATCCAGGGACTCGCACCGCTGGTGAACCAGGTGAAGTGAGAACGTAGCGCCGTCTCGGCAAAGCGCCGCATTATTTGGTTTGCAGCTCTCTGCCGGGGAACCCGCCTCCGAGCGCTATTAGTTTGACAAAATGTGGGAACTTAACTTATAAGTATCTTGGTGTGAGGATGTTCGTAAGTTCAGATTAAAAGACAGTCCGCTGATGGCGAACGGGCCAAGCCGGGATCAGGTATTTGACAAGTCTTATAATAAGAGTTGTGCATTATAATAGTTCAGTCGGCGTGAAGGATTTATAAATTGTCGATATGAAAACTCGGAATTCCATTGCGACCACCACCTGCCCGAACACGGTGGCCGGGCGTTTAAGAGCCGGTTGCGCCGCGAGACTGCTGTCGCTGCTACTGTTGGCGTGGCCCGCTGTGGTGCAAGCCCAATTCACTTACACGACCAATAACGGCACGATCACCATCACGGGCTACACCAACACTCCGCCCAATGTGCTGATCATCCCCGCTTCGATCACTGTAAATGGCGTAAGTCTGCCGGTCACCAGCATTGCAGCCTGGGCGTTCAAGGATTTCCATACCTTGACCAGCGTCACGATCGGCGCCAATGTCACCAGCATCGGGAACCATGCGTTCCAACAAACCTACGGCCTGACCAGCGTCACAATTCCCAATAGCGTCACTAGCATTGGGGACTATGCGTTTTATGGGTGCGGCGAGTATGGTCCGATGAACGTCACGATCCCCGACAGCGTTACCAATCTCGGCACCTACTCGTTCTTCGGGAGCGGAGTGACCGGCCTTACGATTGGCAAGGGTCTCACCAGCATCGGCGACTATGCGTTTCAATCCAGTGGTTGGTTGACAGCGGTAACATTTACTGACGGCGCCACCATTACCGGGAATGGCATGTTCGCCGGTTGTTTCCGGATGACCAGCTTGACAATGCCAAACAGTATCACCAACATCGCGGACTCTTCCTTCGCTGCCTGCTCGGGTCTGACCAGCTTCACGATTCCAACCAATATCATCAGGATCGGGGACGGCGCGTTCAACGGTTGTTCCGGCATGACCAGCATCACGATCCCCACAAGCTTGACCAGCATCGGCAGCGCCGCGTTCGCTGGCTGGTCCATGAGCAACGTCATCATTCCGACCAACCTCACCAGTATCAGCAGTTCGCTGTTTCAAGGCTGCGCCAGCCTGACCAATGTCATGATACCCAACAGCGTCACAAACCTCGGAGATTCTGCGTTTCAAGGTTGCACGGGGTTGAAAAGCATCGTGATTCCGGGCAGCGTCACCAGCCTCGGCAATTCCACATTTCAAGGCTGCACCGGTTTGACCAACTTTATCTTTCCCAGCAGCATTACCAGCATTGGGAACTCAACGTTTCAGGGTTGCACGGCGCTAACCAGCATCACAGTTCCCAACAGCATCACAAGCTTCGGAAGTTCGGTGTTCCAAGCCTGCACCGGATTGAATAGTGTGACGCTCGCCGATGGCGTGCCGTTTATCGGCAGTTCGATGTTCGCCTCCTGTTCCGGCCTGACCAACATCACAATTCCCAGCAGTGTCAGCAGCATCGGAAGTTCGGCCTTCCAAGCTTGCACGGGATTGATCAGTTTCACGATTCCGGGGAGCGTGGCCAGTATCGGCAGCTCGGCGTTCGCTTCCTGTTCCAGCCTGACCAGCATCACGATTTCCAATGGCGTCACGAGCATTGGCAGCTCGGCATTTCAAGGCTGCGCCGGCCTGACCAGTATCGTGATCCCCGGCAGCGTCACCAGCATCGGTGACTCTGCGTTCTCCTCTTGTTCCGGCCTCGCCAGCGTCACCATCGCCAATGGCGTGAGTTCTATCGGCAATTCGATGTTCGCTTCCTGTCCCAAACTTGCCAGTGTCACAATTCCCGCCAGTGTCACCAGCATCGGAAGTTCTGCGTTTCAAGGCTGCATGGGTCTGACCAGCTTTGCGATTCCCAGCACCGTCACGAGTATTGGAAGCTCCGCTTTCTCATCCTGTTCTAACTTGGTCAGCGTCACCATTCCCAACGGAGTCACGAGCATCGCCAGTTCCGCGTTCCAAAACTGCACGGGCCTTAACAGCATCATGATTCCCAGCAGCATTACGAGCATCGGGAGTTCGGCGTTTCAAGGATGCATCGGCATGACCAGCGTCACTCTTTCCAACTGCGTTTCCAGCATCGGGACTTTGGCGTTCTCCCGCTGTGGCAGTTTGACCAATGTTACCATTCCCGGCACAATCACCAACATCGGCATCAACGCGTTTTCCTTTTGCACCAATCTGACCAGTCTTGTGATTTCAAACGGCGTGGCCAATATTTTGGGCGGGGCATTTGCTTCCTGCTACAACCTTCCCAGCGTCACAGTGCCGGGCAGTATCATCAGCATTGGAACCAACGCTTTCGATCATTGCACAAACCTTGCCAGCGTTACGATTTCCAGAGGCGTCACCAATATTGGAAACGCTGCGTTCCAGTTCTGCTACAAACTCGCCAGCGTCACCATCCCCAACGGCGTCACCAATATTGGGACTTTGGCATTCTCTCGTTGCGGCAGCTTGACCAATGTTATGATTCCCGGCAGCGTCATCAGCATCGGGACCAATGCGTTCGCTTTCTGCACAAACCTGACCAGCCTCGTGATTTCCAACGGCGTGGCCAACATTTCAGGCGGTGCCTTCGCTTTCTGCTACAACCTCCCCAGCATCACGATCCCCGGCAGCGTCATCAGCATCGGAACCAATGCTTTTGACCATTGCACCAATCTGGCCAGCCTCATCATTTCCAAAGGCGTCGCCAAAATCGGAACCAATGCTTTCAATTTATGCATCAGCCTGACGAGTGTCGTAATCCCCAACACAGTTACCAACATCAACGGCTTCGCCTTCGCATCCTGTTCAAATCTGACGGGAGTATTTTTCATGAGCAATGCGCCAGCCGGTGGTTCGACTGCGTTCACCAATGACACCCAGGCGACCGTCTATTTCTTACCGGGCACCACGGGTTGGGGCACGACGTTTGCCGGTCGTCCAACCGCAGTGTGGAAGCCGCAGGCGCAAACCAGCGATGGCAGCTTTGGCGTGCGGACGAATCAATTTGGATTCAACATCACTTGGGCCAGCGGCCAAGTCGTCGTGGTGGAAGCCTGCACGAATTTGGCCAACCCCACCTGGGTTCCACTACAAAGCTGCACCCTCACCAACGGGTCATTGTATTTCAGTGATCCAGCATGGACGAATTACCCCGGCCGTTTCTACCGCCTCCGCTCACCCTGAGGCGCGGGCGCGGCAGTTGGTTTTCGAGGCCGGAGTCGTAACGTATCGGCTTTCGGCAGAAAGCCGCCACCTTGAAGTAAAGTTTGCGGCTCTCTGCCGAGGAGCCGCTACGGCGCAAAATAAAATTCTTCGTTCCTTTGTCGCTTTGTGTTTAATCTTTCCCCCACATGAAGTGGTCCCAAGCATTTATTCCGACCCTCCGCGAGGCCCCGGCCGATGCGGAAATCGTTTCCCACAAACTGCTGCTGCGCGCCGGGCTGGTCCGCAAGCTCGCCGGCGGCGTTTACACCTTTCTGCCGCTCGGTTTGCGCGCGCTGCGCAAGATCGAGCAAATCGTCCGCGAAGAAATGGACCGTGCCGGCGCGCTCGAAATGCTCATGCCCGCGCTTCAGCCGCCGGAAATCTGGCAGCAAAGCGGCCGGTACGAAACCGCCGGCAATGTGTTGTTTAAATTGAAGGACAGCGGAAACCGTGAATGGGTCCTCAGCCCCACGGCCGAGGAAGTCATCACCACCACCGCCGCCAGCGAGATCAATTCCTACCGGCAGTTGCCAAAGAATTTTTACCAGATCAGCGTGAAGTTCCGGGACGAAATCCGCCCGCGCTTCGGCCTCATGCGCGCCCGTGAGTTCATCATGAAGGACGCCTACAGTTTTGACGTGAGCGACGAGGCGGCGCAGGTCTGCTACCAAAAAATGTATGATGCCTATGCCCGCATCTTCGCCCGGTGCGGACTGAAGGCGTTTCCGGTCGAGGCCGACACCGGCGTCATCGGCGGGAAATTTTCACACGAGTTCATGGTCCCGGCGGAGACCGGCGAGAACGAGGTCGTTTACTGTGAGGCGTGCGGTTATGCGGCGAACATCGAGAAGGCTGCCAGCGCGGTGTCTCAACGTGCTTCTGGCATCTTGCCGGAAGAACAAACTGGAACTGCCGGCGGGACGCCGACAGCACGTTCCATTGAAAAATTCGCCACGCCCGGCGTCGTCACCATCGAAGCGTTGACCAAGGCGCCATTCAGCGTTCCGGCCAATCGTCAGATCAAGACGCTGGTTTACATCGCCGACAGCAAGCCGGTCATCATTTTGATCCGCGGCGACGACCAGTTGAACGAAGCCAAGCTCGCGGGCATCATCGGCACCACGGTGTTCCGTCCGGCCACGCCGGAAGAATGTGTGGCTACGCTCGGCGCAAAACCCGGTTCGCTCGGCGCGGTGGTAGGGACGACCTGCCGGTCGTCCGAGGCCGCGCAGCAACGCGGCCCTACCTTTTCCATTTTCGCCGATGATCGTCTGCGCGGCGCGAACGACATGACGACCGGCGCGAACGAAGACGGCTTCCATCTTCGCAACGTCTCCATCGAACGTGACATCAAGGTGACGCAGTGGTTCGATTTGAGGACTGTGACTGCCGGTGAACCCTGCGCGAAATGCAGCAAACCGTTGAAAATCCGCCGGGCCATCGAGGTCGGCCATGTCTTCAAACTCGGCACGAAATACAGCGAGAAACTCAACGCGACCTTTCTGGATGAGGCCGGTACGCGCAAGCCCGCAGTCATGGGCTGCTACGGCATCGGCGTCACCCGCACATTGCAGGCGGTCATCGAGCAGTGCAACGACAAGGATGGTATCATCTGGCCGTTGAGCGTCGCGCCTTACACGGTCTGCATCACGCCGCTGGGCGTGGCGCCGGACAGCGCGTTGATGAAACTGGCGGAGAAAATTTACGCGGAACTGACCGCACGCGGCGTGGAAGTGATTTTGGACGACCGCGATGAACGGCCCGGCGTAAAATTCAAGGACGCAGACCTGGTTGGCTTTCCGATTCGCGTGGGCATCGGCGAAAAATCGCTGGCGAAGGGCGAAGTAGAACTCAAACCGCGCGGTGGCGCGCTGCAACCCGTCAAGGCTGATGAGGCAGTGGAAGCCGTGATGAAATTGGTGGATGGTCAAAGGCAGTGAGGTGGCTTTCTGCATGGTGAGTCAAAAGCGGCGGAGGGCCGCCGCAGTCCAAGACGCTAACGCGCGGTTTGAAAGTTACTGAGATATGTCCCAGGCGGTTTGCCGGCAGGATGACGCGAAGCGTTTTGGAGAGCACCGGCCCTCTGGCGCTTTTCATTCCCCCCAATTTATTACCCGTCTATCAGGCAACGACCCGGTAATCCGTTTCATCGGGGGAGGGAGTGAAACGTGAATCGCGCCGGGCAGTTCGCCGCCGGGTCAATTTGCATGGTGTAATAGCCGCCGTCATTCAGCAGTTCGGTGCCGGACAAGGCCGGGCAGAGCCGCACCCGGAACGGCCACCAATGATGCGCCTCGTGCAGCGCGGAACTGAAGCGGTTGACCGAGCGGCCCAGAAACCGGGTGGGCGTAATCCCCGACAGTATCCGGCTTTTCCACAAAATCAGCCGCGTGTGCAAATGCCCGATGATGGTCTGTTCCACCTGCGGCAACCGGCGGCGCACCGATTCTTCGCGCCACAAAAACGGCAGCGCCGTGGGGTCGTGACAGAACAACAACACGCGTTGCTCCGGTTGGAGCGCATCAAAGGCGGCGCGGATTTCGGCGAGGTGTGCCTCACGCAATGGCTGCCAATCCGGCCATTCCTCCGGCGGCACGTCCGCCTTGTTTGCGGGCAGGGCGATGAGTGGCGAGGCCACGCCCATGAGCAGGTAACGGCCGATGGGCAGTTTCCAGAACGGTTGCAGGCCAAGCTGCTGTGTGGCGCAATGCCAGCTGGCCAGTTGCATCCCTCCCTTCCCGCTAAACAGGGTTAATTTCCCAAGTTCATGGTCGCCGATGGTGAACCGCGCGCGGTCGCCGAATTTCGCGCGGAGCTTGCCGAGACATTCCTGGGCGCTTTGGAACGACGCCGGGTCGCTCACGCCCACAAACGCGGTGTCGCACGGGTAATCCCCGTTGGCCACGAAGTAATCCACCGGCCCGGTTTCGGCCAGAAAACGGTCGAGTTGCCGTCCCTGGTCGAACGGATGACGCATCCAGATCAAATGCCGGTAGGCGCGCGCGACCGCGCGGAGCAGGGGATTGGCGATGGTGCGAAATTCGTAATCTTCGCCGCGGGCGCGCTCGGCGGGGCCGGCGTAATGGATGTCGCTCAAAATGGCGATCGTGACATCTCCCTGCGCGCGGGTTTCCATGCGGCGTCAATTATCCACAGCCGCCACATCACTGCTGTTGTTTCGGTCGAGGCAATCGCGGACGGTTTTGGCGAGTTCGGCGTGGGTGTAGGGTTTTGTGAGAAAGCTCGCGCGGGTCCGGGCCAGCATTTTCTGGTTCACTTCATTGGCAGTATAGCCGCTGGTAAAGACAACTTTCAGGCGGGTCCGGCTGGCCAGCAATCGTTCGACGAGGTCCGCGCCGGAAATGCCATTGGGCATCACGATGTCGGTCAGGAGCAAATCAATTTCATTCGCGCGCTGATTCCATACGTCAAGCGCTTCCTTGCCGGATGACGCTTCCAGAATCCGATAGCCGCGCTCTTCGAGGATGTCGCGGGCCATGCTCCGCAGGACCGGTTCGTCTTCAACGATGAGAATGGTTTCCGAGCCGCCGGCGTCAGGGGCAGCGGAGGCCGCTTCTTCTGCAAAGGCGGGCACTTTGTCGCTGGCGGGAAGAAACACGTCGAACGTGCTGCCTTTGCCGGGTTCGCTGTTCACTTCGAGCCAGCCTTCGTGCTGTTTGACAATGCCATAAACAGTCGCGAGGCCGAGGCCGGTGCCTTTGCCGACGTCTTTCGTGGTAAAAAACGGTTCGAAGATGCGGCCCATCGTGGCAGAATCCATGCCGGTACCGGTGTCCGTGACGCGCAAACGAACAAAATGTCCCGTGTGCGCCTGGGGATGGGTTTCGATGAAAACGGCGTCAATGTCCACGGTCTCGACGCCGATGGTCAGGCTGCCGCCGCGCGGCATGGCGTCGCGGGCGTTGAGGGAAAGGTTCATCACGACCTGTTCGATCATGCCGCAGTCGCATTGAACAAATGAATTTTCCACCGCCGGCTGAAATTCAAGCGTGATGGTTTCCCCGAGGAGACGTTCCAACATCCGGCTCATGTTGCCGACAATTTTCTGCAAATCGAGCCGCTCGGGCTGCATGACATTCTTGCGGCTGAACATGAGCAATTGGCGCGTGAGACCCGCGGCGCGTTCGGCGGCAAAATAGACGGCTTGAACCGAGTCGATCACCTCCGGCGGCAGTGCCGGCCTGGCGAGCAGCGAACTGGAATGCCCCTGAATGATCGTGAGCATGTTATTGAAGTCATGCGCGACACCGGCGGAGAGCTGGCCGATGGATTCCATCTTTTGCGCCTGACGCAACTGCGCCTCCAAACTCAGCCGTTCGGTGATGTCTTCGACGTAGCAATGCACCACGTTGCTCGGCAAGACGGGATGAACCGACCACGAAAACGTGCGCCCGTCCATTTTGGTTTCCAGACGCACCTTGCTTTGTCCGCTGGCGAGGCATTCGCGGATGATGCGGTCAATGTCCGGTGGCAATACTTCATTGGGATGATTCCGGGATACGGAAGCGGCCAGTTGTTGCGCGGCCTCGTTGAAATAGGTGATGGTCCCGTTTACGTTCAATTCCATCGCCGCGTTTGGATTCAACTGGACGAACGCGGCGAGTTTTTGCAATTCGGCATCGGCCCGTTTGCGCTCGACGGCCAGGCCGATGGCGGTGGCGGCGGCCATGAGAAATTGCACTTCATCCGAATTGAATTTCCGCCGGTGCGTGCTGTAAATGCCCAGCAGTCCATAGGGCCGGTCGTGAGTGGGAATGGCGACGGTGACACCGCTGACAACACCGTGTTCGGCCAGAAACGGCGACGCAGAGATTCGCATTTCGGCCTTCAGATCGGCGATGACAACGGGTTCGCCGGATTTCAAAGCAAAGGCAATCGGGGAATCCTCATTTCCGGGCAGGGAGGTCTGCCGGTTGTACTCCGGTTTCCACCCAACGCCGGCTTGCAGCCGCAGTGGACCGCCGGACAATTGCTCGAACACGGCGGAGTATTCCACGCCCAGTGTTTGCGCCACGAGCATGACGGTTTGATTCAGCAGCGCCTCCAGGTCACTGTTGGTCAGCGCAAATTGTCCGAGCGCGGCGACAACGGTTTGCTGGAACGTGCGATTCAGCAGGTTTTTTTCCGCGTTTTCGAGATTCTTGACAAGCCGTTCCAGCGATTCGGCCATCAGGTCAAAACCCTTTGTGAGCTGACCGAGTTCGTTTTCCGAGGGTTTCAGTCCGGTGCGGGCGCTCAAATCACCTTCTGCAATCCGCTGGGCCACGCTGGACAAGGCGCGCACCTCGCGCAAAATGAAGTGTTCCCCGCCGAACCACGATGCTGCCAGCGCCAGTATCCCCACCACAAACCCGCTCAATGGCAGGTCAAAAATATACATCAGCAGCCAGGCCGGAGTGATGAGCAAAAACACGCTGCCGACCAACTGCATTCGCAATGTGGAGAATCTGGAAATCTTCTTTATCATTTCGACCGATTCCGAAGATGTGCAATAATCATGCCATTAAGACGTTGTTTCGGAAAGCCCTATGTTCCGGCTGGCACCTCCAAAAGGCTGGGCGCATGAACGGGCGCGGCGAATTTTGCTGGAAGAACTGAAAATATTTGGATGAACTGAAGCCAGCTTGATAAAACAACCGGTGAATGCCCTTTTGCCATGACACTTAATCCACTCATTCAACAATTGATCGCCCAAGGCCCGGTGCTCACGGACGGCGCCTGGGGCACGCAACTCCAGGCGCGCGGACTCGCCCCGGGCGAAGTGCCGGACCTCTGGAACCTGACCCGTCCTGAAAAAGTCACCGCCGTCGCGCGTGCCTACGTCGAAGCCGGTTCGCAAATTATTTTGACGAATACGTTCGGCGCCAACCGCCTGCGCCTGGCCGAGGGCGGCGACGCGGATCTCGTCAAAGAAATCAACGAAGCGGGCGCCGGCATCTCGCGCGAAGCGGCGAACAAACGCGCGCTGGTTTTTGCCTCGATTGGGCCAAGCGGCAAAATGCTCATGAACGGCGACGTGACCGAAGACGAATTGCGCGCCGCGTTCGCCGAACAGGCGCAAGCTTTGGCGCGCGGCGGGGCCGACGGTCTGGTCGTGGAAACCATGCAGGATTTGGAGGAAGCCAGGATTGCCATAGCGGCGGCGAAAGCCACCGGTTTGCCGGTGGTCGCCTGCATGGTGTTCGATTCCGGCAAGGACAAGGACCGCACGATGATGGGCGCCACGCCGGAACAGGCGGCGGCAGGTCTGCTGGAAGCCGGAGCCGATGTCGTCGGCGCGAATTGCGGCCAGGGCATCGCGGGGTTCGTGAAAATTTGCGCGCGGTTGAAAGCGGCGGCGGGCGGACACCCGGTCTGGATCAAGGCCAACGCCGGGCTGCCGCAAATGAGGGACGGCAAATCTGTTTATACGACGACGGCGGCGGAATTTGCCGGCCACGTTCCGGCGGTTCTCGAAGCCGGCGCGAGTTTCATCGGTGGTTGCTGCGGAACGTCGCCGGAATTCATCCGCGAACTTCACAAACTGCTCCGCGAAAAACATAATTTATGAATCGCCTGCGGTTGCATGTCATCGCCTGTCCTGTCTTCCAACGGGAACTGGAAATGCTTGCCGCCGGGGCGAAAACCGAGGTCACTTTGCGGCACCTGGAAATGGGACTCCACGAAGGTCCCACTGAAAATCTTCGCTCCGCGCTTCAAGGCGCGATTGATGGCGTGGCCACCGGTCAATGGGATGCCATTGCCATTGGTTACGGGCTTTGCAATCGCGGCATTGTGGGGCTGGAGGCGCGGGCGCTGCCCGTTGTCATCCCCCGCGCGCACGATTGCATCGGCATGCTGCTCGGCAGCAGCCAGTGTTATCTTGCGCAACTGGAAGCGCAGCCGGGCACTTATTTTCAAAGCGCGGGCTGGCTGGAAAATTCACCGGCCAGCGGAGAGGTCCGTCAGCAGAATTTTACCTTCGGGCCAAACTCCAATGTTACCCGCGGGCAGCTGGTTGAAAAATACGGCGAGGAAAACGCCGACTACCTGCTCGAACAGTTCAACAACTTCACCCGGCATTATGAACGGCTCGCCTACATCGCCACGCCGGTGCCCCAGTCGGCACGATGGGAAAAAGCCGCGAAGGAAATCGCACACCAACGCGGCTGGAAATTTGAGCGGCTGCCAGGCGACCTCGGCTGGCTGCGGCGATTGTTGAACGCGGATTGGAATGACCGCGAATTTCTCAAGTTGAAGCCGGGCGAGCGCGTCGGCCTGCGTCACAATGCACAACTCATCGGCGCGGAACCGGCATGACCCCATCAACGCATACCCTCGAACTTTCGCCCGCCGATCTCAAACTGGAGGCCGCTTCCGGCACACAGTTGCAGGACGTTCTTTTCGCGCAGGGAGTCGAGTTTCCCTGCGGTGGACACGGGCGTTGCAAAGGCTGCCGCGTCAAAGTTTTGAAAGGCATTCTGCCGGTCGGCGAGGAGGAAAAAAAAATGCTGACGGGCGCAGAGCTGGCCGGGGGCTGGCGTCTGGCGTGCCGGCATTCCATCGCGGGTGATCTCAAACTCGAGCTGGCGCAATGGGAGATGCCCATCCTGGGCGATCAGTCCACTTTCAAGTTTACGCCGCGCGAGGGCCTCGGGGTGGCCATAGACCTGGGAACCACCACCATTGCCGCGCAACTTCTTGATTTGCGAAATGGAAATGTTCTGGCTGTCGGCACGGCGCTGAATATGCAGGCCCGGCACGGCGGCGACATCATGAGCCGCGTTGACTTCGCCTTGCGCGGTGGACAGGCGGAATTGGAGCGGCTCGTGCGCGAACAACTCGGCGGAATGGTAAGCCAACTGGTGGCCAGCAGTACAAAACTTTGTCGCATATGCGACAAAAGTTCGGATGCCGGTAATGATTTGAATAAGATAATCATTGTCGGCAACACGGTCATGCACCATTTGTTTTGCGGCGTAAACATCGCGCCGCTGGCCGGCCATCCGTTCGAGCCGCAACAGCCGGGACGGTTCCGGTTTTACGCGCGCGAATTGGGTTGGGACCTGCCGGAAAAAACAATTGTGGAATTTCTGCCTTGTATCGGCGGCTTTGTCGGGTCCGACATTCTCGCCGGCATCGTGGCCACCGGTTTGCACGAAAGTCGCGAATTGATGGCATTGATGGATCTCGGCACCAATGGCGAAGTGGTGGTCGGCAACCACGAACGGTTGCTCTGCACCTCCACGGCGGCGGGGCCGGCGTTCGAGGGCGCGCGCATCTCCATGGGCATGCGCGCAGCCACTGGCGCCATCAGCGAAGTGCGCGTGCAGAATGGCGCGGTCGCCTGCCGCGTAATCGGCGGTGGCGCGCCACGCGGATTGTGCGGCAGCGGACTGGTGGACGCGGTGGCGGCGGGATTGGAATTGAAATGGATTCAATCCAGCGGACGGATGACGCTTGATGGTTCAATGCCCCTGGCCGGTCCCGTGTCTTTGCTTCCCGCGGACGTGCGTGAATTGCAGCTGGCCAAGGGAGCGATTGCCACCGGTCTGAGGATGCTGGCCACCCGGTTTGGCGCAACACTCGACGACATCCAACAGCTTCATCTGGCCGGCGCGTTTGGCAATTACATCAGCCGCGCCAGCGCGCAACGGATTGGTCTGCTGCGTCTGCCCATCAACCGGATTGTTCCCGCCGGCAACACGGCGCTGCTCGGCGCAAAGCGGGCTTTGTTCGAGGAGGCAGCCGCCTGGGACGACATCGCAAGCCGCGTTGAACATATCGCACTGAACGAGGATGCGGAATTCCAGGACATCTACGCCGGGGAAATGCGATTTCCCGAAACTGCGAACACAAATCCGGGTTGACAGGGAAAAGCGGCGGTAAACCGCACGCAGTCCAGACGCTTCGCGAGGTCCGGAGACGTCCGGCAATCGCGAAACGTTTGGAATGCGGTGGCTTCAGCCCCGCTGTCCGAACCATGTTCTTAATGCTGTCGGTTACTACGGAACAGGTTTAACCGCCGCGAAAAAAGCATCCAAGCTGGCGAGCAGAGCGTTCGATGGCACATCGCAACCGGAGGAAAGCACGTAATTTCGATGGGTGGCGGTGGCAGACAGAAACTTCAGCCCAAGGCCTTTTTGGCGGCGTTGACCGCACCGGCGGCGCTTTCGCTGTAACCGTCAGCGCCGATTTCATCCGCATATTTTTGCGTGACCGGCGCGCCGCCGATCAACACCTTCACCTGCTGGCGCACGCCGGCCTGCTGAAGCGCAGCAACCGTTGTCTTCATCGCCGGCATGGTTGTGGTCAGCAGCGCGGACATGGCCACGATGTTGGCGCCTTTTCCCTTCACGGCGGCGACAAATTGCTCCGGCGTTACGTTCACGCCCAAGTCAATGACTTCATAGCCGCCGCCTTCGAGCATCGCCATCACCAGATTTTTGCCGATATCGTGCAAATCACCTTTTACGGTGCCGAGGGCAACGCGCGCTGCTGGCTTGACGCCGCTCGCAACGAGCAGCGGCCGGATGAGTTCGAGCGCGGCTTTCATGGCGCGGGCGGCGAGCAGCAACTCGGGCACAAAATACTCGTTGCACTCAAATCGCCGGCCCACCTCGGCCATCGCGGGCATCATGTATTCCTGAACGAGCTTCATCGGGTCGATCCCGGCGGCCAGGGCGGCTTCGGTGGTGGCTTTCGCGGTCTTCGCATCCCCTTTAAGGATCGCATCGTGTAGGGGTTTGAGGTCCTGCATGGTGGCTTCTCCGTTTGTCTGGTTGTTCAAATCATTTCACGGCGAAATCGCCGGACTTTGGACGGGCCGCTTTCAGCGCGCCTGTCCTTCGACTGTCCTGCCTCTTCGTGTCGAACCTGCTCATGTATTGATTCTCAGCCGCTTTCGGTTCCCCCAGGTTGGGCGGGAATATTCATAACAGGCTTCCGGGTTATAATCAACTGACTTGGTTGAACCGCAAAAACTTCGTCCGCCAGCGCTGCGGCGCGACCGCGCGGCAGACGCCCCAGATGGAAAATCAAAAAGCCGTGCAAAAACCGGCGCAACTTGGCGGTTTGGGCGGCCGCGGGTTTCAATCGCAAACACGCGGGCCAGTCGCTTTGCGTCAATGTCGCGGCAATTTTTTTTGTTCCGGCGGCGAGGCCGGTTTGCTCCCATTTCGGCTGCAGCCCGATTTCGCGCAGCAACTTGAGTTCAAAGGCTAAAACAATTTGCGGCGCGGATTTTTGCCGGCAAAGGCAGTCCAGAAAACCGTTCATCAATTCAAAAATGCCGGGTAAAGGTGTCCCGGTTTCCGTGGCCTGCTCGACAAACGACGCGGCGTAGGCGGCCTGGCGCAACCGGCGGATGTCCTGACGCAGCGCGCTGTGTGTCTCGCGCAAACTGACTTCACGGAGCGTATGCAAATCGGAACGGCGGCTGCGGCTGAACGAAAAATCCGCCAGGTAAAACAAATCCAATTTGCCGAGAAACGGTGATTTGATCCGGCGCGCGCCTTTGGCGACGGTGGCGGTGCGCCCGAAATCCGGCGTGAGCCAGTGGACGATAAGGCTGGTTTCCGTGAGCGGTCGCGTCCGCAGGATGAGGCCGGTGGCGGATTCAATCATAATGAGAACGAGGATGGACGATGGAGGATGGAGGATGGCATGTGGTTTCAGCGCAGCGGGTTATTCTCCATCCTCAATTTTCCATTCTCGTTTTCCCGCCGCCGGAGGCGGCGCGTATCCGTGGGAAATCGCGCCAAGGCTGACGATGTATTTGATGGCATCAGCGACGGACATTTCCAGTTTGATGACCTGTGTTTCCGGCACGAGAATCAAAAAGCCCGACGTGGGGTTGGGCGTGGTGGGCACAAAGACGCACACGACTTTTTCCTTCATTTTCGCCTGCACTTCGTCATGCTGTTCGCTGGTGATGAAGCCGACGGAATACATCCCTTCGCGTGGAAATTGGACGAGCACGACGGTCTTGAAGGAATGTTTGTTGCCGGAAGCCAGCGCGTCGTTGACCTGTTTGGTGGCGGCGTAAATTTTGTTCAGGAACGGCACGTGCATCAACGCGCGCTCCACCCATTCGATCATTTTTTTACCGAAATAATTCCGCGCCAGCCGGCCGGCCGCGCTGATCAGCAAAATCGCCACCAACAGGGCAACGAGACTCCAATACCAATACATCGGACCCTCGCCGTTGTTTCGATGCGTGATGGTTTGGGGAATAAAAATAAGCAACGTGTCGGTGATGTTGGAGATGGTGAAGAACAACCAGACCAAAACCGCAATTGAAATCACTCCGGGCAGGACAATAACCAAACCGGTCACAAAATTCGCCCGCCAGCGGGCAAAGAAGCCTTTCTGTTCCATGCGCCGAGTCTAAGGTCGCATCAGAGTTTGCTCAAGGGAAAGCGGCGGGTGATTTCACGCAACCGGCGGTTTTCCTCCCGTTTCATTTTGCGCCGGGCACCCGCACTCGAATCATCAAAGCCGAGCAGATGCAAAACCCCGTGGACCAAGTAGCGGATGACTTCCGACTGCCAGCTCGTGCCGAACTTGCGCGCCTGTAAAACCGCCTCATCCACGCATACAAAGATTTCACCATGAACGTGTTTCCGGCATCCTACCGGAAATTCCGATTTGATTTGCCGGCAGGATGCCGGCAACACGCTGTCCCGGTAATCAAACGTGATGACATCCGTCGAACCCTTATGTTTGAGAAAGGTCTCGTTTAGCCATATCATTTCCGGCGCGGCGACAAGGCAGATTCCAATTTCGGCCTTTTTAATTTCCAATTCCGCCAGCAGCGCGTTCGCAATTTTTTTCAGCAGCCGCAGGTTGATTTTTTGCACGCGCTGACGGTTGGCGACGGTAATGTTCATTTTGTCGGAGGGAGTTCCACGACGCCCCATTATATTGGGGGACTCGCGGCACCCGCCCCTCCTGATTTCTTGCCGCGATGCTCCTCGTAAGCCGTGATGATGTGTTGGACGAGCGGATGGCGGACGACATCGCGCTTGGAAAATTCGATGATGGCGATGCCTTCGGTGTTTTTCAAAACGCTATGTGCTTCGAGCAGGCCGGAATGTTTGTGCGGCGGCAGATCAATCTGCGTTTCATCGCCGGTGATGACGGCCTTCGAGCCGTGCCCGAGGCGCGTGAGGAACATCAACATCTGCTCGGTCGTCGAGTTTTGCGCCTCGTCGAGGATGATGAAGGCATTGTTCAGCGTGCGCCCCCGCATGTAGGCCAGCGGCGCGATTTCAATGGTGCCGCGTTCGGTGTGCTTCTGGATTTCCTCGGCGGGCAGCATGTCGTGCAACGCATCGTGCAGCGGGCGCAGATACGGGGTGATTTTTTCGTAAAGGTCACCGGGTAAAAAACCAAGTGCTTCGCCGGCTTCAACGGCCGGGCGGGTGAGGATGATCCGCGCAACCTTTCCCTCGCGCAATGCCGCCAGCGCCATCGCCACGGCCAGATAGGTTTTGCCCGTGCCCGCCGGCCCGACGCCGAACGTGATGTCGTGCTTGCGAATCGCGTCGAGATACTTCTTTTGCCCAACGGTCTTGGCGGTGACGCCGGGCTTGCGGTCGTGCGTCATGACGCGATCACTCACCAAATCCTTGAGCGTCGAAACGCCTTCGTGCTTCACGACGTTCAGCGCGTATGTGAACTCGCGGTTCCGCACCGGCGCACCAGCTTTGGCCAGACTCTCCAGCGACACAAAAAGTTGCTTGGCGCGCTTGACGGCATCGGCGGCGCCTTCAAGTTTTATCCAGCCGTCGCGCGAGGTGACCTTGACGCCAAGCTGTTCTTCGACCAACTGAAGGTTGCGCGGCTCATTGTTGAAAAGCTGCTGCGCGACGCGCGCGTTTTCGAAGTGCAGGGTTTCAGTTGCCACGATTAACCTTTGTAAATGTCGTGCGTGCCGATGTCCACAGTCACAATGCAATCGCCCTTGATGAAAAACACGGCGCGCAAGTCACCTTCAATGTCCACTGCGTAAATCGTGCGGCCATGATGGGCGGAGAGCCGGTGAATCTTGTGTGTACGCAAGCGCGGGTCAAAAGGATTTTCCCGGAATATTTTCCACACCCGGCGGGTTGAATCTTTCTGGCTGGAGCTTAAATCGTAAAAGCTCTCCCAAAAATTCTCGGTTGGCTTGAAACGATATTTCATTTCCGCCGTTTGCGGGACGGAGGCGGAGCGCCGCTCAAAACCGTTTCCATGTCCACGAAGCGTCCGGCCTCGGCATCGGCCATGCCTTGCTTGAACGATTCCGGCACCCACGAATCGTCGTGTTCCACGACATACTTGGCCACCTGCGCCCGTTCGTTGGCGGGCAAGCCCTTGATCTGCTCAATGATTTCTGCCGCGCTCATAACTTAATTTCACGCTAGAACCATGGCAAAGTCAAGCGGGTGAACGGAATCGGGAGAAGAACGACATCATTTCTTGAGCAGTTCATTGAAGATGTCATCGGCGTCGTTGCCCCAGGTTTTCAACAAGGACGCCTCGGAAAGTTTGAGCCAGTTCTCGCGCTCCGTGTCGTCGGATTCGATGGTGACGCGGACGTGCGATTTTTCAGGCAATGACAACGGCTGCGGCAGCACCAGTTTGCCGTGTTCATAAATCGCATCCACCGTCGTTGTCATGGCAGAAAGTTAAACGATGAATGCTGGCTTGGCAAAGATGAAAACGGCGTCTCGGTTTTGGGGTCTGGGAAGTCATAGCTGGTAGATGATGGCGTCGGCGTGGAAGACGCGGGTTTCATGGGTGTGGCATCTTGGGCATCGGTTCGACCATGTTAGTGCCGTGGTATTTTTGGATGGTGGCAAGGCGTCCCTGCCAGTCGTCACAAATGGGCTGCCATGTTCCACCGGGAACGGCCCATTCCACCTCGCCATTGACGCGATCGCAACGCCAGATTGTGCCTTGTGCGCCCGTATGAAACTCGTAGCGTTCTTACGGTGAGCAGCCGGTCAAGGACAGGATGAACAGGAGAAACAGGATTTTGATTTTCATGCGGCAGTTTTACTTTTGGCGTTTGGACTGGTCAAGGACGATCAATGATGGCGCGTATGTCAGCATCGGTGGCGGATTCAGTCATGAGCAGGTCAAACGCGTGTTGTGATTTTAACTGTGATTAAAAATCATTTCGCCAGTTCCGCGCGCAATTTGGCAGCGACCTCATCCAGCGCCGCTGGCAAAACGCTGGTATTGGCGATGACCGGCATGAAATTCGTGTCGCCGCTCCAACGCGGAACGACGTGGATGTGCAAATGTTCCGCGATGCCCGCGCCGGCGACCCGGCCGATGTTGATGCCGATGTTAAAACCGTCGGGTTTCATTATTTGCGTCAACGCGTTGATGCAGCGGCGCGTGAGCTTCCACAAATCGGCCAGTTCCTCCTCGGTCAGGCCGTCCAGGTCGGGGACCTGTTTGTAAGGCACGATCATTAGATGCCCGCCGTTATAGGGATACGTATTGAGCAGCGCGAAGCAAGTCCGGTCGCGCGCGATGACGCGGTTCGCCTCGTCGTCATTGGATTGGGCGATGCGCGTGAACAGGCTGGCATCGAGTTGTGGCTTTTGCGACAGGATATATTCGATGCGCCACGGCGCATGCAGCGATTCCATGGCGGCAGGGTAGCGATGGAAACACGGAAAGTCAAAACGTGGTAATCTCTCAATTTTGGTGGGGCAAAGCTGCTGCTTTGCCTGATTTGGCGGCGCGGCAGCACCGCCCTACCTTTCGGCCTCAAATAAACCCAAAATCGCCGTTGCTACTCGCGCGTTCGCGCCGGGTCCGCCCAAGGACGAAACAACTTCCGCCAGCCGCTTTTTAATTTGAATACGACGCGGTTCGTTTTGCAAAAGCTCCAGCGCGGCTCCGGCAATATTGTCAGGCGTGGCGGCACCTTGGACGAATTCGGGAAAAACTTCCTCGTCCGCCAGAATATTCGGCATCGTCAGCCATTTCACCTTCACGATGCGTTTGGCGATTTGGTAGGTGCTCCACGACGTTTTGTAGAGCGTCACTGTCGGCACGCCGAAGAACGCGCACTCCACCGTCACCGTGCCGGTCGAGGCGATGGCGACATCCGCCTGTGTGAGTGCCTGCGGCAGATTGCCAATTTGGATTTCCGTATCTGACGGGAGCGCGGACAGCTTGTCCGCGAGTTGTTTCAAAGCTTCATCCGGCAAAACCATTTTTGCGCGGCTGGCCGGCAACTTTTCCTGAATCAATTTCAATGCGCCGAGCATCACCGGCAAATGTCGCCGCAATTCGTCGGCGCGGCTGCCCGGCAAAAGCAAAATGGTAGGGACGCGCTGCCGCGCGTCCTCGGACGCGGAGCACCGCGTCCCTACCGACGAGAATCTCCCCACCATGGGATGACCGACAAATTCCACGCGCAACTTCGGCACGCGCTTGGCATACCAATCCTTTTCAAACGGGAAAATGCTCAGGAGCAAATCGTAATCCGCTGCCATTAGATTTGCCCGGCCCGGCCGCGACGCCCAGACTTGCGGCGAAACGAACTGGATGACTTTCGGATTCCATTTTGAAAACGGATTATTGCGGATGTATTCCTTGACCGCGTGGCCAAAGCGCAAATTGAACCCGCCGTAATCCACGCCGATGATGGCGTCCGGTTTGCGCTCAATCGCCAGCTTTAGCAATTGATGGAACAGCCGGCGGAACTTGAAATAATTCTTCAGCACATCGGAAATGCCGATGACCGCGTGTTGCGTCATGTCGAAGGCCAGTTCGACGCCGGCCGCCGCCATGCGCGGCCCGCCCGCGCCGAAGAATTGCGGATTGCGGATTGAAGATTGCGGATTGGCGGCGAGAGCGTTGCGCAGCGCGGAGACCAGTTCCGCCGCCAGTGTGTCGCCGCTCGCCTCACCGGCGATGAGCATGAACTGTTTGGGGTTCATTTGCTCTGCTGCACCAGCCGCGTGATTTCAAAGGCCAAATCCAGTGCGCGCTTGGCGGATTCGCCGCTGACGACGGGCGTTTGTTTTTCGCGGATGCAGTTGACGAAGCTTTGCAGTTCGAGTTTGAGCGGTTCGTCCTTCGCAATCGGCACCGGCTCGCGGACGATTTTCTTTCCGCCAAATTGGCTGACGATGGCGGAGTCTTTGCCGACGCCGAGTTTCGCCGCCATAATTTTCTTGAGCAGCGAGCTTTCCTCCTCGTCGTCGCGGGCGATGCGATAGATGAAACCTTCCTGCGCGCGGTAATCGAGCGAGATGTAACAGGGATTCGTCGGGCCGCTGAAGACGCGGATCTTGCGCATCCGCTCCGGGCTGACGCGGCTGGCGGTGAGATTGGCGACGCAGCCGTTGGCGAAGCGCAGCCGCGCGTTGGCGATGTCCTCGGACTTGCTCAACACGGGAATGCCCACGGCGTCCACACTCGTCACCGGTGATTTCACAAATGCGAGCACCACGTCCAGGTCGTGAATCATCAAATCGAGCACGACACCGATGTCGGTCGAGCGGGCAGGGTAGGGGGACAGGCGATGCGTTTCGATGAAGCGCGGTTCGGTGGCGACGGTTTCGAGATATTTGAAAACGGGATTGAACCGCTCGACGTGGCCGACCTGCAGGACGCAATTTTTCCGCTGCGCGAGTTGCACGAGTTCGGCGGCCTGGGCGGTGTTGTCGGTCATCGGTTTTTCGACGAGGACGTGTTTGCCTTGCTGCAACAGAGATTTGGCGAGTTCAAAATGCGTGGTCGTCGGCGTGACAATGTTGACGGCATCACTCGCGGCAGCCAATTCGGCAATCGAAGAGAAAACCCGCGTGCCGTGTTTGGCGGCAATTTTGCGGGCGGTGTCGGCAGACGTGTCGAAGACCCCGGTCAATTCGACTTGTCCCGCCGCTGCCAGTCCGGCGTAGATGCGTGCGTGTTCTTTTCCGAGCGAGCCGACGCCGAGGACGGCGACAAGGACTTTGTTTGTGGTCATGACGCGGGCAGTTTGCCATTGAGGGAGGAGGGCTGACAACTGACAATTGGCGGGCAAGTTTCACTTGCGTTGGTTTGATTGCTGGTCAAAGATTCAGCCACAAACCATGGGCAAAAAAGCTTTAATTACCGGCATTACCGGCCAGGACGGTTCCTACCTGGCGGAGTTGCTCCTGTCGAAAGGTTACGAGGTGCACGGAATCATCCGGCGCGCCAGCACGTTCAACACGTCCCGGCTGGAACATCTTTACACCGACCCGCACACGCGGAAGGCCGCGCTGAAGCTGCATTATGGCGACTTGAGCGACGCCAGCGCGCTGGCGCGGTTGGTTGGCCGGATCACGCCGGACGAAATTTACAACCTCGCCGCCCAGAGTCACGTGCGCGTGAGTTTCGACAGCCCGGAATACACAACGGACATCACGGCCACGGGCGCGGTGCGGTTGCTGGAAGCCATCCGGGAGACAGGCATCAAGCCGCGTTTTTACCAGGCTTCGTCGAGCGAGATGTTTGGGAAGGCACGGGAAATACCGCAGCGCGAAACGACCCCGTTTTATCCGCGCAGCCCGTATGGCTGCGCCAAGGTTTATGCCTACTGGATCACCGTCAATTACCGGGAGTCGTACGGCCTTTTTGCGTGCAACGGCATTTTGTTCAACCACGAATCTCCGCGACGGGGCGAGACCTTTGTCACGCGCAAGATTACGCGTGCGATTGCTCACATTGTGACCGGTCTGCAGGACAAACTTTACCTTGGCAATCTGGAGGCCAAACGCGACTGGGGTTACGCGCAGGAATATGTTGAGGCGATGTGGCTGATGCTCCAGCAAGCCAAGCCGGACGATTATGTGGTTGCCACCGGGGAAACCCACAGTGTCCGGGAATTTCTCGAAGCGGCCTTCGCCTACGCCGGCCTGGACTGGCGGAAATACGTCGAAATTGATCAAAACTATTGCCGTCCGGCCGAAGTGGATTTGCTGGTCGGTGATGCCTCAAAGGCGAAAAAACAACTGGGTTGGGAACCCAAAACGAAGTTCAACGACCTGGTCAAACTGATGGTGGACGCCGACATGCAGATGGTGAAGGACCACCTTGCCGGCAAGGGCCGCGTTGCCAGTTGATGCGGCAAAGACCGCTATTTCCCGCGTTGCTCACGGCCGAGAAAGTCATCGTAGGTGAGGCGGATGCCGGTTTCCAAGTCCACTTTGGGCCGCCAGCCCAGCGCGAACAATCGCGAACTGTCCATGAGCTTGCGCGGGGTGCCGTCCGGTTTTGATGCGTCCCAGACAATGTCGCCGGCAAAGCCGACAACGTGTTTTATCAGTTCGGCAAGTTGCCGGATGCTGATGTCGCTGCCAAAGCCCGCGTTGATGAACTGTTCCTCGCTGTAGTTTTGCATGAGGAAAACGCAGGCGGTGGCGAGATCGTCGACGTAGAGAAATTCCCGCAACGGAGTTCCCGTGCCCCAGCACGTGAGGCTGGCGGCGGCGGTTTGCCTGGCGTCGTGAAACTTCCGGATCAACGCCGGCAGCACGTGCGACGTTTGCAGGTCATAGTTGTCGTTTGTCCCGTACAGGTTGGTCGGCATGACGCTGATAAAATCGCAGCCGTGCTGGCGCCGGTATGCCTGGCAGAGTTTTATGCCGGCGATTTTGGCGACGGCATACCACTGGTTGGTCGGCTCCAAAGGCCCGGAGAGCAGATATTCCTCCTTGAGCGGTTGGGGCGCGAGTTTGGGATAAATACAGGAACTCCCCAGAAACAATAATTTCCGGACCCCTATTTGACAGGCCGTGTGGATGAGGTTGTTCTGGACTTGAAGGTTTTCAAAAAGAAACGCGGCGGGTTGCGTGTCGTTGGCATAAATACCGCCGACCTTGGCGGCCGCCATGAAGACAAACTCCGGTTTCGTCTCGGCAAAGAATTTTTTGACCGCGTCGGCATCCAGCAAGTTGACCTCCTGGCGGGTGCGGCCGATGAGGTGGTCAAATCCCTGCCGTTGAAGTTCACGCCAGATGGCACTGCCGACCAGACCGCGATGGCCGGCCACATAAATGCGGGAATATTGGTTCATCATCATTACGGCCAATTTTAGCGGAAAGCCATTTTGCTGGCACCAACAAATTTTCGATGACGGAGACGCCCTTCGCGCAAAACGGGGCAAAACGGTTTGGGGGCCCGCGGAACCCGGGTTCCCGCGGACGATTTCTATTTTGAACTTTGGACTGCGGGTTCATAAACTCCCGCCGTGCTTGTTTTCATTGTCATCGCCGTGGCGGCGTATTTGCTGGGCTCGATTCCCGCGGGCTATCTGGTTGCGCGGGCGAAGGGGATTGACATTCGCGCCGTTGGCAGCGGCAACATCGGCGCGACCAATGTTTTTCGCACGCTGGGCAAACCGCTGGGCATCCTTGTGCTCGTGGTGGACGGGCTCAAAGGTTTCGCCGCATGCTCGTGGCTTGCGGATTTTGTCGTCCGACCGTTCGCCGTTGCGCCGGATAAAATCGAATGTTTGAAAATCGTCGCCGGCATCTGTGCCGTGCTTGGCCACAATTACACCTGCTGGCTGAAATTCAAGGGCGGCAAGGGCATTGCGACCAGCGCGGGAGTTTTCTTTGCGCTGGCGCCGCTGGCGGCGGGCATCGCCCTCGTGACGTGGATTGTCGCGGCGGTTTTAACCCGTTATGTCTCCATTGCGTCCATCGTGGCAGCGGTGGCATTGCCCACGGCGGTTTGGTTGACGAAGGACAGCCTGTTATTGGGAATTGTCACCACCGCGCTGGGTCTGCTCGCCATCTTCAAACACAGAGACAACGTCCAGCGTCTGCTCAACGGCACGGAACAACGTTTTGGTCAGAAATCCGCGACCCAGGAGGCAACGAAATGAAAATTACCGTGCTTGGCGCGGGCGCATGGGGAACGGCCCTGGCCAAAGTGCTGCATGAAAACGGCAATGCCGTGACACTTTGGGACATTGACGCCCGGACGCTCGACGAACTCCGCCGCGGGCGGAATGAACGTTACCTGCCCGGCCTGGCGTTGCCGACGGATTGGAAGGCGGAGGCGGATTTCGCCAAGGCGGTGGCGGGGGCCGAGTGCCTGGCCATGGCCATTCCGTCGCAGGCCTTCCGTCAGGTTGCCATGAAGCTGAAAGGGCATCCGGCCATTTTGGTGAGCGTGACCAAGGGCATTGAATTTGAGACCGGCGAAACCATGAGCCGGATACTGCGCGAGCAGGCCCCGGCGGATCGCGTGGCAGCGCTTTCCGGGCCGAGCTTTGCCCGCGAAGTGGCGATGGGCATTCCGACCACGGTGGTTTGCGCCTGCGAAAGCGATGGCACGGCGCGAACGGTGCAAGGACTTTTCCACCGCCCCAGCTTCCGCATTTATCGCAGCACGGACATCCTCGGCGTGGAATACGGCGGCGCGCTGAAAAATATCATCGCCATCGCGGCCGGCGTGAGCGACGGGCTTGGCTACGGCGACAACACCAAGGCCGGACTGGTCACACGGGCGCTGTCCGAGATGCGCCGGCTGGGGGTGGCGTGCGGCGCGCAACCGGAAACGTTCGCCGGTTTGAGCGGTCTGGGCGACCTCATGCTGACGTGTTTCTCGAAACAGAGCCGCAATCGCGACCTAGGCGAACGCCTTGGGCGCGGTGAAACGATGGCGGCAATCCAGGCGTCGCACCCGAAACTGGCTGAGGGATATCCGACGGCGCGATCCGCGCACCGGCTGGCGCGCGGGAAGAAGGTGCTTACGCCGATTATTGACGAAGTTTACGCGCTGCTCTACGAAGGCAAAGAACCCAAACAAGCGGTACAGGATTTGATTTCCCGCGCGTTCAAGGCGGAAGATTGAACGTGCTGCCGGCATCCTGCCGGCAGAACATTATTCAGATCTTCCGGCAGGATGCCGGAAGCACGTTACGCCATCGCCGCCTTGATCACCTTCATCAAATCGGCGTAAGTCTCGACGGCCTCAAACTGCGGGAATTGCTTTTTCACCGCGTCGGGCGCGCGGAAGAGAATTCCCACGTGCGCCTCGACGAGCATGGCGGTGTCGTTGAACGAATCGCCGCCGGAGATGACGTGATAATTCATCCGTTTGAAGGCGGCCGCGGCTTCACGCTTCTGATCCCGGATGCGCAACTGGTAATCCACGATGCGGTCATTTTCGACCACGAGCCGGTGGCACAGAAGCACCGGCCAGCCGAGTTGGCGGAGCAGGGGAGAGGCGAATTGCTCGAACGTGTCGGAAAGGATGACGACCTGGACGAACGACCGCAGTTCATCGAGGAATTCCTTGCCGCCGGGCAGCGGCCGCAGCGTGCCGATGACCTGCTGGATGTCGGAAAGTTTCAGGCCGTGCTGGTCGAGAATGGCAAGCCGCTCCAGCATGAGCTTGTCATAATCCGGCTCGTCGCGCGTGGTGCGGCGCAATTCCGGGATGCCGGTCTTTTCGGCAACGGCAATCCAGATTTCCGGCGTCAACACGCCTTCCATGTCCAAAGTGACGATTGATTGTTTCACGGGGCGAGAGTCTTCCAAAATCAACCGGCGGTGTCGAGCGGTTCAAGGTTCGGCTTTCAGATTTGGATTGGTGGAAAGGATTTGGTCGAGCGCGGCTTTCGCTTCGGGGAATTCCGGCTTGAGACGCAACGCCTCGCGGTAATGAAAAATGGCTTCCTTTGATTTGTGTTGTTGGGACAAAGCCTGCGCCAGGCGGTAATGCGCCTCCGCGAAGTCCGGCCTTTCAACGAGAGTGGCGGCGAAATGACTCGCGGCCTCATCCGGTTTGTTGTGCAGCAACAAAAACAGGCCGAAGTTGTATTGTATCTCGGAATTGTGAGGAGCGAGTTGCGTGGCGGCGTCAAGATGTGCCAGAGCTTCGTCCAGCCTGTTGTTCTGCAACAAAGCCATGCCGAAATTATATTGTGCCACCGGGCTGTTCGGCGCAATTTTCACCGCTTCAGCGCAAAGCATCATGGCCTCCTTTTTCAGGCCCAAGTCACTGAGGGTTTCGCCCAGGCAGGTGTAGGCGACGAAATTATCTGTTGTCACTTCAATGGCATGTCGGAAGAGTTTTATGCTGTTCTGCCAGTAACTCAGTTGAATTTCAGTGCAAACCAAACAACCCGCCAGCGCCACGCCCCCGACAAACGTCGTAATTCGGCGCCAGTGGGGACGCCAGTTCAAAAAATCGTTAAAGCCCCACACAACCAGAATGAACAGGCCGACGCTGGGAATATACATGTAACGGTCGGCCATGGATTGCGAGCCGACCTGCACCAGGCCGATGGTGGGGATGAGCGTTCCCAAAAACCAGAACCAGCCGACGAACAAACAGGGATTTTGGCGCGCGCGCCAGATGAACAAACCAGACCAGATGGCCAACAGCAATGCCGCGCCGATCACCAGGCCGGCCGGCCAATGATGCGGATACGGGTAAAAAATTGAGAGATCAGCCGGCCAAAATGTTTTGGAGATGTAACGCTCATAGGCCCACAAAGCGTTTGCCACACGGGACGAAAAAGGCCGTTCAGCCGGCATCCAAAGCGCCCGGCCCGAAGTTTGCACAAAATAGGTCACAACGCCTGCCGCCAGTGTGAGCGCGAAGAAAGGCAGTTTTTCATAAATCAGCCGGAAGGCTGATTCAGTTGAGGGTTGGTGGTTGAGGGTTGAGGGTTCTTCAGAACTTGAAATCTGGAACTGGAAACTGGAGAACCGGTTCAGCGGCCAGAAATCGAACAGCAGCAAAACGAAAGGCAACGTTACCACCATCGGCTTGGACATCAGTCCGCAGACAAAGAAAAAAAGTGCTAGAAGATAGTCAAGGGTCGAGAGTCGAGAGTCGAGAGCCTGAACTGCAACGTCCGCCCTCGACCCTCGACCCTCGACCCTCGACCGCTTTTGCGCGTAGCGCGTGTACGCCATCAGCGCGAGCATCCAGAAGAACGCGCTCAACACATCCTTGCGTTCAGCCGCCCACGCCACCGATTCGACGTGCAATGGATGCCAGGCGAACAAGGCCGCCACAAACGCGCTGCGCCACAAAGCTCCGGTGAGTTGCCTCAACAAAAGGAACAGCAGCAAAGTGTTGGCGACGTGAAAAAGCAGATTGGTCGAGTGATGGCCGCCGGGATTCAAACCATACAACTGGCAATCCAGCATGTGCGAAAGCCATGTCAACGGATGCCAGTTGGCGGCGGCTCCGCTTTGGAAAGCCCAGATCACCCCGACCCAGGTCAGCCCGGCCTGAACGTGGGAATTGTTGGTAATGTAATCGTCGTCATCGAAGTTGACAAAATTGTGATGAGTAACCGGCCAGTAGAGCGCGGTTGTGACCAGGGCAAGCGCCAGGCAGATGAGGGCTGAGAGCTGGTTTTTTGTCAGTTTGGCCGTGAACATGATTCGAAAGAAAACCCCGGATTAAAATGTCACCAATTGACGGCGCCGTTTCACAAATTGACAACTTTCCTGGTAGCCGACAGAGCGTGCGAGCTGGATGGCTTCGGCAAAATTCATCCCCACCTCCCCAGGCGCGTGGGCATCCGAGCCAAACGTTATCGGCACGCCTTTTTGAAACGCGAGCTCAAGAATTTGGCGGCTTGGGTAAATTTCCCGGCAATCCTTCCGCAACCCGGCGGTGTTGAGTTCGATGGCGCAATTGTGTTTCTTTGCCGCATTCAGGAATTTTTCATAAAGCGCCGTGCAATCCTGCGGTGGCCGATGCCCGAATTTTTTCGGCAGGTCCACGTGACCGATGATTTCGAAAAAGCCAGATTCGGCAGCCATCGTCAATCGGTCGAAATAGGCGGCCCAGACTTCGCCGGCGTCGCGGTGTTTCCACTCGGACAATTTCTGCGGATCATCAATGGCCCAGGAATCCGAGACGTAATGCACCGAGCCGATGAAATAGTCCCACGGATGCCGCGCGGCGAGGTCGCGAATCCAATCCTCACCGCCGGGTAAATAATCCACTTCCAGCGCGAGGCGGATGGTCAGGTTCGGAAAATCCTTTTGCGCCTGGCGGACTTTGGCGACGTATTCGTCGAGTTGATTGGCGCGCATCCGCCAGTTGTCGAAATCGTCGCGCGGCATCGGTGAATGGTCCGAAAAACCGATTTCCGTGAGGCCGGCAGCCAGCGCGTGTTTGGCGTATTCGCCCGGTTCGCCGGTCGCGTGCCGGCAAAGCGGCGTGTGCATGTGATAATCAGCGGGCAATGACATGGGGTGAGTGTTGAAAGTTGAGGGTTGAGTGTCGAATCAAAAACGGCGCGTTGACTTGGCGTTGGAGTTCAAGCTCTTGCCGCGGCGGAGCGTTTTGCGAAGCCTGGGTCAGCTTGTTCCTTGCTGGGAGCGCCAGCCGCCGCCGGAGCAAGCCAAACGGGCGGAACCCTTGGAGTTCCGCCCTGATGCTGCAATCTTGAACTGCTGGTGAATCTGGCAGGTCAGATTCCGCCATCCACTTGCCATCGGCCCGCCGGATTGTCCTTTCTAACGGCCATGTTCCATTTTTTGATCTGTGACATGCGGCACTTCACAAACCAGGCGGATTGTTCCGGCGACCAGGTGGCTTCCACCACCTCGACCACCGGCATTATTTTATGCGCGTCCATGCCGGCTTTCTCCGCCTCCTCAATTTGTTTTTTGGTTTCCTCGACATCGGATTCCGATGTGAACTTGCGCATTTCGACCCAGTCCAGTTTTGACTGGGCGTCGAAGTAGGCCTGCACCGCTTCCTTGGGCGACAGCCGGGCGTAAACATCGTTGTTGGTCAGGACTTCCGGCTCGGCGGACCATTTATAATCCTGTTGCAGCCGCAGTTTGCTGTCATAAATTCCCACTACCACGCACCGTTTCGCCGAATTCGTGTTGGACACGCGCACATTGAATTCCTGCGGTTGAAGCTGGATTTCGTAAGGCACAAACCGGCCCGGATAACCTTTGGGCGCCAGCCCGCCGGGATAATTCTCGGCAGTGAAGGACTCGCCCAGGCTGACAATTTTCAAACCGCCAACATACTCCTTCAGGCGCTCGTTGAGGTATGGCATGAATTTCCCGGCTTCATTCCAATCCTTGCGGCTGCAAGCCTCGAAAAAAGCCCGCGCGGTCTGTTCCGCAGTCATGGCAGCGTATTTTTCGTTGTCGGGCAAGATTTTGACTTCGCTTTCCCCCAGACTTACTCCGCCGGTAATGTTCCAACGGTCGGGATGAGTCTCATCATCGCCGGGTCTCACGTAAGGGCTGGGCGTCGAGACAGATTTATGTCCGTCCGAATGAATTATTTCCAGTTCGCAGGGGACTCGGAAGCCGTGTTTGACCCAGTTCGTCTGCGCAACCGCCGGGCCGACGGAAATGATTCTGGCAACGCCGAATGTGCCAAATCCTGCTTTGACGTGTTCTTCAAGCTCGCCCCCGTAGATCAAACCCGCTTTCTTATAGTCCTTGTCTATGAGCGCCTGGAAGAACTGGCGAACTGTCTCCGTCGCCGCCTGCTCGTCCGTCATGTTCCCCTGAGCCACGCCGATAACCTGGTTGAGCTGATCGGCCACGGTGACATCCTTAGGCAACTGGTCTTGCAACGAAAACATCTTCTCCTCAATCGGAATGTTGTAATCAGAGAATTCCGTTTTGGACTTCAGGACTTCGTTGGTGCCTTCGAGGCGATAATGCTCGATGCGCGTGATCAAATCCGTTTTCCGGTCCACGTAATATATTTCCTTCGTTGGCTCGGTCTTGTGAGTCGCCACGATCACGGCGGCTTTTTGCTCCCCCTGTGGTTCTTGTGTCTGAACGTCAACCTTGCCTGCCTTCTGGCCTTCCAAGAGCTTTTTCATGACCAACTGGGGCTGGCTTTGTTCCAGCAGGCTTTGCATCATGGGCGCAATCCGTTTGGTCTGTAAAATCAGGAAACCATGTTTGCTCTTAAACCAGATTTCCGCTTTTTCGGGCGTCCAAGTGATGAGTTTCACGCCATCTTCGGTTTCAGGGAGATAATAACGTGCTTTTTCCACCTGGCCCTGGTCATTTGATTTAATCCAGAATTCCGCCGGCTCCGGTGACTTGGCTCCGAAGGTTTTTACGTGTAAAAAGCGGATTTTGCTGTAAGCCTCGATTACCTGCTCAATTCCGAACGCCTTGGGCGAAGTGGCCACGACAATTGCGATGATAATCGCCGCCGCGCTTGCGACCGCGCCCAACCCAAATCCCCAACGATGTTTCAAAAGTTTGCTCATAATGGTTTCTCTTTCCGGTTTTTTCTGTTCTTGGAGAACTCGCCGCATCACCGGCTCGACCAGTGACACCTCGGCGGTCGTTTGGCCGCGGGCCAACAGTTGCCGTTGCAGGCGGGTGATGGCCGCGTGCTCGGCCCGGCAGGCCGCGCAGGTTTCAAGGTGGGCCTGACACTGAAGGGATTCCTCGCGGTCGAGCAACCCTTCCACGCAGGCGACCAAATTGTCCCGACATTCGGCGCAGTTCATGATTGTTTTGTTTGGTTGACTGTTTGTTCCGCGCGTTCGCGGGCTTCAAGTTCCTGCCGAAGCAGAGCGTAAGCGCGCGAAAGCGTTTTGGTGACCGTGCCCAGCGGCAGGTCGAGGCGTGTGGCGATCTCCTGACAGGAGTGCCCCTCGTAATACCGCAGCAGTATCACCTGACGATAGGATTCGGGCAGGGCAGCAATGGCTTCTTCCAACGGATAATCTTCCCGGCTGTCGGCGGCGTTGGCCATGATGGATTCCGTCACTTCACAATCCTGCTGGCGATGTTTCAGGGAACGCAGTTGTTCCTTGGCGACCCGTCCGGCGATGCCCAGCAGCCAGGAGTAAAACGACTCCGGCTTCCGAAGCTTTTTCAAGGACAGGAAGGCCCGGACAAACGACTCCTGCGCCGCTTCTTCCACTTGCAGGCCATCCCGAAGCCGCCCCGCCAGATAGGCGAACAGCGGTTTCTGATAACGATCCACCAGCACGCGGAAATCCTCCTGATGTCCATCGCGGCAACGCTCGACGTATTTTTTGTCGGTTAGATCCATGCAATGCCCAATCCCAAGGAATTCATACCGTCATTCTATAGTGAAGTCCGGGACGGTTTTGCGACAAATAAAGGGGAACTTTTTTTCACCCGGACCGCCGGGCTTTCATGAGGTTGAGGGTTGAAAGTTGAGGGTTGAGTGTCGAATAAAAAAACGGCGCGTTCGCTCCGCGTTGAAGTTCAAGCTTCAGCTTGCGCCCCCGATGCAAGCTAAAGCTTGAACTCCAGCGGTCCGGGCAACAGATTGGCTGAACCATGGCCAGTGACAGCTCAACCGCCCCGCTCCGGCTGTTTGTGGCAATTTCCATCCCGGAGCCGGTTCGGGATGAAATAATCCGCGTTCAACGGGAATTGCAGCCGCTCGTGCCGCGCGACGTGGCCCGCTGGGCTAGATCGGATCAATTTCATCTCACGCTCCGGTTCCTGGGCGATGTCCTGGCGGGCAGCCTCGAAGCCTTGAAGAAATCGGCCGGCGCCGTTTGCCGGAATGCCCAGCCCTTGTCCTTGCGCGCCGAGGGCGTCGGTTTTTTTCCCAACCCCCGTTCGCCCCGGGTCATCTGGGTGGGAATCAACGACCGGGAAGGGCGCCTGATGGATTTGCAGAGACAGATTGAAGCCGCGGTTCGCCCCTTCACTGCGGAACCGGGCGAAAAGAATTTCACGGGCCATGCCACGTTGGGCCGCCTGAAAAATCCGAGGCCAGCCGATACCCGGGACCTGGCCGCCCGGGCGCAGTCGCTCGAAAAGCGGCTGTTCGGCGAATGGACGGCGCATGAAATTGAAATAATCCGGAGCGAATTGTCTCCGGCCGGGGCGCGGTACACTTTGCTCGCAGCGTTCCGGCTGGGAGCGGCTTGAACCGCCGCAAAACTTGTTTGGTCTTATACCAATTCCCGGAGACAATCGGTGCAATGGGTAGGGCGGCGCTGCCGCGCCGCCGGGGAATGATGGCCGCGCGGCAGCGCGGCCCTACCGTCTGGAATAAATGCCGATTATTATCGGAAAAGGGTCTTGCTTGCGCCTGTCAGAGCATGCCAAAGCCACTTCAACTTGTTTGATGGGAAACCGTTCGCGGCGGCGCAGTGCTCTTGCGCTCGATGAGTTCGGCGGACAAACGCTTGGTTTCAACGCGCTGGCCCTTCAGCAAATTCATCATCGCGTCCACGGCGGCCATGCCGAGCCGGTACTTTGGCTGGCGGATGGTCGTCAGCGGCACGCGAAAATATTCCGCCGTCAGGATGTTGCCGAAACCCACGAGCGAAATGTCCTCCGGAATCCGCAAACCTTTCGAGAACAACGCGTCCGCGCATCCAATGGCGACGAGGTCGTTGACGGTTTGAACGGCGGTTGCACCACACGATTCATTCAACATTTGCAGCGCGGCTTTGGCGCCATCTTCAATGGTGTGGCCGGCCTGAAAAACCAGCTTGTCGTCCACGTCCAATCCGGCTTCGCGCAATGCGCGGCGGTAGCCTTCAAATCGCTCGTGTACCCACGGCGCCGTGGGTGAGCCGGTGAGATAGGCAATGCGTTTGTGGCCGAGCTTCAGCAAATGTTGCGTCGCGGTGTAGCTGGCAGCCTGTTCATCAATTTCCACGCTGACGAACGATTTGCAAAATGGCGCGGGCGGACCGATTAAAACCGTCGGGATTTGGCGTGCCAGCACCTCCTGATAAATTCGCGCCTCGGCCTCAAAGCGATACACCGGCGAAATGAACAGCCCGTCCACGCGCCGCGACAACAGCCGCCGGATGCAAACCTCTTCGCGGTCCGGCAGGTTGTGCGTATGCGTGAGCAAAATGTCGTAGCCCAGTTCGTGCGCGCGTTCCTCGATGGCGAAAATGATGCGCGCAAAAATCGGATTCGTGCTCGACGGAATGACGAGGCCGAATAATTTGGTCGTCCGGTTGCGCAGCCCTTGCGCGGACGAGTCGGGAACGTAACCCATTTGTTGCGCCAGCAATTTGATGCGCGACTTTGTGGCCGACGACACATCCGGCTGGTCGCGCAACGCCTTCGAGACCGTCATCACCGAGACCCCCGCGTACCGGGCAATGTCCTTAAGTCGAACCATGGTAATAAAATGCTGAAGGCTGAAGGCTAAATGCTAAAGGAAAAACATTCATCAGTTAAAATTCGTGCTTCTTTTCATTCAGCCTTTAGCCTTTAGCCTTCAGCCTTTCATAAATAGGCTCCGCGCCAGTGCAGTTTGCGGCGCAACGCCTTCAAAAACGAACTGTCCGCCAGATGCATCAGCCGGACCGTGTCCCGGCTGCGGCGAATCGTCACTTCGTCGTCGGCGACGAGTTCGGCGACAAACTGGCCATCCGCGCTCAAAAACGTCGCCGGTGGCGAACTGATGGCCTTGACGCGAATGGTTGAGGTCAACGGCAAAATGAGCGGACGATTCGACAGCGTGTGCGGACAAATCGGTGTGAGCGCAAACACTTCGGCGGTGGGCAAAACAATGGGACCGCCCGCCGCCAGCGAATACGCCGTTGAACCCGTGGGCGAACTGATGATTAATCCGTCGCCGTGGTAGCGCGCGACTGGTTCGCCGTCCACACTGACGTCGAGTTTGATGAGTCGTGAGATCGCGCCGCGGCTGACCACGATGTCATTGAGCGCGGTTTCATGAATCCGCCGTCCCTGACAGCGGCCGCTGACTTCAATCAAAACGCGGGATTCGTATTTGAATTCACCACGCCAGACGCGCGCCAGAGCGCGGGTTATTTCATCCGACGGCACGGCGGTGAGAAAGCCAAGGCCGCCGATGTTGACGCCGAGCATGGGCGTGGCCGAGCCGGCGATTTCGCGGGCGACGTGCAGCATCGTGCCGTCGCCGCCAAACACCAGCAGCAAGTCCACTTCGCGCGCCAGCGCGGCGGCATCGCCGCACACGGAATTTTTCAATCCGGCCAGCCGGGCGGTCCCGGCGTCGCACAACACCTTTCGTCCGGCGCGTTGAATGAGTCGCGCGGCTTTGCGAACGCTGTCGGCGCAGGCGGCTTTTTCGGAATTGCCGATGAGTCCGACGCGTTTGATTTTGTCAGCTTGTTTTTTCAATCAGCGCCAAAAATTCCTTGTTGCCCGCCGGTCCGAGCAACGGTGATTCCACCACGCCCTGCCAGCGCAACCCGGGTTGCGCGCGGACGAATCCCCGCAGTTCATTGAGCACGCGCTCATGCACCGACGGGTCGCTGATGACGCCGCGCCCCTTGTCGGCTTCGGCTTTGCCGGCTTCAAACTGCGGTTTGATGAGCGCGACAATTTTGCCATTGGGCCGCAATAATGCAATGGCGGCGGGCAAAATATTTCGCAATGAAATAAACGAGCAGTCAATCACGGCCAGATCGGCAGGGGTGAAGGGCTGTGGAAATTGCGCCGCGGTCAGATGGCGCGCGTTGGTCTTCTCCATGACGACGACGCGGTGGTCGTGCCGGAGCTTCCAGGCGAATTGCCCCCGGCCAACGTCCACGGCAAAAACTTTCGCCGCGCCGTGTTGCAACAAACAATCGGTGAATCCGCCGGTGGACGCGCCCAGGTCGAGTGCGGTCATTCCGGCGACATCCAGTTGAAAATGGCGCAGGGCGTGTTCCAGTTTGTGGCCGCCGCGGCTGACGTATTTTTCGCCCGCGTCCAGGGTGAGCCGGTCATCGGGTTTGACGGAGTCACTGGGCTTGTGCGCGGACTGGTCGTTGATGCGGACCTGTCCGGCGAGAATGGCGCGTTTGGCGCGCTCGCGGCTTTCGCAAAGGCCGCGTTCAACCAGTGCCTGGTCGAGGCGAATCATGTGGAAGCATATTTAATCCTTCCACCCCGCCTGCGGCAATTTTGTTTTCACTGACTGCCAGCAGTTCATATTGTCATTGGCACACAAAAGTTCACGCGGAAATCTCGCGGACATTTCATCTTCTTGCAAAGCGCCAGAGGGCTGGCGCACTCCAAGACGCTTCGCGTATTTCAGGAATCATCTTGTCGCGCGCAGCGTTATGGACTGCGGCGGCCCTCCTCCGCTTTTCCCATAGGCATATCAAACTGTGCCCATGTTAACTGGAACTGCTATAACAGGATGTCAATCAGCGTGGGGATGGCATTGGTGCCGATTTGGCGAATTGCATCTTTGTCTCGATCCGCTATTTCCGGATACGTTTGCCCTTTCAAGTCCAGCAGTAATTCACTTAACGCCTTGCCGTTGTAGGTCGGCTCGCTGGCTTGCACCGATGAAAGGGTGAGCAAGAAAAGGAAAATGATCTGGAAACAGATTTTTATGTTTGGCCGATGAGGTTTCATGCGAGAGCGAAGACTGGAACAACACCCGGGGTATTACAAGCGATTGCCGCTGGTAAAGACGCGGGTCTGGACTTCGCGAAAGCTGTGCAGGAACAGTTCGTTGTCGGCCACGGCCTTTTCCACCAGTTGCTTGAGCAAAAACATTTCGGAACTGTTGATGACGGCATGGACGCTGTACCGGAAGGCTTCCATAGGCGTGAAGGTTTGGAACGAATCGCCGAGCAGAATAATCGTGGCGTGGCGGCGCTGGTTGACGGGCATGGTTTGCAGCGCCTTGAGCGTGAGATTTTCGTCAATGGTGTTCGCGCCGAAAAGTTCCTCGACGATGACAACTTGATAATGTGCCTGGCTGAAGCGCACGAGAAAATCGCTGTGCGTGGCGGCGGTGTGGACTTTGTAGCCAAGCTCCTGCAACGCGGTCTTCGCGGTCTCCAGCCATTCGGGCGTGGAAAAGGCGATCAAGACCGGTTTGTCCTCGGTACTGACGAAATCGAATGAGCCGTTCATGGTTACTTGATTTTGAGGACGGGCGGCGCGGCGTCCAGAGCCGGTTTCATGCGCAATGAGCCGCCGGTCATGGTCATTTCACCGCGGGACTTTTTGATGTTGTCAATGGCGCGTGAAATGACGCTGCGTTTGGTGCAGTAGAGCAGGGCGATTTCCTCCGTGATGATGCCTTGTTCGAAAGCTTCCATGCAGGCATGGTCGAACGTCCGCCAGCCAAAGGGATAACTGGCCTCAATAATTTCATAAAATGTTTTGCCTTCACTTTCACCCAGCCGGATGGCCTCCTGGGTGCGGAGATTCGAGCCCATGAGTTCGAGCAGCGCAAATCGCGCCGCGCCGCCGACTTTGGGCACCAACCGCTGGCTGACCACCCAGCGCAACGAGTCCGCCAGGCGCACGCGGATTTGTTCCTGCTCATCCGGCTCAAACATGCCAAGAATGCGGTTGACCGTTTCGCCCGCATTGATCGTGTGCAGTGTGCTGAGGACCAGGTGGCCGGTTTCCGCCGCGCTCAAGGCGATCTTCACCGTTTCCTGATCGCGCATTTCGCCGACGAGAATGACCTTCGGCGCCTGGCGCAGCGCGGCGCGCAAACCGTTGACGTAAGAATCAAAATCAATGCCTAATTCACGCTGGTTGAAAGTCGCCTGGTTGTGCGTATGGACATATTCAACCGGGTCTTCCAAAGTGACGATGTGGACGGGTTTGTATCTGTTGATTTCGTTTAGAATGGCGGCCAGCGTGGTGGATTTGCCGGAACCGGTGGCGCCGGTGACCAGCACCAAGCCGGTTTTTTCCTTTGGGATTTCCTTGAAAATCTCCGGAAACTTCAATTGATCCAAAGTTGGGATGGTCGCATTAAGCTGGCGGCAGACGATGGAATAGTTTCCGCGTTGCGCGAATACGTTGGCACGGAAGCGGGCCTTGTCTGAAAGCGCGTAGGAAGCGTCGCACGACCCGTGGCGCAACAGGTCTTCAATCTGCCAAAGATTGTCGCCAATGATGTTCAGCGCGATGGTTTCGGTTTGAAACGGAGTAAGCTTTTCGATGGACGGGTCCAGAACCACCGGTTTGAGTTCCCCATAAGCCTCGACCTGCGGCGGGCGGTCCACCGTGAACAAAAGATCGGATATCTCCGGCTGTGAAGCCAGCATCGTCGTCAGAACTTGATCCAATTCAGGGCGCCGCATAAATCAAGAGGCGTCGTCGTCTTCCGGTGGATGGGTGAGGAAGGGGCGGAATTTTTTCCGGTCCAACGCCTTGTCATAAGCATCTTCCGACGAAATGCGTTTCATGCGCACGTGCTCCATGATATGATCATCCATTGGTTGATTGCCGATTTTCTTGCCGACTTGAATCATGCCGGGAAGCTGGTGCGTTTTGCCTTCACGCACGAGATTGGCGACGGCGGTGTTGAAGACCAAAATTTCAAACGCCGCGATGCGCCCTTTCTTGTCCGTGCGTTTGAACAAGGTTTGCGCCACAATGCCTTTCAACGCTTCGGAAAGCGTCTGGCGGATTTTGTTTTGCTGGTCCGCCGGAAAGACGTCAATGATGCGGTCAACCGTTTTGGAGGCGCTTTGCGTGTGCAGTGTGCCGAAGACCAAGTGACCGGTGGCGGCGGCGGTGATGGCCAGCTCGATGGTCTCAAGGTCACGCATTTCACCGACGAGGATGAGGTCCGGATCTTCGCGCAACGCGCCGCGAAGTCCCGCGGAAAATGATTTGGTGTGGACTCCGACTTCCCGATGGTTCACCAGGCAACTTTTGCTTTCATGGACGAATTCAATCGGGTCTTCCAGGGTGATGATGTGGTCTTTGCGATTTCTGTTCGCGTAATCCACCATCGCCGCCAGCGTCGTGGATTTGCCGGAGCCGGTCGGCCCGGTGACCAGGACCAGGCCCTGGTGGAGCATGGTAAACTTTTTGAGCACTGGCGGCAGCGGCGCTTCCAGCTTTTCAAAATCTTCAAACGAAAGCACGCGGCTGGGAATCTGCCGGAACGCCGCGGCAATTCCGTTTCTGTGATTGTAAAAATTGACGCGGAAACGCGAGATGTTCGGAATTTCGTAGCCAAAATCCACGTCACCCGTCTCTTCAAATTGTTTGATTTTGTAATCCGGCGCGGTTTCATAGAGCATGGCCTTGAGCGAGTCATTTTCAAGCGGCGGATAATCCACGCGTTGAAGCTCGCCGTTGATGCGCAACATGGGCGGGTTGCCGGAGGTCATGTGCAAGTCGGACGCCTTTTGTTCAAACATCAGGTTGAAAAACGCATCTATTTTGGCCATAAATCCTTTTCTTTGTAAAAATGTTAGCTATCGCCGCGCCAAACGCAAGTCATGAACCCGTTGTCTGAAATCATCCGCCGCGAAGTCGCCCAAAGCGGCATTCTGCCTTTCGCGCGATTCATGGAACTCGCCCTCTACTGTCCCGTTCATGGATATTATGAAATAAAAAAAGACAATCCCGGCCGGCACGGTGATTTTTACACCAGCGTCGGCGTCGGTGAATTGTTCGGCCAGCTTCTCGCGTTTCAATTCGACGAATGGCTCGAAACCCTCAACCCTCAACCTTCAACCCTCAACCTGGTTGAAGCCGGCGCGCATGACGGCCAACTGGCCGGGGACATTCTGACCTGGCTTCAATTGAATCGCCCGGAACTGTTCGACCGGGTCGAATACCGGGTCATCGAACCCTCGCCGCGCCGGCAGGAATGGCAGAAAAAGACACTGGAACAATATTCGTCGCATGTCCGCTGGTTCACCAACTTTCATTCCATCGCGGCAAATAATTCGCAATCCTCAACTCCGACAAATCGCGAGCACGCGACGAAAGTCGGTGTTCACAATCCGCAATTAAATGGCGTTGTTTTCTCCAACGAACTCCTCGACGCCATGCCCGTCCACCGATTCGGCTGGGACGCTCAAAACAAAAAGTGGTTCGAATGGGGCGTGGCGGTTGACGGCGAAAAATTCGCCTGGGCCAAGATTCAGCCTTCAGCCTTCAGCCTTCAGCCTTCAGCCTTGGAGTCAGTCCTCCCTGACGGCTACACCATCGAAACCTGTCCCGCCGCCGAGGACTGGTGGCGCGAAGCCGCGAATGTTTTGGGACATGGGAAATTGCTGACCATTGATTACGGTTTTACCGCCGACGAACTGTTTTCGCCGGGCCGCACGCGCGGGACGCTCCGCGCGTACTTTCGCCATCATGCCGGCGATGACCTTCTGGCAAACGTCGGGGAGCAGGACCTCACCGCCCATGTCAATTTTTCCGCCATCCAGGCCGCCGGCGAATCCGCGGGATTGAGAACGGAAATGTTTTCGACGCAATCACAATTCCTGACGCGGATTTTGGAAAAGGCATCTAAGGATAATTCCCTTGGCGGATGGACTTCCGCCCAGGCGCGTCAGTTTCAAACCCTCACGCACCCGGAACATTTGGGCCGCGCCTTTCGCGTTTTGGTTCAATCACGATAGACCGGCGGCGCCAGCGGCTTTCTGACGGGTCGCGTGGCGGCGGGGGAAAATTAAAACCAGCGGCGGGCAAGCCGCTGCCGAAAAAATTGCGGAGATGCTTCGAGCGTTTTGACTTCACCCCCCGGAGAAGTCGGCTGCAATACCGGTCAGCTTCCTTGCACTTCCGCCTTCGTAAAGCTACGGCGCGACAAGCCGGCAGGCACGGCGTTTGATTATTTGTAGCAGCGGATGTGAATCCGCTCATTCTCTGCTTTCTGCCCTCAGCGGCTAATTATGAATTGTTGGAAGCTGCCGAATTTAATTCATAATTCAAAATCGAGAGGCAGTAAATCGCCGCCGTTTCGACGCGCAAGACCAGGCGACCCAGGGAAATCGGCAACGCGCCCGCCGCTTGGATCGCTTCCAGTTCCTCGGGCGTAAAATCGCCTTCCGGCCCAATCCAAACCCCGACGCTTTGCGGCAACCGTCCGTGCTTCGCCTGAAACCCGCTCAAACATTCGCGCGGATGATGGCGTTCCTTTTGCAACGAACCGACGAGTGACAAATCAAATGTTTCCTTGCGCGCGCAAAATTGATCAATCGTCGTCGGCGCTTCAATTTTCGGCAGCCAGGCCGCGCCGCATTGCTTGATGGCTTCAACGGCCACTTGCTGCCACTTGTCACGTTTTTTCCCGGCATCCTCGTCGTCGAGCTGGGTCACCACGCGTTCGGCCAGCAGTGGTACGATACGCCGCGCGCCGAGTTCAACGGCCTTTTGAATGATGCTTTCGATGGTTTTTCCCCTGGGCACGGCTTGCAGCAGCGTGATGGAGCAGGGCAGGGGCGGTGTGAAATTTTTCAGCGACACGGAAAGCGTGACGGCATTGCGCGAACTGTTTTCAACCACACAAAGGAATTCATTTCCGACGCCGTCCAAAACGGCGACGAGTTCGCCGCGCTTCAAGCGCAAGACGTGCAGCGCGTGATGCGCCTCGCGTCCATCGAGCCGAAGCGAATCGCCTCGCGTTGATCCGGGCGGTAAATAGAAACGGTGCATGGCACTAATTTCCCTTCGTCCTCGTTCTCGTCCATCGTCCTCGATCAACCGCCATCGAGTCACGAGGACGATGAATCTCATCGAAACAGTTTTTTGGCTTTTTCAAAAAAGCTTTTGCTGATGGGGTTGGCGTCTTCGCCGCACGATTCAGCGAATTCCTGCAATTTGGTTTTTTGTTCGTGGTTCAAGCGCGTCGGAATTTCGACCTGAACGCGAACGTGCAAATCGCCGTGGCCATAGCCCTGCAGATTTTTCACGCCCTTGCCCTTGACACGAAAGGTCGTGCCCGGTTGCGTGCCGGTGGGGATTTTAATCGTCGTCCGGCCGTCAAGCGTCGGCACTTCAATTTCCGCGCCGAGAGTCGCCTGGACAAAACTGACCGGCACTTCGCAGAGCAAGTCGTCGTCGTCGCGCTGGAAAATTTCATGCGTCTTGACATGCAACACGACGTAGAGATCGCCCGGCGGCCCGCCGCGAAAGCCGGCTTCGCCGTTGCCGGAGGAACGCAGGCGCGAACCCGCGTCCACACCCGGCGGAATGCGAAGTTTGATTTTGGAACTGTGTTCGCGCTTTCCCTCGCCGTGGCATGATTTGCACGGTTTTTCCAAAATGCGTCCCGCGCCTTGGCAGTGCGGGCACGTTTGCGCGATGCTAAAGATACCGCGCGACATGAGCACCTGCCCGCGCCCGCCGCAGGTCGAGCACGTCCGGATTTTTGAGCCGTGCTCCATGCCGGAGCCGTTGCACGCATCACAACGGTCGAGTTTCGACACGGAAATTTCCTTCTCGCAGCCGAGCGCAGCCTCTTCAAGTGTGATTTCCAAATCGTAACGCAAGTCGCCGCCACGTTGCGGTTGCGACGGGTCCTGGCCGCCGCCGAAGAAACTTTCGAAGATGCTTCCGCCGCCGAAAACTTCGCGGAAGATTTCGAACGGATCATGAAAGCCGCCGGTGCCGCCGAACCCGCGGCCGGCCCGTGCCCGCGGATCGAATGCCGCGTGGCCGTATTGATCGTAGGCGGCGCGTCTTTGCGGATCACTCAACGCCTCGTAGGCCTCGCCGATTTCCTTGAATTTTTCCTCGGCGGTTTTGTCGCCCGCGTTTTTGTCCGGATGAAATTTAACGGCCAGCCGGCGATAAGCCTTTTTGATTTCTTCATCGCCGGCGTTGCGACTGACGCCGAGCACTTCGTAATAATCGCGCTTGGACATGGCTCAGGCTGCGGGGGGCGCAGAAGGTTTTTTGGCGACAACGACCGCCGCCGGCCGCAGCAAGCGGTCGCGCAATTTGTAACCTTTGCGAATTTGTTGAACGACCTGCCCTTCGGGCACGTCGGCGGTTTCCAATTGCGAAACGGCCTCGTGCAGCGTCGGATCGAACGGTTTGCCGTTGGCGTCAATTTCTTCAAGACCAGTCTCGGCGAGAACGCCTTTGAGTTGCTGCTGAATCATGGCGATGCCGGCCTGCAAGGATGCGATCCCGCTTTGCGGGACTTCCGCGGTTTGCGTGGTGGCCTGCGCCATTTCAAAATGGTCGAGCACGGGCAGCAGTTTTAGCAGAAGCGCGACATTGGCAAATTGAGCGGCCTCGATGCGCTCGCGCGCGGCGCGTTTTTTGAAATTTTCAAGATCGGCGGCGGTGCGCAGGAGGCGGTCCCAATGCTCGTCCGCCTTGGCGGCGCGAGTTTTTAGTTCTTCGAGTTGCCCCGGCGTGAGTTCGGCCACAACGGGAACATTGGCCGGCGTCGGCTGAGTTGCGGCGGCCCGGGCCTCTGAGTTTTTTTTGTCTGACTCTGATTTCTTCATGCAATAATCCCGACATAAATGCTGCCGGGTTGTCAAATTAGCGGATTGGCTGTCCTTCGGCAACTGAGACGTAGCCGGCGGCCCGGAATAGAGAATTTCAAATTTGAAATTTGAAATTGGTCAATAGGGCTAGGGCGGAACAATTTTTTGAAATTCAGGCCGGTTCCGCACCGAATCAAAGCGTGGGTCTTTCCGCACCTCGGCCAGCAGGTCGCGCGCGGTGGGGTTGCCCTTGATCCGCTGGGCGCTGAGGTCAAGCGATTTGCGCAGGTTCTGAAGGCCTTGGTCTGGCTTGCCCAGCACGACATTGAGCGCGGCGATATCATACCAGGGTTCGGGCTGGTCGGGAACGATGGCGACGATTTTTTGGAGGACTTCTTCGAGTTTGGTCAGGTTGCCCATTTTGGCATATTCTTGGGCAATGAAACCGGCTTCACTGGAGGAGATATGCGGATTGGCCAGCGCACGATCAAAAAGTTCAATGGTCCGGTTGGTTTGCTGCATTTGAATGTAGATGCCGGCAAGAGACAGGAGGTTTGGAAGATTGCCTGGGTTCGTCCGCGCTTCATTTTCCATGTGCTGCACCTGGGTTTCGACCTGGGCGCGGTTTGCGGATTGGTTTTTGATATCCCCCAACTGTTTCACGAGCGCCTTCACCGGATCATTGTACGGGTCAAGTTCGTGACAGGTTTGGGCGACGAGGAGCGCGTCGTCTATGCGACCATACTGAAGTAAAAAATTGATGTAACGAAAGACGGCTTCCGGACTGTAGGGGCAAAAGGCGAACGCTTGTTTGAATCCGAAATCAGTCTCGCGCACCAGCGCCTGCGTTCCGACCACGGTTTTTTGGCGATACTCGTCCGGGCATTGCGGGCCCAAACGCCAGGCATAAACGCCAGTGATGGAACTGCGGAGCTTGGAAAACGCCTTTTGCGCCTGTTCGTCGCGCACAAATTTGAGGTTGCCTTTGAAGCCGCTGTAATTGTGGCGCAGATAGACCTTTTCAATAAAATCCACGATTTCCTTGACCGAGGTGTCGTAAGTGATCCAGTTGCCGATGAGCCGGTCGGAAAATTTGCTCCAAAATGCGTGATCCCGTTTAAAGACCTCGTCCGGGAGTTCCGGCAGAGGGTTGCGATTGATTTTCATGATGATGCCGAAGGGCGTTTCATAGGGATACATCCACGGCAACGGAAAACTTTCCTCGATAAAAAATTCGTTGTTCGGATTGTGATCGAAAATGACTTTGCACAACAAACCGTTGATCATCATCACGGCGACCTGGCCGCTGACCTGCATTTTCCCGTTGGGATCAACGCTCACGTTTTCACCAGGCGTCAACTGGTTAAGTTGCATCCGGTGTTGCACATCTTCCATATATTGCTGGAAGCATCGTTGTGAATCCTCAAGACTCGGGATGTAAATTTCGCGATCCGGATAAACTCCTCCAAGGCTTTTTACAATTTCGTCCGGATAAGCGGCTTCTAGCAGCAGCCGATTCAAGCGAATGCGAGTGTCGCTCTGGGGATTTTGAGTGATGAATTGTTGAAGATAATCCGAAATCTTCACCCGCGCGAACCGGTTTGTGTCGTAAATCGGCCCAGCTTCAAGCAGACGGTTCAAGTCGGCAACCAGTCCCGCGCGCAACCGGGTTTCGTCGCCCTTGCCAGTGATCAAATCCTGGGCCGGCTTGCTGAGATTCTGGAAGAGCCACTTGGAAAGCGGTTCCTGCTTGTCACCGGGGCGCAAATCAGCCGCGAAGACGGGCAGGTTCGTGAAGTCCTTGCCGGTGAACCACGATGTGGAGACGCGCCAGCGTTTTTCTATGCGGGCGCCCCGGGCGGTAAAAATCCAGTCAAGCGGTGATACTATGCGGGCCAGCAGATTTGTTTGGTATGGCTGGTCCTTGAAAATCGTGCGGGCGAGTTCGCTGAAAAAGGGCGGGTCTTTTTGCTGGCTGCGGAAGTATTGTGCGCGGAGGTAATCGAGATAGGTGCCGTCGGCCAGGGCGTTTTGCGTGATAAGATATACGTCCCGGCGGTCAAAGTTCTGGTCCTGGGCAGGCTGGCAATCGTGCGGAATGAAGCTGTCACAAAAGATCGCGTAAGTGGGACAAAAACGGCCGGGGTCGGTGCCGCCAAAAAGTATCGTGTCCTTGGTCATCTCAGGATAAACCAGATCACCATTGGTACCTTTCATCGCCTGTTCGCGCAGTTTGGCGTCGTAGCTGAACTGGCCATCCGGTGCGACGAATGGCGGTGTGAACATGTCATGTCCAAACCAGTAACCGAACCAATGGTTCCGTTGTTCGCTGTGCGCCCAGTGGCACAGCCCGGAATACAACGGCATGGTGGCGAAGAGCGCCAGCGTGATCAGCACCGGACCGCGATTGCGGTAGATTAACAGCGCCAAAATGAAGACGAACGGTATCGTCACAAGAATGAGGTTGCCATAGATGGGCAAGCCTCCCTGGTCTTTGGCAAAAGCCTGCCGGATCCAGTGCGGAAGCTCGAAGAAACTGACCTGGCCGGCGAGTCCGAAATAGTGCTTCCCCGTCGCGTCCCAGAGACAATACATCCCAAGCAGCGCAGCGATCGCGCCACCCAGCAACCCCCAGCGACGGAACCCTTCGTAATGTGTTGCCATGAACGAGGCAATCAGCGCCATTCCATAGCCGGCCATGATTGCGATTATCCCGTGGGAGGTAATAAAGAACACCTTGTTCAACTCCGCTGACTGGCGGTCGGGCGACGTGTTCATGAGCACCATCAGCAGCACGCCGATGCAAAGATAAATCGCGACCAGACCGGTGATCCAGGAGCGTTCGCGCTTTTGCATTTTGAAGAAAAACAACAGCGGTACCAGCGCAACGAACACCAAAACCCAATTGAACTCCCCGGCGACGTCTCCGACCAGGATGCCGAGCTGCATGATGAAACGACCCGGATCATGAATCACATCCGACGGACTGGCTTTCTCGTACTGACCGCGGCTTAACGCGTGGAAAAACCCCTCGACTGTGCGCGGATAACCCCATTGCATCGGCGGATTGGTCATGCCCGCAATCGGCTCGTAGAAGAAGAATGATGCGCCCGCCAGCCACAACAGCCCCATCAAAAGAATGGCTTTCCATTCGCCGCCGAGACCCTTGGTCTTGAAACTCAGCCAAATCCAGGCAGCGATCGAGGCAAGCCCAACAGTGTGGTAAATGACCAGCACCATCAAGGCAGTGTCGAGCATGTTGGTGAAGTGTGTGCTATTTGCGATCAACCCCAGCACATAAACTATACTGTTGCCAAGAAAGAGGTCTCGACCGAGTCGGGGTTGGGTGGCAGCGATAGCGACTTCAATGCCCATTGCCGCGACCAGCAGGGTCTGGTGAATGGTCAGGCAGATTCCAAAAAAGAACATGGCGCAGTAGAGGTAGCCTCGCTGGTGCGGGGCGTAAATCCACCTCAGAAGACAGAGCAGAACTATCATCATCCAGGGCAAGCCGAAGGGAGAAATTCGATTGATGGCAACCGACTCGCTCCACATGACACCCCCGAGGCCAAGCAGCAGGCCCGCGACAGTTCCTGAAACCACGCAGATGATGTTTTCCCATTTGCCGGCAATGTTCCTCAGTTCTTCGATTCCCTCCATGAACATGCTGCTGCCCCGCGAAACCATGAAGGCAACCAGGCCGCAAGCCAGGGCGGCGGCGGTGGCTTCGCCCACTTCCACGCGCCACGCGACATTGCCAACCACCAGCAGCTTCGTCCAAAGCCAGGCGTAGATCGTCCAGAAAGGGTAGCCCGGCGGATGCGGTATGCCCGCGTAGAACGCGCCGGTGCACAGCTCGCCGGAATCTTCCAGCGTTTGTTCGGGCGCCAACGTCAGAAAATAAACGGTCCAAATCACCGCAAAGGTGATGATCAGTGCCAACCAGTCTATTTTACGGAAGAGCGGAGGCACTCGCATGGGTGCCGGTGGAGGCGTCCTGGCGGCAGGCACCGATTGTTTTGCGTTTTGCGTTTTGCGTTTGTCTTTGCTCATTTGCGATAAATTGAGGCTGCGTAAAACCGCATATTTGAAGGACAACTGCCGTGTTTGTCCACAAAAATCAATGCGCTTTATGATGTTTGTGATGTTTGAATCACAGTGGCGGACACTTTTGCAGCCGGACGTTCAATATTGAATAACTTCGTTTTTTCGATGCTGCCTAATCTTAATCAATTCATTCTGCCCCGCAAAAAAGGGTTCGTACTGGAAGTGGAGCCGCTCCGGTTCGTCAAGTCAAAAGTGACGGAGGGCAGATCATTTTGCCCCGCCTGAAAGATGCTTGATGCATAGGCGGCATAACTCTGGTTGCTCAACATCATGGCGACCGTCGGTTCGTGGCGGGACGAACTGCCGGGAAGGCTGTTCCCCGAATTAAAAACCGAGAGGGTGAGCAGTGCGCACGCCGTGGCCGGCGCCAGCCAGCCCAGAAACCATGCCATTTGGGGCATGACTCTGGCTGGCGCGGCAAAAAGCCGCCGCTTAAGCCTTGCCGCCGGACGTCGCGGCTGCCAGGAACGCAACTGAGTTTCCGGTAAGTTCATCTCTTTCATAAGCTGCTCCTTCCAGTTGGAGTTTGATTTTTTGCAAACCGTAACGGTATCGTCCCGCACCCGTATTCGGTGAAATTTCGAGCAATTCACCAATTTCCTCGAACGTGTATTGGTGCCAGATTTTGAGCACGATCACTTCACGCTGTTCCAACGGCAGTTCCGCCAGACAGCGCATGGCGGCGCGCTCGGCCGGGCTTTCCGAAGGCGATTTCTCAAACCAACGTTGTGATTCCAACTCGCGGGTGAAGCGCCGCCACAACGAACGCCGGTAATTCAGCGCGCGATTCCTAAAACTGCGCATGCAGTAGTGCTCCGGTTTGAGAAGCAACTGCGGCTTTTGCATCAACGCCAGGAAGGTTTCCTGCAAAACATCCTCTGCTTCACCGTGACTGAGGCCCAGCGCCCGGCCATAGAGGATCAATTCCGCCGCCTTCGCCGCGTAGAGCTTTTCGCACCGATCAAAATGTTCGTCGCCGTTCACGGTTTCATTGCATAGACACCGGGGTTGCCAAATTTGTATAAAAAAATTGGAAAATATCGAACATCGAACACCGGACACCCAACGTCGAATAAACCGCCGCCGCTTGATTCATTGAATGTTCGATGTTGGATGTTCGATGTTCAATGTTTTCCTTTTCGACTCAGCCCCAGCCCAGCCAACGCCCGCCGTGCCAGGTGATGAAGGCCAGAACCCATGCCAGAGCGCCCATGTAAAGCCACTGGAACACCGGCCATTTCCAGGAATTGGTCTCCCGCCGCACCACCGCCACCGTGCTCGCGCATTGCAGCGCAAAGACGTAAAACACCATCAACGTGACGGCCAGCAGCGGGGTGTAAAGCGGCGACCCGTCCGGCCGCGTTTGCATCCGCAATGTCTGCGCCAGCGCCTGCTTGCCGGACTCGGATTCGTCGGCACTGCCGACGTTATAGACCGTGGACATTGTGCTCACGAACACTTCGCGCGCGGCGAACGACGAAATGATGCCGATGCCCATCTTCCAATCAAAACCCAGTGGCGCGATGGCCGGTTCGATGAAATGCCCCATCCGGCCGGCGAAACTGTGGCGGAGTTTTTCGCCCGCGAGTTCAGCCGAAGACGGAGGGTTGGCGTCGCGCGCAATTTGTTTTTCCATCACTCCATCGCTCCTTTTGCCCATCACCCCGTTTTCGGTTCTCGGATACGTGGCCAGAAACCAGAGCAGAATATTGATGCCCAAAATTACCGTGCCCGCGCGTCGCAGGAACAACCGCGAACGATCCCACATGTGCCGCGCCACCACACGCAGCAGCGGGCGTTTGTATGGCGGCAATTCCATGATGAGCATCGGTGTTTCGCCCTTGAGCAGGGTTTTTTTGAACAGCCAGGCCATCAGCAGCGCCACCACCGTGCCGAGCAGATACATCGCCAGCATCGTCAGACCTTGCAGCTTCAACCAGCCAAGGATTTTTATGTCGGGAATGCACGCCGCAATCAGCAGTGTGTAGATCGGCAATCGCGCCGAACAACTCATCAAGGGCGCGACCAGAATCGTCACCAGCCGGTCCTTCGGCGTTTCAATCGTGCGCGTGGCCATGATGCCGGGAATTGCGCACGCGTACGAACTCAGCATCGGGATGAAACTTTTGCCGTGCAACCCGACCTTGCTCATCAGCCGGTCCATCAAAAACGCCGCGCGCGCCATGTAACCCGTGTCTTCCAGAAAACCGATGAACAAAAACAGCAGCAAGATTTGCGGCAGAAAAACAATCACCGCGCCGACACCGGCAATCACACCGTTCACCAGCAATGAATTCAAATCGCCGGGTGGAATCAGTTTGCCGACCGCGCCGCCCAGCCAATCCACTGCCGCCTGCAATGCGTCCATCGGAATGTGCGCAAACGTGAAAATGCTCTGGAACATCAGGGTCATGATGCCGATGAAAATCAACGTGCCCCAAACTTTGTGCGTGAGAACGCAATCCAGTTTGTCGCTGAACGTCTCCCCCGGCGGCGCGAGTTCAACCGCAACGGCTTGCTGGATTTCCGCGATGCGCGCGTATCGCCATACAATGGGGGCTCCGCGCCAGTCTATTCCGTGCGTTTCGAGCCGCTTTCGGGCAGCGGCCACGGCATCCTGAATTTTTTGCGGATAATGCTCCTGGCTCGATGCCAGCGCTTTTTCATTGCTGAGCAGCAGCAGCGCCTCCGCTGTGGCCTGCAATCGCCGTTCCTGAAAAGTCTCGGCCAGCAAGCTGGCCAGCCCGGTGGCTTCAATCCGAAACAATCCGGGCAACTGACAAAACAACTTCGGCTTCACTTCGGTCGTGCTCTGAACGGTCGCCACGATCTTTGCGCGCAGCACCGGCACGCCCGCGCCGGTGCTGGCGACGATTGGGAAAACGGGCACGCCGAGCGCCCCGGCAAGTTTGGCTTCATCAATGCGCTGGCCGTTGACTTCGGCCACGTCCACCATGTTCAGTGCGATGAGCGTGGGATGGCCCAGCTCGACGACTTGCGTGGCGTAATAAAGATTCCGCTGAAGGTTTGAGGCGTCCACGACGACCACAATCAAATCCGGCGGCGGCAATTCGGGGAGGCGGTTGAGCAGCACATCGCGCGAAATCTGCTCGTCCAGCGAATTTGGGCTGAGGCTATATGTCCCGGGCAAATCGAGAACGCGGATGTCCGCTTTCGCGGGAGCGCCGAGTAATTTTCCCTCCTTGCGCTCGACGGTGACACCGGCGTAATTGCCGACCTTGGCGCGCAGACCGGTGAGCGCATTGAACAAGGTCGTCTTGCCGCTATTCGGATTGCCCGTCAGGATGACATAGGGGTGACGAGTGACCGGCGTCGGGTGTCGGGGCAGGGGAGGTGCAGAACCCGGCTCCGGCTTTTCGGTACTGCCGGAATCGGGGTTGGTTCTAGCCTCGGGAGAATCCATGTTTGTCTGACGGGACCGCGGTGAATTCCTGTCACCCGTCACCTGTCACCTGTCACTTTTTTGTTCCCGGTCACCTTTACGAGAATCTGCTCGGCCTCGTGCTTTCGCAAAGTGAGGTTGTAGCCGCGGACTTTGATTTCGACCGGGTCGCCGAGCGGCGCGAACCGGACGAGCTCAACCGAGGTGCCAACGAGCAGGCCCATTTCCATGAGGCGCGGACGGTTTTCGGGCGGAAGTTTGATTTCGGTGACGGTCGCCGTTGTGCCCACGGCAACCGAACTCAGCGGCTGGAGAGCGTCGGACATAAATGGTTCATGCCTTGGCGAGGACAGGCTCCACCAAAATGGCCCTGGCCAGTTTTTCACTCAGGGCGAGGCGGGCATTGCAGACCAGGCAGATGACATTGGCTTTGCTGCTCAGGAGTTTGATGCGCTGCTCCTCACCCAGGCCGAGTTCGCGCAGGCGGTCGCGCAATTCGGGCGACGCGGCCAGTTCCTTGATGCAAACGGTCGTGCCGGCAGCGACATGGCTCAATGGACAGACCGAAGGCCCGGCACAATGGCCTTCAACAACTTGATAGGGTGGCACCCGTTTTTTCACAACGGAACAACGTAAGTCAACCGCGACGTTGAGGCAAGCAGGTTCTTGCCATGGGCTGGGCAATTTTTGGCTTCAAGACTGATTCGAGTTTGTCCAGGCCGTATCCGTGCATGATGAAATCCACGGTTTCACCGTGGGCGGCCCTCTTCTGCCGTGCTGCAACTGTTATTTCAGATTTGGCTTCAAGACTTGGAAAGATTCGGGCAGGATGAGCCGGAATTTCGGAAGATAATGACCATGTATTTCGGAAAAAAAATCGCCGTGGTGATGCCGGCTTACAACGCGGCGCAAACGTTGCGTCAAACTTACAACGAAGTGCGCGAACAGGGCATCGTGGATGAAATCATTCTGGTGGATGACCGCAGCCACGACGACACCGTGGCCATCGCGCGTTCGCTCGAAGGGGTGCGGGTTCATGTGCATGAGCGCAACACGGGTTACGGTGGCAACCAAAAAACCTGCTACCGGCTTGCGCTCGAAACCGGCGCCGACATTGTTATCATGCTTCATCCTGACTACCAATACACGCCGAAGCTGATTCCGGCGATGGCCTCCATCATCGCCAACGGCCTGCATCCGTGCGTGCTAGGCAGCCGCATTTTGGGCGGCTATTCACTCAAAGGCGGAATGCCGGTTTGGAAATACATTGCCAACCGTTTTCTGACTTTGGCAGAGAATGTTTTGCTGGGCGCAAAACTCTCGGAATATCACACCGGTTACCGCGCCTTTTCGCGGGAAATTCTGGAGACGCTCGATTGGGGGAAAAATTCCGATGATTTCGTTTTTGACAATGAGATGCTCGCGCAAATTTTCTGGCACGGTTTCACAATTGCCGAGGTGAGCTGCCCGACGAAGTATTTTCCCGAGGCGTCTTCGATCAATTTCCGCCGCAGCCTCCAATACGGCTTTGGCTGTCTGGCCGTCGGATTGAAATTCCGTCTGGCGAAAATGGGATTGCTCCGGTCGGAACTGTTCAGTTCAACGCCGCGGCGAGGCGCGATTTCTTCCGGTTGACGGTGGCGCGGGGGAGCACGCCGGATTTGACGGCTTTGTCGAATGCGGAATGGACCCCGGGCAGAAATTTGACCGCTTCGTCCTTTTTGCCGGCGGTGAGCAGCATGCGATAATCTTTTTCCAGATGGCGCAGGCGCGATTTGATGCTGCGATTGTGCTGGTGCTTGCGTTCGTTGCCGCGCGCCCGGCGTTCGGCTGATTTCGTATTCGGCATAAATTATAATTCCGCTTAAAAGGGCGGTTAATCTAGTCGAAGGCAAGTGAATGTCAACGGTGAAAGCTGACTCATCGCGCTTTACTTTCGGGACGTTTGGATGTTTATTATCCGGAACATTGGGTGGTGATTGTGGTTCTGCAATGGATGAATAGAAAGTTGCAAATTTTACATCTGGAAGACGACCCGGATTTCGCCGAGCTGGTCCGTTCGCTTTTCGCGCAGGACGGTTTGGACGTCGAGTTGAAATGCGTCGGCGACCGTGCGCCGTTTGAGGCCGCATTGGATGCCGGTGTGTTTGACGTCATCATTTCGGACTATCACCTGCCGTCGTTCTCCGGCTTGGATGCGCTGGCCATGGTGCGGAAAAAAAATCCGCATATTCCGTTCATTCTCGTTTCCGGCACCATCGGCGAACAGGCGGCGATTGAAAGCTTGAAGGCCGGCGCGACCGATTATTTGCTCAAGCAGCAACCGGATCGGCTGCCGTCCGCCGTCCGCCGGGCCGTGCAGGAAGCCGAAGAACAAGCCAGGCTCCGGGCGGCGGAAACGGAATTGGTTCGCCGTGAAAAATATTTCCGCACGCTCATGGAAAATTCGCTTGACGTCCTCTGCATTTTGAGCCGCGACGGAAACCTTCTCTACGTCAGCCCTTCGATCGAGCGTGCGTTGGGTTACAAACCGGAGGAATTGCGCGGGCAAAATTACTTCGCCCGTTTGCATCCCGACGATTTGCCGCACACGCTGGAGGCGTTTCAACTCGCGCTTGATCACCCGGAACGCACGGTAAAAATGCAATTTCGCCATCAAAACAAAGGTGGCGCATGGCAGTATCTGGAACTGGTCGGCCAGAACCGTCTTCAGGACCCGGAAATAGGCGGCATCGTGGCTAATTGCCGCGACGTAACGGATCGCTGGCGCGCAGAAGAGGAATTGCGCAATAGCGAAGAACAGTATCGTCTTCTCTTTCATGGCAACCCGAATCTGATGTGGGTGTTCGACCTTGAAACACTGGCCTTTTTGGAAGTCAACGAAGCGGCCATTCAACATTACGGTTATTCACGCGAAGAATTTCTGACCAAGACCCTCGTGGACATCCGTCTTGCGGAAAAAGACGGCCAACCGAAAACCCTCTCACCCGACACGGCTGACCGCAGCATCATTTGGCGTCATCGGCGCAAAGACGGCAGCCTCATTGACGTGGAGGTTGTTTGGAGTCCGATTGTTTTTGGCGAGCGCTTTGCCGCATTGACTATGGCCACCGACGTGACCGAACGCCTGCGCACCGAACACCGCAACGCGGTTTTCTCCAAACTCGGCCACCGGCTCAGTTCGGCCACCACCAATTCCGAGGCGGCCATGATCATTTGTGAAGCCGCTGACGCACTTTTCAAGTGGGACGATTTCGCGCTTGATTTGTATTTCGCCGAAAGCGATGAAGTTTTTTCGCTGCTCACCATCACCACGGTCGAAGGGCAGCGGGTGGAAATTCCATCATCGCCCCAGCCCAAGACCGCCAATGCCCTCGTTCAGCGCGTCATCAAAAAAGGCGCGGAATTACTGTCGTCCGTGGAAGTCAAACACCATTCCGCCGTCTCCATGCTGGCGCCCATCCGCAAGGGCGACCGGGTTATCGGCGTGCTTTTCGTCCAAAACCACACGCCCGGCACCTACACCAGCCGCGATTTGGAAGTGCTCCAGACTTTGGCCGACCAGTGCAGTGGCGCGCTTGAACGTGTCCGCGCCGAGCAGGATTTGCGCGAGAGCCGGCAGCGTTTTCGCGATCTGTTTGACAATTCACCCGATGCCATTTTTGTCGAGGACTTGGATGGCACGGTGCTGGACGCAAATTTCGCCGCGGGCGTGCTGCACGGCCTGACCCGTGAACAATTAATTGGCAAAAATGCCCTGAACGATCTCATTCCACCGTCGCGCCGGGAGAACGCCCACCGCGATTTCCAAAACCTGGCGAGCGGCAAATTGTCCTGGGTTGAGGGGGAAACCCTGACCGCCGACGGCAACGTCACACCCATCGAAGTGCGCGCCGGCCGCGTGGAATATAACGGCAAACCCGTCCTGCTGTTGCATGTGCGCGACATCACCGAACGGCGCGCTGCCGAGGCGGCGGTGCAAAGTTCCGAAATGCTTTTCCGTTCCGTGTGGGAAAATTCCGTGGATGGAATGCGCCTGACGGATGAAAACGGCGTCATTATTGCCGTCAACAAGGCCTACTGTGACCTGGTCGGCATGAAAGCGGAAGAGTTGGAAGGCAGGCTCTTCACCGTCGTCTATGCCGAATCCGAAAATCCACAGGCCATACTCGAAAGGCAGCGCGAACATTTCCGCGCCCGCGCCGCGAACCGTAAAATTCAACACCAATACACCCTTCACAACGGCCAGGTGATGGCATTGGAAATCACCGATTCATTTATTGAATTGCACGGGCAGCCGCTGCTGCTATTCAGCTTGTTTCGTGACGTCACGACGCAACGGCGATTGGAAGAACAGTTGCGCCAGTCGCAAAAAATGGAGGCCATCGGCCAGCTCGCCGGCGGCGTCGCCCACGATTTCAACAACATCCTCACCGTCATTCATGGCCATGCCTCGCTGTTGCTGTCTTCCGAGCTTGAAGAATCGGCGTCGCGATCCGCGCAACAAATTACACAGGCCGCTGAGCGCGCCGCCTCATTGACGCGGCAATTGCTCACGTTCAGCCGCCGCCAGCTCATTCAGCCCAAGAAATTGGACATGAACAAAATCGTCGGCAACATGACCGATCTGCTGGGACGGCTTTTGGGCGAGGACGTGTCATTGCAATTTAATTACTGCCCGTCGCCGGCGATGGTGGAGGCTGATGTGGGCATGATGGAGCAGGTATTGCTCAATCTGGCCGTCAATGCGCGTGATGCCATGCCCAAAGGCGGAAGACTCGCTGTGCGCATTTCCATCGTGGACTTGAACGAAGCTCACGTTCAACACCATCCCGAAGCGCGGGTCGGGCGCTTCGTTTGTGTCAGCAAGACGGACACCGGCTGCGGCATTCCGCCGGAAAATCTCCAGCGTATCTTTGAGCCGTTTTTTACCACCAAGGAAGTCGGCAAAGGCACCGGCCTGGGCCTGGCGACGGTTTATGGCATTGTCAAACAGCATCAGGGCTGGATCGAGGTCGAAAGCACCGTCGGCAAAGGCACGACATTCCGTATTTACATTCCCTATGTAGGCTCGGCCCAAGCCGAAGCGGAAAAGCCGACAACCCAAATCACCATTCGCGGTGGCACTGAAACCATTTTGCTCGTTGAAGACGAGAAGTCAGTGCGGGAACTCGTTTCGCGCGTCCTCCAAAAATACGGCTACAAAATTTTGCCGGCCGGCAATGGCGTCGAAGCCCTTGAGACTTGGAACCGGCACAAGAACGAAATTTCCATGTTGTTCACCGACCTCGTAATGCCCGATAATATGAACGGCCGGGAACTGGCGGAAAAACTCTGGGCCGAACGGCCCGGGTTGAAAGTTATTTTTACCAGCGGCTACAGCACCGACATTGTTGGCAAGGATTTCAAGCTGGAGCCGGAGTTGAATTACTTGCAGAAACCTTACCAGCCACAAGTGCTCGCGCTGGCCGTGCGCCGTTGCCTTGATGATAAACATGCTGGATAACGCGACTTCCTCTGCCGCACATTCCAACTTTTCTTCACCTGCGTTCTTCGCTTAAACTCAGCGCATGATTATCGCGCCTTCGCTGCTCGCCTCCGATCACACCCGCTTCGGCAGGGAAGTCGAACGCGCCGACCGTTCCGGCGCGGACTGGCTGCACCTCGACATCATGGACGGGCATTTCGTCCCAAACATTTCCTTTGGGCCGGAAGTCGTGCGCGCCATTCGTCCCCTGACAAAAATGTTTTTCGACGTTCACCTCATGTGCTCTCGGCCGCAAATTTTGATCGAATCCTTTGCCCGGGCCGGCGCGGACGAAATCACCGTTCATGTCGAACTTCACCAGCAGGTCACGCCACTCATTTGGAAAATCAAATCGCTCGGCAAAAAGGTCGGCCTGGCCATCAACCCGCCCACGGCCATTTCGCTGGTTCAGCCGTATCTCGACCAGATTGACTTGCTGCTGGTGATGACCGTCAATCCGGGCTTCGGCGGACAGGAATTCATTCACGAAACGCTGCCCAAAATCCAGCAGGCCGAGGCCTGGCGGCGCGAGCGGAAACTTCCTTATCGCATCGAGGTGGACGGCGGCATCAACTTCCAGACCGCCGCCGAATGCGCCCGCGCCGGCGCCGACACGTTTGTGAGCGGCACGACCTTGTTTGGCGCGTACAACCTCAAAGCTGCCGTCAAGAAAATGCGGAAAATCGTGAATGCCAACGATCCGGCGCTGGCGGATTTGAAGGTGTGAATGAACGGGTGAATCATCATCAAGAAACTGGGCGGCGACATCCTGCCCGGCATCACGCCCGCTAAAGTTGCCAACCTGCAACCCTTGCTGAACGCCTACATGCAGGCGGCGGCGAACCCCGGCAGCCAGCAAATCCCGCCGCGTGAATTTTCAAGGGGACGGCGGACGATTCTCCTTCTCCGTGGGGAGAAGGCCGGGT
>DAIRTX010000013.1:34169-58773 GCA_036803685.1 Verrucomicrobiota bacterium | reverse complement strand
GATCACGGCCATCATGACCGGCCACGCCTGCGAGCAGAGCGCGGAAATTGCCGCGGACATCGGCGCGTTTCCGGGTTACCGCGACGCGCGTTGCGCGCACGTGTCCAATCCGCTGGCGAAGGACAACGTCGAATCCATGCTCGGCGTCATTCAACAGCATCGCGACGCCGTCGAACAAATCCAGCCGAGCCAGGAATTCAATTATTTGAAGGACGAGGCGCGCAAAACCTGGGAAGGCGCGCTCGCCAAAGGCCGCCAGCACGGCTGCCGCAACGCGCAGGTCACCGTGCTCGCCCCGACCGGCACCATCGCGTTCCTGATGGACTGCGATACGACCGGCGTGGAACCCGACATCGCACTGGTCAAATACAAGCTCCTCGCCGGCGGCGGCATGTTGAAAATCGTCAATCGCGGCGTGCCCGATGCGTTGCGCCGTCTCGGCTACGGCGCGAAGGAAATCGAAGGCATCATCGCGCACATCGAAAAATTCGACACGATTGAAGACGTTGATTATGGCAGCGACGCCCCGTCGCAGAAAAGTGGCGTGGGCGCCTCGCCGACATCGGCTAAACGCGACGAGGCGTCGCGGCTGCGTTCCGGCCTCAAGCCGGAGCATTTGCCGGTGTTCGATTGCGCCTTCAAGCCGTATCGCGGCAAGCGCAGCATCCATTATCTGGCGCACTTGAAAATGATGGCCGCCGCGCAGCCGTTCATCAGCGGCGCCATTTCCAAGACCGTCAACATGCCGCATGAAAGCACCATCGAGGAAATCCGCGACACTTACGTTCAGGCGTGGAAGATGGGGCTGAAATGCGTGGCGATTTACCGTGACGGCTCGAAACGCTCGCAACCGCTCAACACCAAAAAGACCAGCGATGGTGGTGGCAAAACTTCTTCCGCCAATGCTTCCGCGCTTGAAGCCCGCATCAAGGAACTTGAAACCGAAGTTGCCAGACTGCGCATCGAAGCCGGCAAGCCGCTCCGCCGCCGTCTCACTGACACGCGCACGGCGGTCACGCACAAATTCGACATTGCCGGCCATGAAGGTTACATGACGGTCGGATTGTTTGGGGACCACCGGCCGGGCGAATTGTTCATTACGATGGCCAAGGAAGGTTCGACCATCGGCGGTTTGATGGACAGCATCGGCACGCTCACCAGCATTGCATTGCAATACGGCGTGCCGCTGGAAGCCCTCGTCCGCAAATTCGCGCATCAGCGGTTCGAGCCGAGCGGCTTCACCAAAAATCCCGAAATCCGCAACGCCTCCTCAATCACCGACTACGTGTTCCGGTGGCTGGCGCTGCAATTCATTCCCGGCTACCGCGAAGCGGTTGCTGTCAATCGCGCGCAGCCGGAACTCGCCATGCCCGGTTTGCTCGAAGAAGAAAAAAAAAGAGTGAACCGTCCGGTGCCTGAACTCCAATTGGCCGAAGACCCCGACGTGCTTGAAATGAAGGAACCCGGCAACGGCAACGGCCATCACGCGCCCGGCGCCGGACACCCGGTGAAATCTCTCAGCGACTCCATCGCGCACTTCCAGCAGGACGCGCCCACGTGTCCGAACTGCGGCCACGTCGCCGTGCGCAACGGGGCCTGCTTCAAATGCCTGAACTGCGGTGAGAGTCTCGGCTGCTCTTGAGGAACCGAAAACGCAACCGGCCGGGGGATTTCGATTCTCCGGCCTGTTTGCTTTGGCACTGTAGCGGCGGTCTGCGACCGTCGCATACCAATGCCGGAAACAATCGGTGCAATTGGTGGGGCGGCGCTGCTGCGCCGCCGGGTATGATGGCCGCGCGGCAACGCGGCCCTACCGTCCGGGGAATGTGATGATCATCGTCGGGAACTGGTATCAGCCAGTTTGCGCTGTGGACAGCGCACGCTACAACCGTCGGCGCTTGTCTCATTTCGCCGCCGCGACTATGCTCCGGCCATGAGCGACACCACCTTTCGCATGCGCGAAGACCCCTGGCGCATTTTCCGCATCATGGCCGAGTTCGTGGATTCCTTCCAAACGCTTTCCCAAATCGGTCCGGCCGTGACCATTTTCGGTTCGGCGCGGGCGAAACCCGGCGATAAATATTACCGCGCCACCCATAACATCGCCAGGAACCTCGCCAAACATCAGTTCGCCGTCATCACTGGCGGCGGGCCGGGCATCATGGAAGCCGCCAACAAGGGTGCGGCGCAGGGTGGCGGCAAATCCGTGGGCCTCAACATCGAATTGCCGCATGAACAGGCCGGCAACCGCTTCGCCAACATCCCGCTGCACTTCCACTATTTCTTTGCGCGCAAAGTCTGTTTTGCCAAATACAGCCTCGGCTTCATTTACATGCCCGGCGGCTTCGGCACGCTCGACGAATTTTTCGAAATCATGACCCTCGTGCAAACCAAGCGCGTCCCGCAATTCCCGCTCATCCTCTTCGGCAACGAATACTGGAAGGGGCTGGTGCACTGGATGAAAGCCGAAATGCAGGAGCGGCACGGACATATCAGCCCCGGCGACCTCGACCTGTTCAAGGTCACCGACGATCCGGCGGAAGCCGTTCACATCATTCTCGACTACGAACGCCGCGTTGGCCAGCCCGCCATGATGCCCAAGGCGTTTGCCTGACTTAGTGGTTAAAACATCGAACATTGAACATCGAACATCGAATCCTCCGCACAAGCGCGGTCAACTGCTTCTTTTGCGCTGGGTGTCCACGCTTGAGCGTGTCCGTTGGCCCTGGCTTCATTCGATGTTCAGCGTTGGATGTTGGTTGTTCGATGTTTCCATTTTCCCTCGATTTTACCGGATGATTTCGAGGACGAGGACGATTTATCCCGCATCTTGCATCCTCCATCTCCAATTCCCCAGACCCCAGACCCTGCGCCGGCATTTCCGCGCTCCTTGACAACCCGCGCAACTCGCGCGAGTATGCGGTGTTGAATTAATAGGTGTTGATTTTATGAAAACTCGAACCTCTCGCGGCTTGTTTTTGACAGTTACCATCACCGCTGTGCTCGTCCTGGCAGCGCGCAACGTTCCGGCACAGGATTCCACCACCACCAGTGCCGCCCAAACCGCGCCCGTCCAATTGTCCTACGGCGTCTCGCAAATCATCCAGCTTTCGAAGGCGAAAGTGAGCGAAGACACCATCGTCAATTACATCCGGAATTCCGGCAGCAGTTACGGCATGGATGCAAGCCAGATCGTTTATTTGAAGCAGCAGGGCGTTTCCGACGCCGTCCTCAATACCATGCTGAACCAGCCGCGGCAGATGGCACAGGTCGCACCGCAGCCGGCTTATCCCACCGCCAGCAGCACGGCGACTTATGTCCAGCCGACGACAACCTATGTTCCCTCCTCGTCGGTCTATGTGATTCCCGACACGCAAACGTATCGGTATTACAACAATTATTATCAACCGTCCTACGGTTACTATCCGTATTACGACGGATGGAATTATCCGCCGGTGTCATTTTCATTCGGATTCGGCGGCGGCTATCGCGGCGGTTATTACCGCGGCGGTTGGGGTGGCGGTTACCAGGGCGGTTGGGGTGGTGGCTACCGGGGCGGTTATTCGGGCGGCTACCGCGGCGGCGGCGGTTTCCACGGTGGCGGCGGCTGGCATCGCTGACGCGGGAAAAATGGAGTGTTGGAGTACTGGAATGATGAGGCTTTGCCGATTCGGTATGAATTAATGGGAACATCGAACAACCAACGCCCAACATCCAACATCGAATCGTTTTTCCGGCGCGCATTTCATTCAATGTTCAGCGTTCGATGTTCAATGTTCGATGTTTCCCCATGAGTTTGTCCCGCCTTCACTTCTTTACGGCGCGACCAGCCGTGGTTAAATTTGCCTGCAACCGCCCATGAAAATGACCAAACCATTCCTCTTCACCCATCGCCCTCAACCCCGTAAAGGGGCGTGGCCCCCACGGGGCTTTACGCCCTCAACTCCTCGACGTGGTGAAGCGCAGCGAAGACGGCTCAACCTTCAACTTTCCTTGATATGTCTGGCCTTGGCCTGCCTCACCGTATTCGTCGGATGCAAAACGAACTGTCCGGCGACCGCGTCGTCGAAGCACCAAAAGTTCACCTGCGTCATCGTCCACGGCGCGTGGGGCGGGGGCTGGGATTGGAAACATGTGGACCAGTTGCTCACCGCCGACGGTCACAAGGTCTATCGCCCCACGCTGACGGGGCAGGGCGAGCGTTCCCACCTCGCCAGCACCAACATTGACCTCGACACGCACATCCAGGACATCGTCAACGTCATCCTGTGGGAAGACCTGCACAACGTCGTGCTCGTCGGCCACAGCTACGGCGGGATGGTCATCACCGGCGTGGCCGACCGCGTGCCCGACCGCATCAAACACGTCGTTTACCTTGATGCCTTGTTGCCCGAAAACGGCGAAAGCGTGGACATGATTCACGTGCAAAAAACAAACGCCCCGCCGATCATGGATGGGTTTATCATTCCAATATGGGTTGTTGGAAATCCCCCGCCGCCGCACGACGTGCCGCACCCGGCCAAAACTTTCAGCGAACCCATCTCCTTGACCAACCAGGCCGTGGCCGGGAAATTACCGACGACCTACATCCTCACCGTGGACAAGGGCAAAGTGCCGGAGCAGGACGACTTCTACCGTTTTTATGAGCGCGCCAAAGCCCGCGGCTGGACCACGATAATTATGGAAGGCGACCACACCGTCGAGCGCTCGCATCCGAACGAAGTCGTCAGGCTGTTGGAACAAGCGCCGTGACGAAGTTGCTGACGCGGGTAAAAATGGAGTGTTGGAGTAATGGTGCTTTGCCGATTCAATACCCCGGCACTCCATCACTCCAGTTCCGCATCCTCGCTTCGTTCGGTGTCCACGCTTCAGCGTGTTCGGAGACGGAACGATGGGAGCGCCGAACTCCGATTCGGCACGTTCCACTTCATCCGAACGTGCTTCCGGCATCCTGCCGGAAGATCCATCTTTAAAAGCAAAGTCAGTTCTGCCGGCAGGATGCCGGCAGCACGTTGCCGATTTGCCCCACGCCCATCCCGTCTCGTCCGCCTCCTTTGTCCTGCGTGAAGATGGCTCGATGGGAGCGCCGAACTCCGATTCGGCACGTTCCGTTCGTCCCCCAACCCGCCGATTCGGAGATCGGCGCTCCATCCCTCACGGCACGCTGATGCGATAAAACCGCTGCGGCACACCCGGCGGGATGGCGTTGGTGAAGGCGCAGAGGCCGGACAGATCAGACACATTCGTCGCGATGCGCGTCCATTGCGCCACCGGGAACGTGAGGTTGGTCGAGGCGATGAGATAATTCGTCGTGTTCGCCCAGCCGCTGGCGGTGAAGACCAGGTTCGTCCCGAATAACGCCACCGTCGGCGACGGCGCATTCGTGGGGCCAAATTCAAACGCGCCCAGGTCCGGCGCGGCGCCGTAGAACGCAAACCCCAGGTTCGTTCCCACGTTGATGCAATCGCTCGTGTTCGTCAGCCGCGCGAATGCGATGTAGGGCAGGTCGCCGTTCGCCTGGCGCGGCGCCGTCAACAGGCTTTCATCCAGCGTCACAAAATCATTCGAGGCAACCGTCACGGGCAGCGTGAAAAAATTGAACGTCACGTCATTTGAAGTGCCCAGATTGGCGACTTCCGTACCTCCCTTGTAGCCGAGATTGTTTTTCATCACCTGGTTGAAGCCGGGCACGTCATACGCCGAACTCGTGTTGTTCGTGCTGCAAAGCATGTTGTAGTCAGTGCTGTTCCGATACGCCGTGTTGTTCAACCAGATCTGGCCGTCCAAGTGATGGTTCGCGTAAAAGCCGCTCGCCCGGTTTCTCACCGTAAGGCAAAACTCGATGACGTGGTGTGGTATGGGGGACGGATAGGAGCCGCCCGAAACGCCGTAGCCGCCGCCTTTGATGCCGTTGCCGTCGCCCGTGGAACTGGTGAAGTTGGTGAAATAGCCGTTATAAAACGACCAGCAATGGTCGAACGTCACCACTGCAAACGCGCTGATGCAATCGTAGCCGTCATCGCTGTTGAACCACGCGCGGCAGCCGCGGAGGATGTTTCCCTTGCCTGTCGTATGAGCTGGATGACAGCCGAAGCCGTCCGTGTTGCCGAGCGAGCCGCTGTCCAGACCGCGATTGTTGTAAGCATCGCAGTTCAAAACGAGGTTGCTGGAACCGTCGGTCAGGTACCAGCCATTGCCCATCCCGTCGTGCATCCTGAGCTGCTGAAACCGGTTGTTGTTCCCGCCGGCAATCCGGAAATTCTCCGACTGTGTGTGCGTTCCGGCAATCGTCACCTGCACGCCCACCACGTCGAATCCTTGGAACACACAATTGTTCGCCGTCACCAAAAATGCCGTCACCCGGTAGCCCGAAGGCTGGACACTGGAAAAATCGAACACCGGCCGCTCGCCCGGATACGCCAGGTAACTGATGCCGCTCTTGGTGATGTTATTGACGATGGCCCAGGGACTGTTGGTGGCGGTGAAATTCGAGTTGTCCAGAAAGTAAGTCCCGCCGCGCAGATAAACCGTGTCACCGGAAGTGGCGGCGGATTGGGCCTTCATGATGGTGGCAAACGGGCTGTTGCTCGTGCCGGAGTTGGAATCAACGCCGTTTGTGGCCACAAAATAAATCGCGGAAAACACCGGCCCCGTTTGCAGCAGGAAAAGCAGCGCCGCCGCCGTTAAAGTTTTGGCCAAACGATTGGGTGGGGGAACAGTGGACGACTTTGACTTCATTTGGTGCGGCTGGATATGGGGTTAAATCTAACATGATTGGAGCATTTTACAACCGCCGGGGAATTTGATAAACCGCGAAATTGGCTTCCCAAGCTCGCCACAAGATGGATGCCCCCAATCAGGCGGTTCGCTAGCGCGAAACGTAGTCACGAACCACACGAAAACCAAAATTGAGAGGGATGCCTCAACCACAAAGAGCACAAAGATTTCACGGCCAGCGGACAATAATTCTCCCTCTCCGCGCTGGGGAGACTTGAGCCGCTTGGGAAGCGGTGAAAGGAGTTCGGTAAAGCCGAAAGCCCGTGAGGGCCGAGCGAGTGGGCACGAGCGAGTCAGCGCCGGGGTGAGGTGCTCTTCAAATTCTTGTCACCTGCCACCTGCCACTTGTCACATTGAAAAGAACTTGATCCGATCCGCCTTTCTGATCAACCCGCTCGCGAAAGCTTTCGGAGTTGATCCCGGCGTGCCGCATTTCGTGAAGGTTGAGAGTTGAGGGTTTCTTTGAGTTCTCTGCGTTCTTTGCGGTTGAAATTCCAGTTCCTCCAGACCTTTCGTGTCGTTCGTGTGTTTCGTGGTTAAAATTCCTTGATCTGGATCGCTGAGGAATCAAATCTGTGATAGTCTGTGGCCGGATTTGGAACCGATGAAAACATTTTCTGTCAGCATTATTCCGACTGCGTGCCGGGTGGTGGCGGTCCTGTTGTGGCTGTCCATCGTCCCGGCGGGTTTTGCCGCCGACGCCGCACCCCTGGCGTCGCTGGAATCGTTTGATTACGCCGAACCCAAACTGTTAACCGGCACCCTTTACGAAATCGGGTCGGACCGGAAAAAGGTTCTCTACACCTTCCGGCGGACGGCCACCCGCTCCAACTCCACCGTCCACGTCGAGCGGGAATTTCTCGGCACCAACGGCTCCGTTGCCGCCGTGGAAAAGGTTGTGTATGAATCCGGCCGGCTCGTCTCCTTTCAGATGCAAGAATTCCAGGCCCAGGTCTCCGGCGCCGTCCAGGTTGCGCCCGACCCCAAAAACCCGCAACAGCAACAGCTCTTTATCGGTTACGCCAAGAGCCTGAATCCGCCGAAGGGTGACGCCCAAAAACTCCAGCCCGACACCTTGACCGACGACACCATCTACCCATTCATGATGGTCCACTGGGACGACCTGATGCGGGGCGGCGCCGTCAAATTCCGCTTCATTTCGCTGGAATGGAAGCGCACGTTTATGTTTCGGTTCGTGAAAACCGGGGAATCCGTGTGGAACGGCCGGACGGTGGAACAGATCCGGATGGAACCCACCGGCCTGATTGTCGCCCGGCTGGTGAATCCGCTCATCTTTACCGTGGAAAAGGACAGCCCGCACCGCATCCTATCCTACACCGGACGCACCACGCCCCGCGTCAAGAAAGGGAAAACCTGGAAATATCTCGACGCCGAAACCGTCTTCGACTGGCCAAACTGAGTGACGAGTGGCGGGTGACAGGTGGCGGGTGGCGAGTGGTGGGTAAATTCGATGTTCAGCGTTCGATGTTGGATGTTCGATGTTTCCCTTTGTCCCTTTGTGTTCTCTGCGTTCTTTGCGGTTAAAAAAATCCCTTTCGGTGAAAATCCGTGTTCATCCGTGGTGAAAAACGCTTGATCCGATCGGCTGATCTGTCAATCCACTCGCGATTCATCGGAGTTGATCTCGCTCGTGCCGAAGAAAGCCAAATCATCGAAACGCCGAGCCTTTTACAAATCTCCGCCACCGAAACGTGCTGCCGACATCTTGTCGGCAGATCAAAAACGTGCTTCCGGCATCCTGCCGGAAGATCCATCTTTACAAACCCGGTCAACCCCCCAACGTGCTTCCGGCATCTTGCCGGAAGATCCATCTTTAAAAGCAAAGTCAGTTCTGCCGGCGGGACGCCGGCAGCACGTTGCCGATTTGCCCCACGCCCATCCCGTCTCGTCCGCCTCCTTTGTCCTGCGCGAAGATGGCTCGATTGGAGCGCCGAACTCCGATTCGGCACGTTCCACTTCATCCGAACGTGCTTCCGGCATCCTGCCGGAAGATCCATCTTCCAAATCAGTCAGACCTGCCAGCGAGACGCATGGCAGCACCTTGCCGCGCCTCATCTTCACCTCCGACGCGCCTTTTGTCCGTCTTTATTGCGGAAATTGTCTGGAATTATTGGACGCCATTGCCGCCAAATATCCCGACGGCCGGTTCGACGCCATCTTTGCCGACCCGCCTTATTTCCTGTCGAACGGCGGTCCCGCAGTGCGGGATCACGCGGGCAAAATGGTGAAGGTGGATAAAGGCGACTGGGACGTCTCGCGCGGACCGGAACTGAACCACGAGTTCAACACCGAATGGCTGCGGCGGTGTCAGCGCGTGCTCAAGCCGAACGGCACGATTTGGGTGACCGGCACGCACCACGTCATTTTCAGCATCGGCTACGCCCTGCAACAACTCGGGTTCAAGATTCTCAACGACATCGCCTGGGAAAAGCCGAATCCGCCGCCGAATCTGAGCTGCCGTTACTTCACGCACTCGACGGAGACCGTCCTCTGGGCCGCGAAAAACGAAAAAAGCAAACACGTCTTCAACTACCAGGAAATGCGGAAAGTCACCGGCAAACAGATGAAAACAGTTTGGAGAAAAGAGGAGTTTGAAGGTAGGGCGGTGTTGCCGCGCCGCCCTGATATTGGGGTTGCGGAGCACCGCAGCCCTACCGATGAAGACCCTCAGCCCTCAACACTCAACACTCAACTCTCACCGGTCTGGACTCTCTCCGCTCCATCCACCGGTGAGAAGTCTTTCGGCAAACACCCCACGCAAAAACTCGTGGCTTTGGTGGAACGCTGCCTGTTGGCCTCGACGAACGAAGGCGACCTGGTGCTGGACCCGTTTCTGGGCAACGGCACGACGGCGGTGGCCAGCCTCCGGCTCAAACGCGGCTGCGTCGGCATCGAACTGGATTTGCACCACGTCGAAATGGCGGCCCGGCGGGCCGACCGTGAAATCATTGAAATCTGGCTCCGCCACTTCCGCGTCCGAATTGATATTTCCGTAACCGGTAGGGCTTGCTCTCCGAGCGAGCCGCGGCGCGGTGCGGAGACCGCGCCCTACCAACGGCAAATTGATCTTGCGATCTTCCCCGATTCGATCAATGGATCGGGCGCGATGGACGACAAACCGCAAGTGCCGACCGAGCGCATCTTTCACGAATGCAAGTTCGTGTTTCTGAGCTGCGCTCAAGTCGAGCGTGGCGCGGTGGTGCACACGACCGTGGACGTGAGTCTGCAGGAAGCGTGGGCAAAAACACCGACCGGCAAGAAACGTGAAACCACTCACATCGTGCGATGCGAAACGGAGATGTTTAGGATAAAAACCAGTTGATTCCTCCCCTTTGCGTTGATCTAATCGACCCATGCACGTTCCGTTTCAGAGAAAGAGAGTTCTTCTTTATGGATAAGCCACCCAATTCATTTCGTCCTCTGTATCAAGATTTGTGCAGGCGATTTAACAACCCATTTTACTCGACGGCGTTCTACGCCACTCTGATATTCGTTGTTCTCATAGGCGGCGGCCTCGGAATTTGGCTCCCCGCGCTATTTGGGCAGCTTGACGAGAAGAGTTTGGCAATGGGATTTCTGACATATTTTCCAGCGATAGCGACGGCATCTTTCATCGAATTCTTCCATGATAAAAAGAAACCATATATGCGAAATTTTGGACTGCTTGCCGGGAGTTTTTTTCTTGTTACCTTTGTCATCGCATTAGCGTGCAGTAGTGGTTGGCAGTTGCGTTGGGCTGTAGTGGGTACAGTGTCGGCGCTTCTCTTCTGGTGGTTAGGCAATGGAGAAAAAGAATGGGTATGGGATAATCCCCCTCCAGATGCACCACAGGGGGGAGATCCATCTAGGCCGCTACTGAAAGGAAAGAGAAAGGACTTCCGAACATGAGTGAGTATCCTCTTTCCTTCCCTGCCATAATGGTCTCCCAACCGTTCGACGATTTTTATATCGCCGCAATCCCAGCTAGCGTTCTACTTGACGTAGCATACAGTGACCGCTTGGTTGCTCGGAAACAAGCTGATGGCTCCTATAAGGTAGATGGTTCGCAACGAGCCAGGTCAGACGAACGGCTAAAAGAAATTGGTAAATTCATTGATTCGCGATCGGCGACATTTCCCAATACTATAATTCTTGCTGCAAACTACCGGGAAGCGGACGGACTAGTCGAAGAAGAGGAAGCTATTGAATGGACGTTTAAGCTTGATGGTGCTGGGCCAACGGGAGTTCTGACAATTCCATCTCCGGCAAAGTTGGCAGCAATCATGGATGGGCAGCACAGACTTTTTGGGTTTGAAGGTACAGAGCGCCTAAAAAGACATCTGGATTTTTCTCTTGTTTGCGCTGTTTACTTTGACTTACCAAAACCGTATCAGGCATTTCTGTTTGCCACCGTGAACTCGAATCAAAGGCCTGTGAGTAAGAGCCAGACCTACGAGCTATTTGGATATAATATAGAAGACGAATCGCCCGAAAAATGGACGCCAGAAAAATTGGCGGTCTTCCTTACAAGAAGGCTGAATATGGAGAAAGATTCACCACTCCATAACCGCGTTCTAGTTCCTGCTGAAAGCGATTTCGCTTTGACAAGAGGCGAGATTCGTCAACGACATGAATGGGCCGTTTCTACGGCTACGGTGGTGGAGGGGATTGTAAGGTTAATATCGAACAATCCCAAGCAGGACGCATACACAATCCATGGAGATTTGGACTATAAAGGTCGTGACCGCTCAGTGCTTTCGAACGTTCCTGTCAAGTCTCCCCCTCCACTGAGGGAGCTTTATTTGTCTAAGGATGATGAATTGATTTACAACGGTCTTAAAAATTACTTCACGGCTGTGAACAGAGTATTTTGGGAAAGAGCAAGGGACAATTCCCTAATCATTAGGACAGTAGGCGTTCAAGCGCTGTTTGATATCGCCAAGGCGATATTAAAGAGAGGTGTTGAGAGCGAAAATTTCACGGTTGCGAGTTTTCAAGAGCAATTGTCACCAGCGTCGACAGTTGACTTTTCGGATACTTTCTTCCAGACATCCGGAACTGGTCGAGGAAGGATACGATCAGTAATTGAATTGTGCCTTGGGTTGATTCACCTGGATGAACTGCGCGAGAAAGTACAGAAAGGCAAGATGCAGGCAGGCGACTTGGCACATTTTGAGCGGTTGACCAGATGAACCTTTCCATGACCGGTGCATTGGCTGCGGCTGGCCGGACCGGCTTGTAACGTATGCGTGCCGACACAGAACTGATCACGCGCCTCGACCGGCAAGAAGCGGGAAACCACCCACACCGCCGACTGCTGGGAGACAGAGATAATTAATCAATCGGCAAGACCACCATAAATCGCTTCTTCATAAGCGTCACGTATCCCTTTTTGCTCAGTCGTTGAATTACTTCTTTCTGTTGTTCGTTTAGCAGCGCGAGTTCCGTTGGGCAGCCCATACCGCCGGCTATCTGTAAAAGTTCGGAATGGATTTGACGCTCGTCAGTCAATAAGGCTGGTTTTATATATCGTCGTTCAGCGACAGCTCTCCAGGCTTCCGGCATTACGCGACGATCATGCGTGTCCCAACTTCGTGTTCCTTTGTTGCCGAAATATTCCGCAACCTCATCGCGGATATACTCCGGCACACGCTGCGACTGGCCAAGGAGCTTTGAAAGCGTCCGCATGTCATCAACTGACAATTCTTGCACCACGTCGCGGGCATTACAGAGCAGTTCGATAGTTTGAAGCGTCCGGCGGTCTTTAGGGCTTTGAGCGTTGGCGAGAAAGTATTTCCTGACATCGTCTTTGAGCCGCCAGAACTGCGGGAACACCCTCTTGGCAACCAGCAATTTCTCGTTGATGGATTCCAACTGTTCATTGGAAGTTTGTTGTAGCCATTTGCACCAGAGCCTTGCGAACGCGTCATCTGACTTTAAAGCCGCCGCTGCCTTCCCAAGTTCAGTCAGATTTCCATCACGCATCAAACCCAAAAGCTTCAATTCACTCCGTTGCTTGCCGTGAGCTTGTGCCGGATTTGCCAACACCTCGCGCGCCTTGGCGATGTTTCGGACGTTGTTTCCTGCGTAATCCATGTTGAGCAACCCGATCGGGAGCTGAATCGTCGCGAAGACATCCTCCAGCGTATCGAGATCTTCCGGGCCGACCGGAACAGGTTGGGTTTTCGGGGAAACTGCTGGTCGCTGATGGACTTTAAGTCGGCTAAGGGCGCGCGCAGCGGCGAGGGAACGCCACCTCTCCTCCATTATGTGAAGACGTTCGGGCGTAAACGCTTGGGTGTGCTTGTTGAACAATTCATTGAACCAGCCATTCAATTTTTTTAGACCGACGGTTTCATCACCCAACACGCCGGCCTCAACACTGGAAGTGAAGGCCGAACTGCTTAGGTTTGCGCTGCCGAGCAAAAACTTGATTGGCCGGTCATTTTGGTCGTGAGCCAGATAGACTTTTGGATGATAAACGCCGCTCCCTGTGAAATTGCGAATCTGGACGCCGCTCCTGATCGCCCGTCCCACCGCTTCCGGGTGGGTGATTCCTAGTTGGTCGGTGCATACTATGCGCATCTTCGGCAGGCTAAGGCTGCGCGTGTGGTGACGAAACAACTCCCAACCGCCGACTTGCAGATAGCTCACGGCTAACGAAAGCGTTTCAGCGCCTTCAGACAGTTCACTCAACGCTTGTTTGAAAGTCGTCGAGCCCTTGTGATCATTCAGGATTATTTTCATTGTGCGACAAAGAGGTATTCGACGACCTCGTTCATGTTGTTGCCAACTTTGTGCGATTGGTTTCCGTGATGATAGCGGTGAGGTGTTTCAAACACCACTACCTGTTTCTTCTCTTGCTTCAGTAAGTCAACCATCTCCGATTTGCTCGGAATTCCGTTGGATGAATACGAGACTGCCAGGGTTGATTTGCGGAAATGGTGGAACAGACGCTGAAAAGCGTGAACCGCGCCATTTTTGTTTGAAAAAGGTGTTTCGTAAGATCGAATTTTCTTGGTCGAGGTGTCCTGCATGATCTCGCATCCTTGCCAGTATTGGCAATAGCCCTCGACAAAGTGGTAACGGCGTGTGTAATCGCAGTCGGAATAGGGGCTGATGTAAGGCGTGTCTATGTAAACGACTTCGGCCAGTGTCGGGTCGAGATCAAAAACATCAAGGTTGAAGGCTTTGTTCTGCTGGCCATTCGAAAACACCGCACTATTGAAGGCGTTTATGGCAAGAAGGAATTGTTCACGCATGTTCAATTTGAGATCGACTCTGTTGTCCCAACCTTTCTTTCCCGTGAATGTGAAAAGGCCGCGCGGGCGCTTCTTCATGCACGCTCTGGCAGCCGAAGCTAAAGCGAGAGATGCTTTGAGTGGGGATTCAAGTTCGCAAATGTTTGCCCACAAGTTGTCAAGAAAAGAGCAATCTTCTGCATCAAAATAAAGACCGGTGTAGGTATCGCGGACAAATGTCTGTGCCGATGTGTTTTTCCTAAGAAGGCGGCTCACATCATCTTCATTCAACAGCGTCGCGTTGTTCTCGATAGTAGCCCGGGCTGCATGGAAACAAAATTTCAGAAAATCGTTCGCATAGACACGTGCCCCTGTGCGCTTGAGAGCATAGCTCACGCAACCGGTGCCGGAAAATGCATCAAGCACCGAATTGAATTTTAGTGAGGCGAAGTGTTTCAGGATGAAAGGCAGCAATCGTTGCTTGCTTCCCATGTACTTCGTTTCCGGAAACGTCGGTTCGGCGGGAGTTGTGAATTGCATTGGTGGCTTTTGTCTTTGCCTCGTATTTGTGATGACGAGTTCAGAAACGTTTCCGCGTCCGCCAGGCTTGCAATTTATGAACCGTGGTGCGGACACAACTGCAACGCTGAAGCCGGTATAAATTTCGCGAGTTCGAGGATGCTCCGAGTTGGAAAGGGCCAACTGGCAGCCTTTGGCGTCCAGTTCGCGGAAAACGCGGGCCAATTCCACCTGATCGGCTTCGCGAAATTGATCGGGTGTGTAACGCTTGAAGTCGGAATAGACCGATATTGGCAGGTACGGTGGATCAAAATATATGAAATCGCCCCGGCGTGCCTCATCTACAATTTTGCGGAAATCCTGTGCTTCCAGTTGAGCGTCCTGCAAAGCAGCGGATGCAGCCAACAGATTTTCGCGTGAATAAAGATTGGGATTTTTGTTTGAGCCGACGGGCGTGTTGAATTCGCCCTTGGCGTTGACGCGCCAAAGACCGTTGTAGCAGGTTTTATTGAGGAAGATCGTTCGGGCGGCGCGGGCGAGGTCGTCAGTCAGGTCGTGTTGCTTGCGGACGCCATAGTAGTAGTCGTCGCCGTTGGCGCGGAATCGGCGTGTATGCTCATCAAGAAATTCCATCAATTCTTTCGGTCGGTCGCGGACGACACGGAAGCAGTTGATAAGTTCCTTGTTGCTGTCGCGCAGAAACGCGCGCATGTCGGGAAAGCGATGCTTCAGGTGAAAGAACACCGCACCCCCACCAAGAAACGGTTCAAGGTAACGGTCAATTTCGTGCGGAAAAAATTCCTCAAGTTGACGGAGCAAACTCGCTTTGCCGCCCGCCCATTTCAGGAACGGCTGGGGTTCGATGCGCTTCGGCAAAACAAACGGCATGGCGATTTGTTCATCGCGCAGGGCAGAATGGTTTTTGCCAGATTTCGCAGATTTTTTTACTGGCAATCGAAGCGGGTCGGGAAATTTCCGGTGGATGGTATATCTTCGTTTTGGATCGGATCCCTGATCCGGCCGCTTCCTTGGAGCGGCTTTGTTTCCTTTCGGAATACGCCGCGACTTCTCAGACATTCCCGTGGATCGATCCCGAAATCGGGCTGTGGATCAAGAACGGATTTGAGTTTTCCTCAAGAATTAATGGCAACCCTTGTATTTCGTAAGTCTTGGAAATTCTGAACGCAAATCGCGCCATGCCAATTTATCTGCTTGGAGGTCAGCTTTGCCGTCGTCCAAATGAAAGCAGAACGCAAATTCCCATGCGTGATTTTCTTGGGCGTTTAGCGTCGCAATGCGTTTTTGTGCTTTCATGCTTTGATTGGATCAGGAGCGAACCTCTCCGTCAACTTTTCTCTGCACCTTGGTGGCTGATTTTAAACTGATCAGAATGTGAATAATTTGTTCTGGACGGACAAATAGCCGGTTGTAGAGTCGTATCAATCAGACAGAAACCGGGTCTTCCACATGGCAGGCCTAAAAACTCAAAAATATGAAGAATATTGGATTGCTCTCCTCAGCTTTGTGCCTTTTGCTTTCATGTGCGGCGAACGCTCAAATTTTGGCTGATGACTTCAATGGCATAACGATTAACTCGGCTCTCTGGACAACGTACAATACAAGTTTTGGAAATTCCTCGATCACAGAAGGTGGAGGCAACGCCACCTTTATAAACGGTGCCGGCCTCATCACCGTTTCGTCGTTCGTTAACGCGACGGTTCAGGGCAGTTTTCAATTTGCCGGAGACAACGACGACCGATTTAAGGTGGTTTTACGGAGCGACGGCACAACTTTTGATCCGCACTGGCAGGATTCTCTCAGCGGAATTCAAATTCAGTTTTCTCCAAGCTCAAATCCTTCCCCGGGGATTCAGAGTCTGCAAATAATCGACCTCGGGACTGGGACGGTTCTGGCGCAAGCAACGCCACAGATTAACACGGGCACTTTTTACAATTTCACAATTACAGATTCAGGAAGTCAGATAGGTGTGTATTTTGCTGGTTCTGCCAGCCCGACTTTGTCCGCGCTGACCAGCACAAGTTACGGAGATAAGATTGAAATCTTTAGTCGGGAACAAGCCGCACCTTGGGGGCCTGCGCATACATCGCAACTTGATTTTGTGTCAATTACAACAGTCCCGGAACCAAGTTTTATTGCACTTGGCAGTCTCGGCAGTTTGTTGTTTGTGTTGCATTCACGCTTAAAGCGCCGGTGATTGGGTTCAGTCCCTGTCATCTTCGGCGTCCTCGTCGTCGTCATCTTCATCCTCGTCGTCGCCACCTAAACCAAAACTGCCTCCTGCATATATCGCAATAGCAAACAGGACGAACAGCATCGCGGCACCAACAGCGCCCACGATAAGATTCCAGAACTTGAATAAAACGAAGCCAATCACCGCAGCCGCCGTTAGGCCAATAATGAGCCAATTGATTCGTTTCATGTTGATGTGAACACCGAGTCGGTGCGTGAGTTGCAGATTCTGGTTTCAACTCAAAAGCCAGAAATCACGCCTCGACGATTCCATCACCGACGGTGCCATCTTGAAGGCTGAAGGCTCCCACCGTCGTCCCGTGTTGCGGGACTATGGCGGGCAGGAAAGGCTAAAGGGCGTAAAGCCCCGTGGGGGCCACGCCCCTTTACGGAGCTGAAGTAAAAACGAAAACCAAATCAACGCCATCCGCCACGACGAGACGCCGAACTTTTATTTCATGCACTACAAGGCAGGTGGCAGGTGGCAGGTAAAGAATCTCCTGCTCGTTCCGAGCTTCGCCTTCACGCAACCGCCAGCACCTTGACCTCACGCTCCAGCCGCTTGCCCAGGCGTTCCTCTACCATCTCCAGATCGTAATGCGCTTGCAGGTTCAGCCAGAATTGTCCGGACATCTTGAAATAGCGGCCCAACCGTAATGCCGTGTCCGCAGTGATGGCCCGTTCGCCCTTGACGATCTCATTGATGCGGCGCGGCGGAACCCCAATGTCCATTGCCACCCGGTATTGGCTCAAACCCATCGGCTTGAGAAAGTCCGCATTCAGAATCTCCCCGGGAGTGATGTTTGCCAGCAATTTGCTTTTCATGTTCGTTCAATGATAATCAACCATCTCAACTTCATGCGCGGCGGAACCTTCCCAACGAAAGCAGATGCGCCACTGGTCGTTCACCCGGATGCTGTGCTGTCCGGCGCGCCGGCCTTTCAACCCTTCCAGCCGGTTGCCCGGCGGCACCGCCATTTCCCGCAATTCGGTTGCGGCCTGCAATTGCAGAAGCTTTCGCCGGGCCGTCCGCTGGATGTCCGTCGGCAACCGCCGCGACACCTGCCCGCGAAAAATCTTTTCCGTCTCCGCGCACGCAAAGCTTTCAATCATTGCGCACACAACCTTAACGCACGGCGTTAATAGCGTCAAGGCCCCGCCAATTTTTTCCAACGGCGGGCCAAGCAAGTTTGATTCAATCCAAAACGGGTCAATTCTTATGAATGCATCGTGTTTTGGTATCAGCTCAAAATGGGGAGCGCGACCGTCCCGGTCGCCGTTGGCAACGTCCCGTTGCGAACATCTTCCACACCGAGCGTTCGGCGAAAACGGGTCGGTTCTTGATATTGATACATATTGTATTCCCGCCGAAGCCCGCTTCCCCGTCGTCAGGGAGAGCCGCGCTTTGCCGGACAGCGAAGTGCGCGCTCAATTTCGCCGTGTCAAACCGTTGTCGGAGATTTCCGTCGCCCAACGCGGCTGGACGCTGGACGTGCTCAACGCCATCCGCCGCCTTGTTTCGGAGGGGCGAGCTCCGCGAGACCTAAACTTTTCCGGTCAGTCAGGGACTCGTATAACTCGTCCCTCCGGTGAATTCACGACCGCTGATCCCGCAATGCGGGACCTTCACCCGCGAACTGGAACAGTTGCACCCCGACAATCGGCATGTCAGGGATAAAATCAGGCAGCAGTCCCGCAATGCGGGATCCTGCGCGACACTGGTCTGCTATTACACATCGAGCGCGGTATCTGGCGTCTGCCGTGACGGAGCGCGGCTCCGTTTCCAACTCAAAACAACCGTGCGAGTGCCGCTCGCGCTTCCGCGCGCACGCGGGGCGACATCCACAGCGAAGATTTTTCCAACCCCGCCAGCAGGGTCTCGGCTTCGGGCTTTTGGATGAGTCCGGTTGCCGCCGACCAAAGAATGACGCCGATGGAGCCGTGGGTTTCGATGCCGAGGGATTCAGCCATCAGCCGCGCACCCGCGTCGTCGGTGAGAAACCAATCGGGTTTTGTCTCCTGCGCAAGCGCGAGGGCTTGGGCCTCGCCGCCTTGCAGCAATCCGGCGTGCTGCCATTCGGTGGCACGTTGCTGGAAGCCGAGTGAAAGGGTTTGGGCGTTGGCCCAGCGGGGAGGTTGTCCCGGCCAGAGCGTGGGCGCGTGGACGCGGAGTTCGGCCAGGACGAACGGTACGAGCAGGACTTCGCCGATGAGCTGGAACAGGTGAAGCGCGCCAGCTTCGTGCAGATGCAAAATCGGGCCGGTGTCGGCGACGAGGCGTTTCATTTGCCGCCGGATTTTTCGCGCAGCGCCCAGGCGACGTCGTCCAACTGCTGCCGTTCCATCAATTCAAAGCGGCGGCGGGAGATGAATTCGCGCAGCGCCACGCGCACGACTTCGGCGGTGTTCTCGAACACGCCGGTTTTCACGGCCTGTTCGACTTCGCGCGCCATCTGGTCGGGCAATTCGACTTGCAGCGTTTTCATGGTGATTGGATAGCACGTTTTCCGGCTGTTTGCACGGCAAATCCGATTTCAGCCTGTCTTTTTGCGTCATTTTGGGTGTTTCGTGGTTGGCCCGCCGCCTCGAAAACGGTTCTTGATATTGACATAAATGGGTATCAGCTCAAATTGGGGAGCGCGACCGTCCCGGTCGCCGTTGGCAACGTCCCGTTGCGAACATCTTCCACACCGAGCGTTCGGCGGGACGCCGACCGCCGCGCGCGAGACGCACGCGCTCCCCATTTCACCCGCGAACTGGAAAAACTCCATCCCGACATCTCGAAGGCTGAAGGCTGAAGGCTGAAGGCTGAAGGCTAAAGGCTGAAGTAAAAACGAAAACCAAATTGATGCCAACCGTCACATCCGCGACAACCCCGCAAACGACACGGGGCAGGAATCCGCCAGTCCCGATAAACAACATCGGGACGCGACACCGGCCTGTTGCTTCACATCGAACGCGGGCTGGCGTCTGCCGTAGCTCCGTCAGGAGCGGAATCTTTGTAGCCCGCGCATCTCTCAAATTTTCCCCGCCCCATCCGGGCGGCAGGCGGCGGGGACATTTTTTTCTTTCCCTGTCCGGGCTATGCATTATTTTCCTGCGATGTTTGCGCCCAATTCATCCGCCGCCGGCCAGCCGTCCGGCCTGGCCCGCAGTTCGCGAACCGCGCTTGCCGGTTCTGCGGGCGGTTGGGAATGATGGACGCACTTCCGATGAACCGCGTCTTGAGACATTTCTTTCACCTGCCCTTGGTCTTGTCGGCGGCGGGGTGGTTATTTTTAGAGGCCGGACTTGCAACAGTTCAGGGTGCAGAGGCCAACAGCCTGGCCGGAGCGCTGCGGCCTTTTTACCTCATCGGGCACGGCGCGGATACGCTGGCGGCGGCCAAGGAATACATTGGTTCGGGGGCCAACGGCCTCGAAGTGGATGTGAACCTGCTGGCCGGACAGACCAACGTGCTGTGCATTAGCCATGGCCCCGATGTGGGAACGGGTGCGGCGGGAAAACATCATTCCGTGCCGCTGGTGGATTTCTTGCAGGGCTTGCATGAACTGGCCCGCACCAACAGCCATTTCTGCCTGGTCTATTTTGATTGCAAAACCCTGGTCGCGACGCCGGAGCTGGGCATGACGTTGCTCGGCGACATCAGGACGCATCTGACCGGCTCCGGTGCTGACCGCGTGGATTTGAATGTGATTATCTCGGTGGGAAAGCTCAAGGATAAGGCCATGTTCGCGAACATCGCCGGCCAACTCGGCCCGCGTGAAGGGTTGATGGTGGACGGCTATTCCGATCCGGTCGCGGTGAGCACGTTTTTCGCGGGTTCAAGGGTGACGAATCAGGCGTTCTGCGATGGCATTGTGCCTTTGAGCCCGTTCTTGAGTCAATTTGCGGCGTATGGCGCCATCAGACAAGCCTGCCAGTTGCGGGATGAGCAGCATCAAATCCGTTTTGTGGGGACGTGGGTGGTGAATAATCCCAGGTTGATGACTAAATATATTAAGATGGGCGTGGATGGCATCTTGGTGGACCGGCGATTTGTTTGGTATAATTTTTGTTGGGCCAACTTGGGGAATGGTCTGCGCAGCTTGACGAGGCTGGTGCGCGACCAAGGGACAAAATTGGGGATACGCCCGGCCAATCGCGCTGACAATCCGTTTGCCATTCATGGCCCGGTGGTCTTCGACAACAATGCCGCGCCTCCAACACTGCGCGGCAACATCGCCTTGAAAAACGCGGCGCAGGTTTCTCCCTCTCCGCCGCCGCGCGGGAGAGAGGGCCGGGCGGTCGTTCCAACTAACTCCATGTTCCGCCAGCAGCGGCAAGACCTGAGCGACTTGGGATTATTGCTGCACGCCGGCCCCGACCTCTGGCGTTTGCCGTGATTTCAGGAGTTAAACATCCCTTTACTTCCGGTAGGCAAAGACCATGCCCTCATTGGTCATGGTGAATGTGTTTCCACTGACATTGCCCATCGTCATACCTGCTCCCTCCCACTGCATGGTGATTTGTGTTCCTTGGCGCGTATAGGTGGCTTTCACCTCGCGGCTCATGTCCCCTCTCGTTGGCACGGAGAAGGTGATTTGACTGCTGCAATTGCTGTCAGCCTTGATGGTGAAGACTCCGGATTTGATGGTCGGCGCCGCCCCTTCATGGGTCAGGCTGCAAGGCAGGCTTTTCCCATCCACGCTGACCAACGCATAAACCCCGGTGGGATCGATGTTGGCGTTGCTGCCCGCTTCATTTTTGCACCCGGTCCAGGCCAGCATCAGGAATGCTGAAATCAAGCACAGTCCCAGGAAATGAGGCATGGCACTTTGATGTTTGATGTTTGATTTGTTGAGTTCTGTTTTCATGATGCCGTTATACCTCATGCCGGCGAACTGCGTTAATTGATAATTTCATTGCTCACATCGGGGAAATCAATCCACACCCGCCGCGCCGCGCCGGTTGGATCGGCTGCAACATCGCCTTGACCCGCCTTCACGAAGTTGCGGCGCGGCAAGCTCGGGTCCCCGCCGAAGCCCGCATCCCTATCGTCACCGAAAGCCGGATTCCACCTTCGCATAAAGCTTCGGTGGACAGGTTCCCCGGCAGCCGAAATCCGAGCGCAGTTCCGTCGCGTCAAACCTCTGGGTGAAATCAAAGCTGCGCAACGAGGTTGGACGTTGGACGTGCTGAGCATCGTGCGGCGGCTCGTTTCGGAGGGGCGAGCTCCGCGAGACCCAAACTTTTCCGGTCAGTTAGGGACTCGTGTAACTCGCCCCTCCGGGGAATTCACGACCGCCGATCCCGCAATGCGGGACCTTCGCCCGCGAGTTGGAAAAACTTCACCCAGACAACCCCGTAAATAACAGAGTTACACGGGGCAGGCCGTCACGTCAGGGATAACCCCGTAAACAAAACGGGGCAGGAATTCGCCAGCAACTTCAGGTGTTACGCGATGCCGGCCTGTTATTGCATGTCGAGCGCGGTTGCTGGCGTCTGCCGTGAGTTGGCGCTCAGGCGATGACTTGCTCGTAGGAAAAGCGCGGGACGTCGGTACGCTGGCTGGCGTGCTCGACGGTGATGCCAAGAATGCGCCCGGCCTTGTCCACGTCCAAAAGCGTGTTCTCGTCCAAGTCGCGGGTTTCAGCGACCTCGGCGGACTTGAATTCGATGTGCAACGTGTCGGTGTCTTGAAAATAGCGTATTTTCATGGCTTAAATGTCCGGTCGAAGAACGTATTATGAACGGTCTCGCCGTCGGGCAACAATATAACACGAAGCGCGCGTCCGTCCATCTCATTGATGCGCGCCCAGCGGCGGATGCGTCCGTCCTATTGCACAACCTCTTTTTCGGGGTGTTCGACCACCCGTTGAATCCACTCCATCTGGATCATGGCCCGGTCCGGTCGTTGCCGCATGGCCATGAAATATCGGGTGAACTTCACGCGCCAATCGTAGGGTTGGCGGGATTGAATTCAAGGGAGAAAGTGCGGATGAGAAGCCCGCATCCCTATCGTCACCGAAAGCCGGATTTCCCCGGCAGCCGAAGTCCGCGAAAGGCCTTTGAACAGGAGGGAGCGGAGGGAGCGGAGATTTCTTTTCTGATTTCCAAAATATCTCTGTTAACTCTGTTTGCTCCTGTTAAAAACTCTTGGATTGCTGTTGCACGTCGTCCGTCTTCTCCCGCATTGCGGGATTCGACGCGACAAGAGCGCGGTGTCTGACGTCTGCCGTAAAGCAAATCGGCGAAAATCGGTGAAACCTATGGTTTGTTATTGGGTTGAGCCGGGTGTCATTTCGACAGCGTTTTTACGGGTGACATCGGCTATAACAATGTGCATCCACCCTTGATCGCGTTCTTGAATATAACCAAGGTCCCAGTTTTGCCAGCCCCTGCGTTTAGCTTCGGTTGCAGCAACAGTTGAGGCCACTTGTTTCACAAAAATGATGCGCTGCGTTCCCGGCAAAGGAGAACCCTGATGGACGATAACTTGAAAATGTGTGTCATCAACATTCTCAATGGTATAGTTGGGTGAGGTTGGAAGGTTTTGATTAAAATCCTGATTGTAGGATCTCTCATTTTGTGTGGCGCAACCAGCGGCTAAAACCACAAGGGCCGCATTTACTAACAGCAGCCGGAGCGTCCGGCGTATTCGATTTGTTTTCATGCTGCTAAATTAACCGATTCTGGCTGATTGGCCATAAGGTAAACACCGCATGGCGCAAGCGAGTCCAAATCCGCCAGCAGTCCCGCAATGCGGGATCTTGCGCGACGTCCGCCTTCTCCCGCATTGCAGGATTCGGCGCGACACGCGGGATTATTGCAGCATGTCGGCCCCGGCCTCTGGCGTCTGCCTTGACTCACCGTTCCGCCCTGGCTCATCGGCGTGAAATGATTTTTACTTCCGCCTCTGGGGTGAAGACCCCATAGGAACCGTGCAGCGGTGTGTTATCTTACCGGCATGAATCTATTATTACTCGTAGTTGTTCTTCTTCTCTTGTTCGGCGGCGGCGGGTTTTACTTTGGAGGTCCCGTCATCGGCGGCAGCGGACTTGGCCTAATTCTGCTAATATGCCTTATCGTCTGGGTCATGGGTGGATTCCGCGCGAAAAGCCCATAGGATGGCGCGACGCGGGATTATTGCTGCACGTCGTCCGTCTTCGTTACGCTTCGACGCGACAAGAGCGCGGTTGCTGGCGTCTGCCATGAAATGACATTCAAATTCCCGCCGCGTCCGTTGCCCGTCGTCGGCATTCGGCGTAAAGCGCGTCATAGACGATGAATTCGCGTTGCAGAATCTCGGCATCGCTCAAGCCCAGCGCGCTGAAACCAAACGCCACCCAGCGCAGTCCTTCGCCCGCCGGATGCGGTTTGGACGGATGCGAGTCGGCGGCGCGGACGATTTCGCCAAGCAGCGTAAGTGCGGGGTCGGTGAGTTTGTATTTTTTGAGGATGGAGTTGAAGGACACATCTTCGCCGTGATGGCCGAGTTCGCAGCCATCAATGTCGAACGGCGTCGCGCCGAGTTCGGGCGCTTTGACCGCCACCTGGTCAGCGGGCACGAAAATAAATTCGGCTTGCGGGTCAATGAACTTCTTGATGAGCCACGGGCAGGCCACGCGGTCAACTTTCACTTTCTCGCGGGTAATCCATTTCATGGCGCTCTTTCACGGTTCGCTGCGATTGCCGTAACTGAAGTCATCGAACAGCGTTACGCTGTCGGCCTTTGTCCACACGCCGACTTTGCCCGCTTCGGAAAAGCTGTCGTCGGTGGCTTCGATGACTTTTTCGCCGTCCAAAGTGACCGTGAAATGATTTCCCTGAAACTC
>DAIRTX010000013.1:0-34069 GCA_036803685.1 Verrucomicrobiota bacterium | reverse complement strand
CGCCAGATGACGCCGCCCGCCTGATCTTCCTTGCCGGTCACGGGCTTGAACTTCACTTCCACGAAGCCGTCTTTAAGGCTCGTGTCGTTCTTCAAACAGATGGGGTAAGTGGCTTCGCCGGATTGTTTGAGGACGTTCGGTTTGCTTGGTGCGGTGTCGTCTTTTTCGATTGTCCACTTTGCGTTGCCGCCGTCGGTCTGGGTCGCAGTCCAGCCGGCGGGCGCTTCGCCGGCTTTGGCGTCGTCGAAGTTGATGGTCCCGGCGAATGCAGTGGTGGTTATCAATAACGATGCCAGCGAGAGAATGAGGAGCGCGATTGTTTTCACGATTTGAAAACTACGGCCCGGTGTGCATATTTCAAATGAAATAATTGTCATAATCGCCGTATCTTATCGTGGCAACCTCGCAAACAACCTGGGGCAGGAATCCGTCGGTAACTTCAGGTGTTTCCGTCTTCGCCACGCTTCGACGCGACAAGCCGCGACCTCGGTTTTCTGCTGCACATCGAGCGCGGCTGCTGGCGCTTGCCGTAGCGCAGACATTCCTGTCTGCGGGTTCTGGCGACTTTCCTGTCGCCAGCCTGCGAACACGGGACTGGAAAGTCCCGTGAACCGGCAGGCTGGAAAGCCTGCCCTACAAGTTTTGCGCGACCGGGCTTGTTATTGCACGTCGAGCGCGGCTGCTGGTGTCTTGGGATTGCATCTCAACCCCAAAAGGGCTTAACTAAACCGGTTAACAAAAGAGGAGCACATCATTATGAATGACGACAGCCATGAGACAAAAGGACTGACCCGGAGGGATTTCATCCGGGTTGGAGCAACGGGTGCAATGGGCGTGGCACTGTCCGGCATGGGAGAGTTGACCGTTTCCGCCGCAGAGACCACGGGCCTGCTGCCGCGGCGTCGTTACGGGCGGACCGGACTGGAGATCAGCACGCTGGTGGGGGCGTACGACTGGAGTCCCGCCGTGATCCCGCTGGCGGTCAAGTCCGGGGTGAACTACTGGCACAAGGGCCATCGCTGGACCTCCGAAACCATGCCCGAAGCGATCAAGAGTCAGCCGCGCGAGTCCTATTATCTGGAAATCACCGTGGACCGCGTCGGTGGCGACCACATGAAAGGCCGCATTGACGAGGAACAGCACTATCAATTTGTAAAAGAAGCTGTCGCGCGCTCGGGCGTGGGGTATTACGACGTGTTCAAGTTCCACTTCGGCTACCATTCGCTGAATGAGGCGAAGACAGACATGGGAATGGTCCGGGCCTACGAGCGGCTGAAAAAGGAAGGACTGGTCAAGCACCTCGCCATTTCCCAGCATCATTACAACAACATCGGCGGCGACATGGCCTACGACATCGTCACCTACCTCATTGAACATTCGCCCTACGAAGCCGCCCAGTTTTTCTACACCTACGGCGACAAGCAGGAACTGGAAGATGTGCTGGCGCTGGCCAAAAAGAAGGATTTCGGCACCATCGCCATGAAAACCATGGGTGGAGTGGGACGGGCGTCCACGGACAAAAAGTTCCAGACCATGCTGGCCGAACCGCGCTTCAGCGGCAGCACACCCGGCGCGGCGATGGTAAAATGGCTGATGTCCAACCCCAACCTCACGGCGGCCGTCATCACCACGAGCAACTTCGACCAGTTGCAGGAAAACTTCGCTGCGGCACGCCAGAGCACCATGAGTTCCGGCGACCGGCACGCCCTCGGTCTGCTGGCGGCCTACAACAAGGGGTTGACCTGCCTGCTCTGTGCCGACTGCGTCTCCCATTGCCCGGAACACATCGCGATTGCCGACATCCTGCGCTACGAACGCTATGCCCTCGACTACCACGAACTTTCCCGGGCGCGGGCCGAATACCGGACGCTTACCAAGGATGGCTCGGCCTGCATTGCCTGCGGCGACTGCATGCCCGCCTGCAAGGCTGACATCAACATCGTGGCGAAGCTGAAGGAAGTGCACCATCTGCTGGGATAACCCCGTAAATAACAACACGGGGCAGGAATCAGACAGTCCCGATAAACTCCGATCAACTCCGTTTCCGCAAACACGCGACAAAGTCGGTGTCGCGAGCGGGCAGCATCGGGACGCGACCTCGGTTTTCTGTTGCACGTCGAGCGCGGCTGCTGGCGTCTGCCGTGATTTTGGATTGCGGTGCTGCGGCATCGCATCGCCTGCATCAATGTTGGTGAAAGTTTTTTCGATTAACGCCGCCGCGACGGAAGTGATAAAACGGGTCCCGATGAAAACAAAAACATTCCGACGGTTGGTTGGTTACGTTTCAGCGGTTGCGTTGTGTGTCCTGACCGGCGCAACGGCATTGGCCCAGTCGCAGACGAACAAGTTGCGGATTGGGGTTTATGATTCGCGCGCCATCGCCATTGCGTATGGCAATTCGGCGGAGTTCCAGCAGTCCATAAAGTCCAGCCGCGCCGATTACAACAAAGCCAAGGAGGAAAAAAACGACAAGCGGATGAAGGAGATTGATGCCCAGATGAAGTTACAGCAGCGGCGGCTGCACGAGCAGGGGTTCAGCTCCGGCTCGGTGGCGGGCTTCATGGCGAAAATCAAGGATTCGCTGCCGGCTGTGGCGAAGAAGGCGGGCGTGCAGGTGATCGTGAGCAAGTGGGAACTAAATTATCAGTCGCCGGACGTGGAGGTGGTGGAGGTGACGGATGAGCTGGTGGCGCTGTTCCATCCGAGCGAAAAGGTGCTGGGCTGGTTGAAGGACCTGAAGAATCATCCGCCCCTGCCCATCGAGGAAATCACGGACGACATGGATTGAGTTTTCAAACGCCAGGGTGCCAACACATGGTTGGCCGCCGGCCGGGTTGAACATCGCCCCCGGCGTCTGCCGTAGGAGCGCGGCACAATCACCGTGACCATCCGGGTCAGCGCGCTGGAAATGATTTCGTGCTAAAGGCGGTGCTGAAGCCACCGCACTACGAAACGCTGGCGCGACGGCTTGGCATCCTCGAATTGCGCGAAGCGTCTGGACTGCGGCGCGTTCACCGCCGCTTTTCATTCGCGGTTGGACCGTAGCGGCTTTCGGGAGAAAGCCGCCATCTTGGAGTCTCTGGACATGTTTGCGGCGCTCTTCCGCCTTCGCTCGCTTCGGCGAGACGAGTCCGAGACGCCGCTACGTCCGCCGCCTCGTTTCGGAGGGCCAAGCTCCGCGCGGCCCTGATTCAGGGAAGATGGGGCGTCGTAGAACTCCGCCTTCCGGGGAATTCACGAACGAAGATGTTTACGCTTTTGAGCGGGAACTGGAACAGCTTCATCCGGACAACCCCGTAAATAACACGGGGCAGGCCGGCATGTCCGCCCCCAAATCCGCCAGTCCCGATAAACAGCATCGGGACGCGACCTCGGGTTTCTGCTGCACATCGAGCGCGGTGTCTGGCGTTTGCCGTGGAGCCGGATTGAAAGCGCCAGGGGGCTGGCGCACTCCAAGACGCTTCGCGCGTCAGGGAGTCGTTGAAATGTCCGACAGGTCTTGGACTGCGGTCCCGATGCATCGGGACCGCTTTTCATTTTCGCGTGGTTCGTTTGTTTCGTCCACCCTCCGTCCCGCATTGCGGGACTGCGGAGGACGGGCGGTCAAAACTTTTGCGCCCGGGCAATAAATCCGTCCGGCGCGCTGCAAAACAAAAAAACCGCACGACTGGCGCCGCGCGGGTGAATAAAAACTGGTCAGCGCAATCAAGCGGGAACCACGCCCATGACCCGGGGCACGAATTGGCGGCTGAAAAGGTCCACCCATCGGCCCTCCCGGTCGAGGAAGGCCATGCACTTGTAACCGTCGCATTGGATCTGCACCGGGACGCCCGTGGACGGCAGGGGGCCGTAGTTTTTTTTCGTCGGGTCCGGTATTTTCTCCTTCATAAAACGAACATACACCGGAATGAGGAAAGCGATCACTTTATTTCAATATATATTTTCCGAAGAATGTGTGGATTTTAGAGGAAATAGCTGCTTTCATCGGTTGAGCATCAACCGAAGGCTTTCATGTTAATAAACTATTTAGGAAAACTGCTGTTCCCCCGATGGCATCGTTCACAATACAACCATCAGTTTATAATCATTGCGGCCACCTTGTCGCTGGGCCTGATTGTCGCCGGCAGCGTGGTCGCGGTAATGATTTGGAGAGGGGCGACCAGCCAATAGACATTTGCCGGCAGACAAACCCATGAATGACTCGAAACAAAAGTATTCCATCTACCGGGACAATGATTTGATCGCCTCGGATTTGCTGTCATTGCCCTTGATCATGAAATTCATCAGAAAAGACGCTCTCAAGGAACATTCCCAGGGGCGACCGGCCTTCTATATGATTACCGGCTCGCTCGGTTTCAAGCGCGCGGGAAGTCATTTGAAGGGCAGGGTGGTTTGGGGCGGTTAAATTCCCGGTCAGGGTGCGAAAACGAAAACGGGTCCTGAGTATTGACACAAACGGGTGTCCCGCAGTTGCACGCCGGGCGCGGTTGCCGGCGGAATGTTGAAATAAGACTTGCACGAATTCGAACCTGAGCGAGAGTTAGTGCAGCAAATAAGACTGATTAGACGTGAGGCAGCGTTGGGGGGTTGTGAGAAATTCTCCTTCAGTTTTCAACAGCAGAAAATTATTTATGACCATGTTCTTTTTTTGGTGCGCCATTGGAATTGTTGCCGGAGTCCTGTTCGGCTCCTTCTTTGAATGGACGCTGCACCGTTATATCATGCACCACTCCGTCAAATGGTTCCGGTATCCGTTTGAACGGCATGCGCTGGTGCACCACCGGATTTTCAAGGCGGACCACACCTACCACCTCGTCAATGAGCCGGACAAAAAAACCATTCCCATGGCGTGGTGGAGCGGGCCGGCCATCGTGGCCGTGTGCCAGCTGCCATTTTTGGTTCCGGCCCTGCTGCTGCACAAGTGGGGGATTTTGTGCGGTGCGGCGGTGGCCTGCACGCTGTATTTTACGGCTTATGAATACCTGCATTGGTGCATGCATCTGCCGAAGAAAAGGCACGTGGAACGCTCGGGCATCTTCTTCCGGTTGAACGGGCACCACCTGCTGCACCATCGTTACATGGGCAAAAACTTCAACGTGGTGTTGCCGCTCGCCGATTTGTGCTGTTTCACCCTGCTGCTGCGTTCGCGGGTCGCCTTTGCCCAGGCGCAAGGTCTGTCCGTGCCGAATGTGCAGCCCGGCGGGAACCATCCGCGAAAATGGGTCGGTGTGGCCCCCCAGTATTGACCCAAACGGGTGTCCCGCAGCCGCACGCACGTGCGCCGTCGTCCGCCGCAAGCTCCGATAGGAGCGATATCTTTGTAGCCAAACGATCTAAAAATCCCCGGCCCCGTCGGGGCGAAATCTCGATGCCGCTCCTGTCCGCCTTCGCCTCCGGCTACGGCGCGACCGCGCCGAAACGAAGTGAAGGCGGGACGGAGCTGGAATGGTTTTTTGTCGTTCAACTACAAAGATGCCGCCCCGCCGGGGCTGGAACTGCACGCCTTCCGCCTTCTCCCGCATTGCGGGCGCCCGCCGTCGCTGCGCTTTGGCGCGGCAAGTCGGCGCGGCAAGGAACGCCAACTCCGATAAACTCCGCAAGCGCGAGCACGCGACAAGGTCGGTGTCGCGAGCAGGCGACGCAGAGACGCAACCGGAAAACATCGAACACCCAACTCCGCTTCGCCCGAGCAGGCATTCAACTCCGCTATCGCGCGAGCAGGCATCGAACATCGAATTATTGCCCCGCCCGCCTTCACTTCGACGTTGGGCGTTCGATGCCCGCTCGCGTTTTATCGGAGTTGGATGTTCGATGTTTCCGTGTATTCGCGCCCGCCCCCTGGCCCAAATTCTTCTCGACACGAAAGAAGGGCCTGAACATGTTTTTAAACGTGAAAAAAATAATGCCGCCCGTTTGCGGCTCAATAACCGGTCAGGCAGCATGGCGCGCCCGGTTATGCTAACACTACGAAGCATTTTTTTTACGTTCTTGTTGCCGGGCACAGTCACCGTGGTGATTCCCTATTTCGTCGTTTTCGGCGGCCACATTGACCGCCTGGAAAGTTGGACGCTCTGGCATTACCTGAGCCTGCTGCCCATCATCGTTGGAGCAGGGATTCTGTTCTGGTGCGTCTGGGACTTCGCCGTTGCCGGGCGTGGCACCTTGGCCCCGGTTGACCCGCCGAAGCATTTGGTCGTGCGTGGGCTGTATCGGTATGTTCGTAATCCGATGTCTGTGGGGGTGATTTCGATTCTCTTTGGGGAGGCTCTCTTATTTTGGTCTCTCTCGCTGCTCTGCTACGCCATCGTCTTTTTCATTATCACTCATCTCTTTGTGGTGCTCTACGAGGAGCCAGCGTTGCGGCGTCAGTTTGGTGAGTCTTACGAGGCGTACCGCCGCAGCGTTCCCCGATGGTTGCCACATGCCCCGCATGAATCTGCCGTCTAACAACGGCGCCGGCCTTCGCCGAGCCGGCCCGCTACGACAAGTCGCGCTGAAACAATTCAATCTCCATTGCTGCGTGACAAAGTCATCCGGGCACTGTCCAAACCAGCAAGAGCACCTGCAACGCGAGGCAGGGCCTGAAACGAGGTTGTTATGTCCAGTTATTGTTATGAGGCTGTGGATGCCGGCGGACTGAAGACCCAAGGTACGCTGGATGTCACCGATCAAAGCGAGGCGTTGAGGCGGATCAAAGAAATGGGGTTGTTTCCGACCAGGGTCGCGCAACCAACGCCATTCCGGCGCAGGCAAAGAAAGGCATTTGCCGTTCCCAAAATGCTCAAACTGCAGGTTCGAATGCCGGGCGGGAGAATCAAACCGGCCGTCCTCGCGGTGTTCACCCGTCAGCTTGCGACGCTGATTGAAGTGGGGATGCCGCTCATGCGCGGGTTGCGCATCCTGCAGGAGCAGACGGAGAATCACGCGCTGAAGCGCGTCATCACGGACGTGGCCGCGGCCATCGAAGGCGGGGGTACGTTGTCCGAGGCCCTGGCGGCGCATCCAAGGGTTTTCAGCCCGCTTTACGTGAACATGGTCAAGGCGGGCGAAATGGGCGGCGTCCTGGAAGTCGTGCTCCGGCGCCAGGCGGAGTTCATGGAGAAGGCGCTGAAAATCAAAGGCAAGATCAAGGCCGCCATGTTTTATCCGGTCGCCGTGCTGCTGGTCGCGACGGGCATCCTCGCGATTCTGATGGTTTTTGTCATTCCGCGGTTCCAGGCGATCTTTGATGGGTTGCTCAATGGCCGGCCCATGCCGGCGTTGACCGTGTTGGTCTTGAAAATCAGCGATGTGTTCAAAAGCCACTTTCTGGCGGTCGGAATGGTTGGGCTGGCCCTGGCGGTTGCGTTACGGATTCTCGTTCGCACCCGGCGCGGCCGGCGGTGGTTTGACCGCTTCAAACTGATCATGCCCGTCGTCGGCACGATTTGCCGAAAGGTGGTGCTCTCACGATTTGCCCGGACACTTGGGACCCTGCTCGGCAGCGGCGTGCCCATCCTTCAGGCGTTGACCATCGTGAAGGAAACGGCCGGCAATGTCATCATGGGCGGCGTGATTTCCAAAATCCACGACAGCGTGAAGGAGGGCGGGAGCATCGCCGGGCCGCTGAAAGAATCCCGGATTTTCCCGGCGATGGTGTCCGGCATGGTGGACGTGGGCGAACAAACCGGCGCGCTGCCGGACATGCTCATGAAAATCGCCGACACCAGCGACGAGGAGGTGGACAACGCCGTCAGTGCCATGACGTCGCTGCTTGAACCGGTCATGATTATTTTCCTGGCCATTGTCGTTGGCAGCATCGTGATTGCCATGTTCCTGCCGATAATTGAACTGATTGGGGGAGATGGCATCGGCGGCGGGGGCGGGACCGGTGGGGGTGTTTAAGGGAGTTTCCAGACATCCGGGTTCATCCGTCTGCGTTTCCATCTTCGCTTTGCTTTCCGCCGAGCCGGCCCGCTGCGACGGCGCGAATTTTTTCCTTGAACTGTTTGCCGCAACGGATGGAGTATCAGCCCGAAAATGGTTTTGCTGTGAACAGAAGGGTGCGTCATGAAAATAATTAACGATTGCTTTGGTCTCCGCCGAATCACACTCGTGGGCAGCCTCAGTTTAATGGTGCTCGGTGTGGTGGTCGCGGGCTGTGGGAAACCGGGAAAAATCACCATCCGGGGCTCGAACACGTTTGGAGAAGAATTGGCCTCGCGGCTCATTGCGGAGTACCGGAAGGAGCATCCCACGGTTGTTTTTGACACCGAATACAAAGGGACCACGTATGGGATGGGGGCATTGATGGTTGAGCGATGCGACATCGCCGCGGCTTCGCGGCCGGTGAGCACGAACGAAGTGCAACTGGCCAAAGATCGGGATATAGCGTTTAACGATTACGTCATCGGCGCTTACAGCGTGGCGGTCATCGTCAATGCCGGCAGCCCCATCGGGAACCTGACGCGGGATCAAGTGCGGGACATTTTTACCGGAGCGGTCATAAACTGGAAAGAGGTGGGCGGGCCGGATGCGCCGATTCATTTGTGCAGCCGCGATGAAATTTCAGGAACCCATCTGGGCTTTCGGGAATTGGCGATGGAAAACAAGCCTTATGCCCTGGGCCTGAAAGCGTTCACCAATTACCTGGGAATCATCCAGAAGGTGGCTCAAGATGCGAACGGAATTGGTTATGCCAGCATCGACCTGGTCAGCAAGGACGGGATCAAGGCCGTGTCGATCGAAGGCGTGGCCCCCACCATCGCGGCGGTGAATGGAGTTCAATATCCTTACGCGCGTGTGCTCCACCTTTACACCGACACGAAGAAGGAATCGCCGACGACACGGGATTTTGTCCAGTTTGTCCAATCAAAGCGCGGGCAGGAAATCCTGACTCAAATGGGCTTCGTGCCTCGTCCTTGAGCTGCTCCCGGACGTTGCCCGGCCGACCGGCTGACGGTTGTGGTGGTTTCGGGCGGATGTTTTGGGTCTTCCTTTTGATGATTCCAGTGCGCGGATTGCCTGGCGGCGCGGCATCATCACCATGCCCATCCGGGTCATTGCGCTCAAATGAAAAGGCAGGGCGCGTCACTTCCGCCTTCATCGGATTTCGGCGAGACAAGCCGTGTGCCCCGGCTCGACGTGGCGTCAGGTCAATGGTGGTGTTTTATCTTTTGAAACCGCTTCTTCATTTCATCCCACTCCACATTTACCCGCAGAGTCGCATTCAGCAATCGCGGGAGCACGTCCAAGGCGGCTTTCAGTTCGTCGCTATTTTCAAACTCGAATCGCATTTTCTTGCCGTCCCGCAGGGAGAAGTTCCAACGCCCCGCCTGTTTGCCGTGCATGGCAAACAGGGCCGGCGGTTCAATCGCCGCCTCGCGAATCTCGGGAATATAGACTTTGAAATTGTTTTTGTTTTCGCAGAGCAATTCTTCCGGGTCCACCTGCCCGGCGCGTTGGAGAAATTCCTCGGTTTTCTTTTTCGCCCGCCGTTTCAAGGATTCTCCAATCAGCATCCCGATAAGGCCGAAGTGGACCGTGAGCGCCTGTGCGGTTGTGCTCAGACCGGCGAGTTGGATGAAGTAGAGGTCGTTTCCCCGCGCGTAAACGCGATACGCGCTGTCCGAGCGGGTGGAAACCAACCTGGCATTAAATGTCGCTGAGTTTTCCATATTTTGTGGTCCCGGGTTGACAGATCGGCGGATTCTATGGCCGCCGGACCCGCTCCGCCAAGCCGAAAGCTGCCGCGCGTCGGTCCCTGGTTCTCGACAAATGGCGGGTGTGGGGTAAGGTTGAATCAGCATGAAAGGCGAGGTGGTCTATCTTTACGCGTTCGACGTGGCGAATGAAATCATCACGCCGCGGGTGCAGGAAATTTTGTCGGAAAAACCGTTTCCGTTCGAAATCCGGATGGACCGCACGCTGCCGAAGGACATGCCGCTCTACAAACCGCTCGCCATCGAGCCGTCGCCGCTGTCCGCCTCATTGCGCGGCGCGACCGTCCGCCGGCTGATTCGCGTCTATGATGTGGGGGTGGTCACGGTGATGCTGCGGGTGGCGTTTGAGGTGGGCGCACTCGCCGACCTGATGCCGTTCCACAATCCGAAGCTGGAGAACGGGCTGACGCTGGACACGGTGGCAATGAAGCTTTGCGCGGAGGTTTGTGATGGTCTGAGAGACTTGATGGTGGGGCGCACGGAATTTCCGCCGCCGCCGGAGGCTTACACGGTGTTTTGCCTGACCGACCTGGCCGGGGCGGATGACGTGAACCGCTGGCTCGGCGACCAGCGGCGCGAGGTGGCGGGCCTGCTCACGGAGACGCCGGCGAACCAGTTGAGCGAGGCGCAGGTGGGCGAGGTGCTGCGCATCCAGCGCTCGTTCGAGAACACGGACCTGGCGGTGATTGACTGGGACGCGGCGCTGGTGGTGGACCTGACGGGTTACGTGGACGACGTCTTGTACGCGCTGGAACTGGCGAACCTGCAACTGGAGGAGTTCCGGGTGATGGACCGCCGGCTCGACACGTATCTCGACCGCGCCTACGACGATCTGGACCGCCGGCGGCTGCCGCTGTTCGGCGGGGCGACCAAGACCCTGCGCCATTTGCGCCGTTTCCGCGTGGACGTGGCGAAGCTCGCCGACGAGGTCACGCACATCACCAAATTTTTTGGCGACTGGCATCTCGCCCGCGTTTATCTCGGCGCGCGCGACCGTTTCTATCTCGACCAATGGCGCGCCAGCGTGGAGCAGCGCCTTGCCCAGCTCGACAAGCTTTACAGCGTCGTTCACACGGAAGTGAATGAAAAGCGGATGCTCTGGCTGGAACTCATCATCGTGATTTTTTTCGCCATCGATTTGCTGATCCTGGTGTTCGTGAGGCGATGACGCGGCGGCCGCGCTTTGATTTGGCAGGCGCGTTCATTCGTGGTTTAATTCCCGCGTTGCGATGCGTCCGCTGATCCAGGAAATTACGACCACCCACACGCCGGAGTCGCTGGCCGAACAACTGCGCGGCCTGCCGGGGATGGTTCTGCTGCGAAGCGGAACATTCGATTCGCCACAGGCGCGGTATTCGTTCGTTACGGCAAGGCCGTTCCTGACGTTCCGCTCCTTTGGCTCGCGTTGCGAAATTGTTTCCGCTGGCCCTCAACTCTCAACCCCCAACCCTCAACCACAGTTTGGTAATCCGTGGCAGATCCTGGATGCATTGCTGGCGCGCTGCGAATTGCTGGACGAGATTGACCTGCCGTTCCCGCTCGGCGGCTGCTTCGGTTACTGGGGTTACGATTTGAAAAATTTCGTCGAGCCGAAACTCCCGCGCCGTGCCGTCAATGACCTCGAATTGCCCGATTGCCACGTGGGTTTTTATGACAGTCTCGTCGTGTTCGACCATCACCTCGGCAAGACGTTCGTCGTTTCGACCGGTCTCGCCGCCGACGGTTCGCGGAGCGAGGAGCGGGCAGGGGAACAAATGGAATTTTGGACAACGCAGCTTCAATCCCGCATTGCAAATGTAGGGCAGACATTCTTGTCTGCCGGTTCGGGCGACTTTCCAGTCGCCAGTTGGAACACCGGACAGGAATGTCCGGGAAACCGGCAGGCTGGAAAGCCTGCCCTACATTCAAACCTATCCCGCGCCGAATTCCTCGCTGTGGTCGAACGCGCGCAGCGTTACATCAGGGCAGGGGACATTTATCAGGTGAACCTTTCGCAGCGGCTCGCCGCCCGGTGCGATTTTTCGGGTTGGGAATTGTTTCAACAGTTGGGCGCGGTTTCACCCGCTCCATTTTCCGCGTTCGTGGATTGTGGCGATTTCCAAATCGCTTCGTCGTCGCCGGAATTGTTTTTGCGTTTGAGCGGTTTGCACATCCAGACGCGGCCCATCAAGGGCACGCGCCCGCGCGCCGCCGACCCGACGCGCGATGCGCAACTCGCCTACGAATTGCAAACCAGCGCCAAGGAACTCGCCGAGCTGGTGATGATCACCGATTTGCTCCGCAACGACCTGGGCAAGGTGTGCGAGTTTGGCTCGGTGCAAACGCCGGAACTGGCGCGGCTCGAACGCTTCGCGCAGGTGCAACATCTGGTCTCGACGGTGGCAGGCCGGCTGCGCGCGGAGGTGACGCATCTGGCGGCGCTGGCGTCTTGTTTTCCCGGCGGCAGCATCACCGGCGCGCCGAAGTTCCGCGCGATGGAAATCATTGACGAGCTTGAACCGCTCGCGCGCGGGCCATACACCGGCGCGCTTGGCTATCTCGGTTTCAACCGGGAAAGCCAGTTGAACATCATCATCCGCACGGCGATTTGCAAAGACGGCGTCGCGCATTTCAACGTCGGCGCTGGCATTGTGGCCGATTCCAATCCCGAAGCGGAATATGATGAAACGCTGGCGAAGGCGGCGGGTTTTCTGGCGGCGCTGAATTGCAGGAACCGACGTGAGGAGGCCCTGTTCAAGGTGGAATGAAGAAGGAAGAATGTAGAAAACCAATCGCGAACGGATTGAGCAAGTGGAAGTCGTTTCTTAATTCTTCATTCTACCTTCATCATTGGAGTGAGCCTCGTTACCTCGGCTCCTACAAATCATGGGGTTTTCGATACGCTCTGATTTTCTACTCGCGGAATTGCAATGTTTCGGGTAGTGGAAAGACCATTAGGAACGCATGATTGTTTTTCTGAACGGTCAATTTGTCCCGGAATTACAAGCGGTCGTCCCCGTCAACGACCGCGGTTTCATGTATGGTGACGGACTATTTGAAACGATGCGCGTGTGCGGCGGGCGGCCGTTTCGCATGGCGCAGCATCTGGAACGGATGACGCGCGGCGCGAATTTCCTGAAAATCAAATGTCCATTCACGCCGAAGGAATTGCAGGATTTTGCCGGGCAACTCATCGGACAAAATCAAATGCCCGAGGCGGTCCTGCGCGTGACGTTGACGCGCGGGCCGGGCGAACGCGGGTACACGCCGCAGATTGACAGCAAGCCAACGATCGTGATGACGTTGCACACCGCGCCGCCGATGGATGTGGGAAATCCGGTTCAGTGGAGGCTCATCACGTCGTCATATCGCATTCCGGCAGGCGATCCGCTGTCGTCATTCAAGACGGCGAACAAGTTGATTCACATCATGGCGCGCATGGAAGCCGTGGAAAAGGACGCGGACGAAGCGTTGCTCGTCAATACGAACGGCGAAGTGGCGGAAACGGCCAGCGGCAATTTATTCTGGGTTTATCAGGACAATATTTGCACCGTGCCGACGGGCCGTGGCGTGCTGCCCGGCATCACGCGCTCGGTGGTGCTGGAAATTTGCCAGACGCTTGGCCTGCCGACGAACAAACGCGTCATCAAACCCGAAGCGCTGAGAAAGTCCGCCGGCCTCTTCATCACGCAAAGCGCGCTCGGCATCGTGCCCGTGGCCGCGTTTGACGGCGAGCCGGTCGCGCTGTCGCCGCTGGTGGAGCAAATTTCGCGCGCCTACTGTGAAATGCTCGCCCAGCCGTAAGCGTGCCGGGATGGTTAACAGCCCGTTGAAGAAGTAGCAGCCGACGTAAGGAGGCTCTAAACGAATGATTGTTTCCAAGAAAATTTGAGCCTCGTTACCTCGGCTGCTACGAAAGAAAGCGTTTTTTAACAGGCCGTTAATCATTTGGATTAGTCATCATCAAATCGTTTTTGCGGCATTGAAACCGGTTGCGTCGGCAGTATTCTGGAAATGGAAGCCGGCGACGACGAATCAGGTGTGCCGCCGGTTGGACAACCCCGGAGGTCATTATGATCGAGAGCGCCGGTCTTGAACATTGTTTATCCTTCATCAACTGCCAGTTACGGGATGGCGGGAAGTCCGGAACACATGCTGAGGGGGGCGTGCGCCACGCCGTGACCATTTCCCGGCAGGCGGGTTGCGGCGCGCTCGCTGTCGCCCAGAAACTCGCCGAATACCTGCAGTCCCACTCGCCCAAGGACGCCTGTCCGTGGACTGTGTTCGACCGCAATCTCATGGACAAGGTCCTCGAGGACCACAACCTGCCGACCCGCCTGGCCAGGTTGCTGCCCGAGAACACCGTTTCGAAAATCGATGACATTCTGGCGGAGTTGTTCGAGGTGCGTCCGTCGGTGGAGACGATTGTCCGTCAAACCACCGAGACTGTTCTCAGGCTGGCCGGCCTGGGCAGCGTGATCCTCATCGGCCGCGGCGGCACCGTGATCACGGCCAAACTGCCGCATGTGCTGCATGTCCGCCTAGTGGCTCCGCTCGAAAAACGCGTCGAATACGCCCACAAGGAATACAGCAAATTCAACCTGACCAGGGACCAGGCGCGCAAGTTCTGCCTGAACGAAGACCGCGGCCGCGAACGTTATTTGAAAAAGTATTTCAATGCCGATATCAATGATCCACTGCTTTACCACATGATCATCAACACCGGCCTGGTCAATTACGATGACGCCGCGAAGATGATCGGCGCCGCGGTTCTGAACTTGCACTGAGGCCGACTTCGGTCTTGGGTCGCCGTCCGGCCTGTGGCTTAATCTCCGCGTGCGCCGCAATTCCAAGTCTTCATCGTCCCGCCCGCATCGCAAAAGGCGCGACGGCTGGCGCTGGCTGTTGGCGCTGGCCGTGCTCGCGACCGTGGCGTGGTTTTGTGGGCGCCACGAGTATCCAACCAAAGTCGTCCGTGCGCCGACGAAGGCCGTGGCGTCGCCCCTGCGACCGTTTATCGTTGCTCCCGAATCGCCGGCTGGTTTTCCGCGTCCGGTGCGCGACGTGTTTGAAGCGCAGGTGGCATTGGCGCGCCGGGGGATTTCGCCGGGTTCGATTGACGCCGCGTCCGGCTCGCAAACGCGCAAGGCGATTTCGGTTTTTCAGGAAATCCAAAACCTGCCCCAGACCGGCTTGCTCGACACGAACACGCGTGCGCGGCTCACGCTCGACGCGCCCCTCCTGACGACCTGCACGGTTACGACGAATGACCTTGCGCGTTTGCAGCCGCTCGGCAAGACCTGGCTCGCCAAGTCGCAGCAATCCGCGCTGGAATACGAAACCGAACTCGAACTGGTGGCGGAAAAAAGCCATTCGCATCCCGAATTGATCCGGCGACTCAATTTGGGCGTGAACTGGACAAACATCGCGCCCGGCACGGTTTTGAAAATTCCCGACCTGGATTATCCTGCGGCGTCGAACAAGGCGGCGTTCGCCGTCATTCATCTGGCGGACAAGTTTTTGGAGGCCTTCGACACGGAAACGAACCTGCTTGCGCATTTTCCGTGCAGCATCGCGGCGAACGTCGAAAAGCGGCCGGTCGGCGAATTGCACGTCGCGGTTGTTGCGCCCAACCCGAATTACACCTTCGACCCGGACTTGTTTCCCGAATCGCCCGAGGCGCGGCAGTTGGACCAGAAACTGATTTTGCCGCCCGGCCCAAACAATCCGGTGGGGGTGGCGTGGATTGGCCTGGACAAGACCGGCTACGGCATTCACGGCACGCCGGTTCCCGAACAGGTTGGGCGGACGGAATCGCACGGTTGCTTCCGGCTGGCGAATTGGGACGCGGAATACCTGTCGAAGCTGGTGTGGGTGGGGATGCCGGTGCGGGTTCAACCTTGAAAGCAACGAAACGGTTGCGGCTGACGAACAACCGCAGTGACAACGCGTTTGAGCTGGGGCAACGCCCGGCAGGTTTTATCCTTCGCCGGGAACTCCAACCGCCCGCGGCTTATGGAATCACTGCCCGATAAAATCGCGATTTGAAATTTGTCGCTGCCGGGTCGCGGAAATTAAGCGTCGTATTGGTGCCGACGAAATTGGTCAGCGTTGTCCAGTTCAACAGGTTCGTCGAAACCTGAATGTGACCGTTCAGATTGGATGAAATTTGCAAAGTTAAATTCAACCCGGTGCTGGTCAGCGGCTGGTTCATGGCAAAGTTGAGCTGCAGCTTGAACGTGTTGCTCGACAGCACGCTCACGCTGCTCGTGGTGGAATAGTTTCCGCCCAGATCCACCGCATACGCCTTCACCGTGTTGGTGCCGGCTGCCAAGGTTACGGTGGTTGTCCAGTTGGTATAGTTGTTGGTGGTGGTTGCCAAGCTCCACGTCCCGCCGGTCAAAATCCCGTTGGTCAACTGATACCAGACCGCACTGACTTTCCAGTTGTCGCTGGCGGTGCCAACGACAGTTGTCAGGGCATTGGTCATGCGTTGGCCGGAAGTCGGCGCGGTGATGGCCAAGGTCGGCTTGGTCACGTCCAGAAAATTCACCTGCAACGTCAGGTTTGAGGCCATCATGAATGGCAGGTTCGTTTTGGTCGTTGTAGTGCCGCCGATCCAGTTGGTCGAAGTCACCCAGTTGGTGAACACGAAGCCGCTGGCCGGGGTGGAGGTGATGCTGTAGTTGCGTCCAATCTCCAGCCAGGCATTGCTGTAGTTGGGCGAGATGGTTCCCAGACCGCTGGCACGGATTTGAAGTTGATTGGTCACCACGAATTGGAAGCTCACGCTGTTGGTCGTGGAAACATTACCGCTGGTGTCCACCGCATAGGCCTGTACCACGTTGGTGCCCGGGTTGAGGGTCAAGTCCCCTGTCCAGTTGGTCCAGCCATTGGCGGTAAGTGCATTGCTCCAAGCCACGCCGTTAAGTTGATACCACACGGTGGACACCGCCGCGTTATCTCTCGCTGTGCCCGTTACCGTGAACACCGAGTTGCTCCACCGCTGGCCTGACGTGGGCGCGGTGATGGTGTTGGTCGGTCTGGCCACATCCACAAAGTTGGCCGTGAACGTCAGGTTGGATGCCATCAAAAATTTCAGTGTCGCGCCGTTCGTCGTTGAACTACCCGTCCAACCGGTGAACCCAAAGCCGGCCGAGGCCGTGGCTGTCATCGAATAATTCGCGCCGATCTGTAACAACGCACCATTATAGTTTGGACTGATGGTTCCGTTCCCGTTGGTGTTCACGGTCAAAACCGCACTCAAGACGTAAATAAAACTCACGCTGCTGGTGACGGACAAATTCCCGATCGTGTCCGCCGCGTACGCCTTGACAACATTCGTTCCCGGCACCAGCCCCACGCCGGCCGTCCAGTTGGTCCAGTTGTTCGCCGTGGATGCAGCCGTCCAGGCTGAACCATTCAACGAATAAAAAACATTGGCAACGGCGACATTGTCTCTGGCTTTGCCACTGACCGTGAACACCGCGTTGCTCCAATGCTGGTTCGCCGTCGGCGAACTGATGCCGTTCGTCGGCCTGGCCGTGTCCACAAAGTTGGCCGTGAACGTCAGATTCGATGCCATGATGAACTTTAGTGTCGCGCCGTTCGTCGTTGAACTTCCCGTCCAACCGGTGAAGCCAAAGCCTGTCGAGGCCGTGGCTGTCATCGAATAATTCGCACCGATCTGCAACAGCGCGCCGTTGTAGTTCGGGCTGATGGTTCCGTTCCCGTTGGTGCTGACCGTCAGCGGCGCACTCAAGATGTAAACCAAGCTGGTTTTGTTGGTGGTCGAAAAGTTGCCGACGGTGTCCACCGCGTAGGCTTGAACGGTGTTGGTGCCAGGAACCAAAGTGACTTGTGCCGTCCAGTTGCTCCAATTGTTGGCGGTCACTGCGGGTGCCCAACCTGAACCATTCAACGAATAAAATACATTGGCCACACTTACGTTGTCACCAGCCTTGCCTGTCACTGTGAATACTGCGTTGCTCCAATGCTGGTTCGCCGTCGGCGAACTGATGCCGTTCGTCGGCTTGGCCGTGTCCGCAAAGTTGGCCGTGAACGTCAGATTCGACGCCATGATGAACTTCAGTGTCGCGCCGTTCGTCGTTGAACTTCCCGTCCAACCGGTGAAGCCAAAGCCTGTCGAGGCCGTGGCTGTCATCGAATAGTTCGCGCCAATCTGCAACAGCGCGCCGTTGTAATTCGGACTAATGGTTCCGTTCCCGTTGGTGCTGACCGTCAGCGGCGCACTCAAGATGAAAACCAAGCTTGCTTTATTGGTGGTCGAAAAGTTGCCGACGGTATCCACCGCATAGGCTTGAATAGTGTTCGTGCCCGGAACCAAAGTGACTTGTGCCGTCCAGTTGCTCCAAGCATTGGCCGTCGAAGCTGCCGCCCAACCGGAACCATTCAACGAATAAAAAACATTGGCCACGGCGACATTGTCTCTGGCTTTGCCACTGACCGTGAACACCGCGTTGCTCCAATGCTGGTTCGCCGTCGGCGAACTGATGCCGTTCGTCGGCCTGGCCGTGTCCACAAAGTTGGCCGTGAACGTCAGGTCGGATGCCATCACGAATTTTAGCGTCGCGCCGTTCGTCGTTGAACTTCCCGTCCAACCGGTGAAGCCAAAGCCTGCCGAGGCCGTGGCTGTCATCGAATAGTTCTGCCCGATCTGCAACAACGCGCCGTTGTAGTTCGGGCTGATGGTTCCGTTCCCGTTGGTGCTGACCGTCAGCGGCGCACTCAAGATGTAAACCAAGCTGGTTTTGTTGGTGGTCGAAAAGTTGCCGACGGTGTCCACCGCGTAGGCTTGAACGGTGTTGGTGCCAGGAACCAAAGTGACTTGTGCCGTCCAGTTGCTCCAATTGTTGGCGGTCACTGCGGGTGCCCAACCTGAACCATTCAACGAATAAAATACATTGGCCACACTTACGTTGTCACCAGCCTTGCCTGTCACTGTGAACACCTCGTTGCTCCAATGCTGGTTCGCCGTCGGCGAACTGATGGTCACCGTCGGCTTGGCCGTGTCAGGAATAAAAACGGTTAGGACAGCATTGGAGCTGGTCACGCTGCCAAAGGAATTGCCGACATTGACAGAATAATTCCCGGCATCTGTCGTCGCGAGATTGCTGACCGTCAAGCTGCCGGCGGTCGCACCGGAAATACGTGCGCCATTCGCCAGATTGGTTCCGTTCTTTTGCCACTGGTAGCCCAGCGGCGGCAGTCCGGCAGCGGTTACGGTGAACCTCGCCACCGTGCCCGTTGCATTTGTCTGGCTTAGCGGCTGCACCAGGATGGTCGGTGTCGTCGCTCCGCCACTGGCCGGCAGAAATGCGGTATAAACGTCGGCACTGATCAAACCTGAATTCGTCGTGAACACTCCCAGCGTGGCGGCGATGGCGAATTGCTTCCCGTCAAAAATGACGCCATTCCATGCGGACAGCGGGGCATTGGCTCCCTGTGCTGAAAACAGGACGAACTCCGTCCCCAGCGGGCTGGCCGACCGGTCAAAGAAGCGGAAGTGAATATTTTGATCCGCTTTGGTGGTGTTGAAGTTCCAAGCCATCAGATAATTCGAACCGTCGAATGCCAGCGAAGGCATCATACTCCATACCGCAGACACCAGCACCTCGTCGCCCGGGAAAGTTCCATCAGCCGAAACCAACCGGCCGTATTGAGCCCATTCATTGATCCAACCACTAGAGGGTGTGCCGATATTTCGATTCCATACGACGAGATAATTGGTGCCGTCAAACGCCATGCCGGGTGAAAAATTATTGTCCGGAGAATCGGTTTGGCTGATGGGAAACGGGTCGCCCACCGCACCACCCGGGGAAATAAACGCGCCGTAGGTGGTATAATGGCCATCGTAGTCGTCTGGGTAGCCTGTTAAAAATCCGCTCTGCCACGTCGCGAGGTAATTCGTTTTGCCGAATGCGACGGTCACGCCCTCCGCCGGGTTCGGTGCTCCCACTTCGGCCAACACGAACTCCGGGCCGGACAATGCGCCGGCGGCCGTCACCAACTGGCCGTAGGAAGCACTCGTGCCGGTCCCCGTCAGGTTCGCTTCGTCCATCCATACGACGAGATAGTTGGTGCCATCGGAGGCAAGCGATTCAATCGCTTGAAATCCATGACTGCCCAGGGATTGCAGCAGTGGAAACTTCGAGCCGATTTTCGCGCCGCTCCGCGAGACAAACTGGCCGAACATGTCCACCCCCGAACTGATGGTGGTATCCGACCAAATCACGAGGTAGTTGGTGCTGCCGGAAACAACCTGGGCCTGCGGCGGAATAATCCCGGCGCCACCGCCGAGGATGAGCGCCGAACCAATGCGGGTTCCATTCGGCGACAAGAGTTGCGCGCAGACATTGGCGCCGGATGAAAAACCGACCAGATAATTTGTGCCGTCGGAAGCCAGCCCAAAGCTGAACTCAAGAACATTGGCATTTGTCGCCACCGGCATCATCGCTGTTGACAGAGACGAAACCAGCAGGCTGGCGGTCGCATCGGCTTCGCCGACAACGTTGCGGACTGAAACCGAGTAAGTAGCCGCGCTGCTCCTCTGGACATGGCTCAACACCAGGCTGGTGTTGGTGGCTTTGGCGATGGCCACGTCATTGGAAAACCATTGGTAACATAACGGCGGGCTGCCGGTTGCGACGAGGCTGAACGTCACATTCGTGCCCAACGGAACAATTTTGCTTTGCGGCGGCGTGGTGATTACCGGCGGCACATCGAAGGGCACATTCGCCGAGCGGCTCATGCTCCATGTGCCAGACGTGATCTGATTCTGATCGCTGTTGGTGAGAGTGCCGGTCATGGTAAACGCCGTGCGGTTGAGCGTCCCCACCACCTCCGTTCCATGCACACTTGCGCCTGTGAAGTGGTTGGTCGAATCAATCTCGCCCCAACCGCCATCGCCCAGTTCTCCGGTCGAATCAATCTCGCAAAAATAAACCTGGCCATCGGCGGACAGAACAGCCCTCAGTTGTCCGGATACCCCCCCACCTGTCCAAGTTCCAGTGTAATAACCAGCCGCATTTTGGAAGGAACCCAAAGCCGGCTGACGTTCTCCGTACAGCCAGTCCGTTCCCATGGGTGAATCCACTTCACCATCCTGAAAGCCGTCCTTGTAAAAATTGCCCGAACCGTAAACCCCGTTGGTTTCGAACTCCCAGTAGCCATCATCGCCGACCTTGAAATCAAAGAAGATGCCGTTCGCCTGGCTTTCGTCATAGCCAACCACCGTGGCTAATTGGTTGGTGCGGACAATGACGGCATAACTGCCGAGATAATAGTAGGAATCGTACAGGTCGCCGATGTAGATGCCGGCATAAGAACGTCCCAACTTTTCCCGGAGGAGCGATTCCGTGTCACACGCCGGTTCATCCACCAGGAACCCGCCGAACGTGTAATCCGGCAACGAGTTGTTGACGTATCGGTTGCCGTTGAATTGCGGCACCAAGCTGCGCAACGACTTGGTCCCGGCAAAATAAGCGCCGGCATAGAGCGAGAAAGTATCATTCGTATTGAACTTCACCGGACCATTCAGGGATTGCGGCGTTTTCGCCAGTTCATCGCGGAACTGCGCTTCGGCAACCAGATCATTTGTTTCCAGGTTAAACAACCGCACGGCTCCGGCGGGGCGGGTGTTCCGGATAAAATCCGAGGCCTGCTGGTAGAGAGCAATCGCGTTGGTGAGAGCGGCTTTCGAGGACGCCAGATCGGCCGCGCTGGCTTGCGTGAGCAGACTTGGATAATCGGCGAGCACGCGCTGGATGGACAACTGGCTTGGGTCGGCGTTGCCGAGGTCTTTCAGATGGTTGATCACGACGCTGAAATTGTGCGCGTTCAGAGTGTAACCCATGAATTCCGTCACGCGCTCAAGCGCCTGCAAGAGCAGGATGTCCCCATAATCCACCGTCACGCTTTCAATCGAGGTTTCATTCACGGTGAGGGACAGCGTGAACGCCTGATTGGTGATGCGGGCCAGATTCGTCCGCGACGCCGCGAGGGCAACCATGATATTCGTGCGGTAAAACGAAATGGCCTCGGAGGAATTAAAGTTGGCCGGCAACACAGTACTCCCGTTGGGGTCCTTGGGGAGAGCTGCCGTCCAGTTGTAAATGTCCCGCCCACTGACGGAAAACCCGAGCCGATTCAGAAAATTGCTGCCCGCCGGCTGTTGCGGCAGGAGCAGCAGGCGCGTCACCGCCGCCAGCGCGTTGGCCGCTTCATTGGTCGGTGACAAGGTCACTGCCGCGTTAAAATTTGAATAAGCACCGGTTAGGTTGTGCGCGACCAGGCACGCCCTGCCGGCCGACACCAAGCCATCGGCGGTTTGCGCCGCCAGACCGGAGGCTAAGAGATGTCCCGTTAATATGAACAACAACAGCTTATGGTTTTTCATTTTGTGATCCTCGTTCGACTGAATTGGTTCTGCATTGGCCGGTAAATAAATCCCATTGGATGACTCTGTTGGAGCGCGTCCACACGACCTGTCCGGACTGTCCTTCCGCCCGCAGTTCGGCCTTCGGCACCTTGAGCCGTTCAAGCCCGGCCTGCACGGTCACGCCTTCGAGCTGGCAGACAATGGAACTGGCAGTCACCGTCGGGTGGACGCGATCCGCCTGCAAGCGCGGCAATTTTTCCTGCGCGATAGACACACTGAAGTCGCGCCATTCAACGGCACTCCGGCTGACCGACGGCGCCGGGGCGAAACGGAAACCTTCCAGCCAGTTGGTCTGCGGGGTGGCTTGGGCAAATTCCAAGTGAACCCCCTCGGCGACCAACATGGGCAGCAACTTGATGTGAAAGAAACCCAGACGGCGATGGTCGGTGAAAATTCTCCCAATCTTCAATGCCGCCACCGGTTTGAAAAAATCATCTCCGTAAATCACGCTCTCCACGTTGCTGGCCTGGAGGGAGCCGGAAAGTCCCGCCGCCGGGACGCATAAGGGGAGGAAACAGACCGCCAGCGCTCCCAGCGTGCCCGCCGGACACTTCAAAAAACTCACGGATCCCTGGGCGCTTGATTTCATTTTATTCTGACCGGAACACGAACTCAAATTCCAACACCACCCACACGCGCCCACCCGATCATCCGTTGAACGCCATATGAATAAGCCATCTTACTTACGCCCGGCGCGAAAAGTTACAAGTTTTTCTTTAATCAAGCGAAATTTATTAGATACTATTCTAATCTTGATTAGCTGCGCAATCGGAAGCATCGGACCGTAACTGGCGGCCGATTCCAAAAAGACGGGCAAATTATCATTGCCGGGTGGCGGGCTTTGGCCTAATTGTAAATCAAATTCAACAAAGGAAATTTATGGCTATGGGAATCGGACTGATTATTGCAATTGTTGTGCTGGTGGTGCTGTTGGGCCTGGTCGGCTTCGTCATCGGCGTTTACAACAAACTCGTCACGATGCGCAACCGTTTTAAGAACGCCTACGCGCAAATTGACGTGCAGCTCAAGCGCCGCTACGACCTGATTCCGAACCTGGTCGAGATTGCCAAGGGCTACATCAAGCACGAACGCGAGACGCTGGAGAATGTCACCAAGGCGCGCAACATCGCCTACGCCGCCTCGCAGGCCGCCGCCGCAAATCCCGGCGATGCCGGCACCATGAAAAATCTGGTTTCCGCCGAAAGCGGCCTCGCCGGCACATTGAGCCGCCTGATGATGGTTTCCGAGCAATATCCCGATTTAAAGGCCAACCAGAACATGATGCAGCTCACCGAGGAGTTGACTTCCACGGAAAATAAAATTTCCTTCGCGCGGCAGGCTTACAACGATTCGGTCATGGTCTATAACACCGACCGCGAAATCTTTCCGAGCAACCTCGTTGCCGGCATGTTCAACTTCGGCCCGGCGGAACTGTTTGTCGTTGACAAGCCGGAACAAAAGGACGCGCCGAAGGTTTCGTTTTCGTGATGGCGTGCTGCCGGCATCTTGCCGGCAGAAACAATAATGACAAATTTCAAATAATGGTCTGCCGGCAAGATGCCGGCAGCACGTTTCAATGGATTTTTTTGCCCAACAAGACAAAACCCGCCGTAAAACAAAACTGCTCGTTTTCTACTTCATTCTTGCGGTTGCGGCAATTATTGTCGCCTGCTACTTCGTCGGGTTGATCATTTTTTCCGCGGCCCAGTCGCACCATCATCATTACGACGAACAACCGCAGCTGATTCTGTGGAATGCAAAACTTTTTTTCGGCGTCACCGTCGGTGTGCTGGCGGTCATTGTCATCGGCAGCGCCTACAAAACGAATGAACTGGCCGGCGGTGGCGGCTCCGTGGCCACTTTGCTGGGCGGACGGCTCGTGAATTCGAACACCACCGACCCGGACGAACGCAAGCTGCTCAATGTTGTGGAGGAAATGGCCATCGCTTCCGGCGTGCCCGTGCCGCAGGTTTATGTGCTTAACGAGGAACGCGCCATTAATGCCTTCGCCGCCGGCCACACAACCAGCGATGCCGCCATCGGCGTAACCCGCGGCTGCATCCAACTGCTTTCACGCGACCAGTTGCAGGGCGTCATCGGACACGAATTCAGCCACATTTTGAACGGCGACATGCGGTTGAATATCCGGCTCATCGGCATCATTTTCGGCCTCCTGTGCATCGCCACCATCGGCCGGATCCTGTTGCGGGCGCGCAGCAGCGGACGGGACAGGAACCCACTGCCGCTCGTCGGCCTGGCCTTGCTGCTGCTCGGTTTCATTGGCGTTTTCTTTGGCCGTTTGATTCAGGCCGCCGTCAGCCGGCAGCGCGAATTTCTCGCCGATGCCTCGTCCGTGCAATTCACGCGCAATCCCGGCGGCCTTTCCGGCGCGCTCCAGAAAATCGGCCGTTACGGTTACGGCTCGAAGCTGGAATCCGAGCACGCGCCCGACCTTTGCCACATGTTTTTCGGCAACGGCCTGGGCGAACCATTCTTCGGCATCATGGCGACGCATCCGCCGATTCCCGACCGCGTCCGCGCCATTGATCCGGCTTGGGACGGCAAATTTCCGCCGCTCGATGAAAAACAAATTGAAGTCGTCAAGCGCGCCGCCATTTCCGAATTGGAACACACGCCGAAGCCGCTGCCGGACATTTTCAAGATCGTGCTTGGCGGTGCCATCATTGCCTCGGGCAGCGCATCAACGCCGCCGGTCATCCGCTCGCGTTCCGTCATGCCGAATCTCGGCAATCCCACGCCGTTGCATCTGAAATACGCCGGGCAATTGCGCGATTCATTGCCCGACAGTGTAAAAGCCGCCGCGCGCGAACCGCTGGATGCCGTGGCGCTGATTTACGCGATGCTGCTCAGTCCGGATCCCGCATTGCGGGACGCACAACTTGCCGGGCTGGCCCAGCGCGTTGAACCGGCGGTCCATCAGAAAACCGCCGCGCTGTATCCCGATGTTTCATCCGCCGCCACGCACGCGCATTTGCCGATCGTCAATCTCGCGTTGGGCGCGCTGCGGCAGTTGACCGCGGAGCAGTTCAGCCGGTTTTCGCAGACGCTCCAGTGGCTCATCGAAAGCGACGGAAAAGTTGAACTGTTTGAATTCGTGTTGCAAAAAATCGTTCTTCGCCATCTCACGCTGCAATTCAGCGGGGCGCGTCCGCCGGTCGCCCAATACTACACGCTCAAGCCGCTCGTGCCGGATTGCGCCGTCGTGCTGTCCGCGCTCGCCAACGTCGGCAGCAGCGATGGCGCTGGAATCGAAAAGGCCTTTGAAACCGGGGCGCCGTATCTGCGCGCGCCCAACGATGGCGATCTGACGCTGCTGCCGCGCGAGCAATGCGGCGTGGACAAGATTGACGCCGCGCTCAACCGCCTCACGCTGGCCGTGCCGACCATTAAAAGGAATTTGATTGAGGCCTGTGTCTATACGGTCGGTGCCGACGGCATGATGCTGGAGAGCGAAGCTGAACTGCTCCGCGCCGTTGCCGACACGCTGGATTGCCCCATCCCGCCGTTCGTCCAGACGGAATGATTATCCCGAAATTTGTATTGAACCACGGATGGACACGGATCCCGCAGAGCGGGACGGATTAAAGCTGGAGGAACTCACCCTCTCGCCCCGTGAGGAACGAACGGGGAGAGAGCCGGAGAGAGGGGAAATCGAAACAAACGTGCCGCCTCTCCCCAACCCTCTCCTCCACTCCGCAGAGGAGAGGGAGAAAGCAGCAGAAAAAATCCGTGTCCATCCGTGCTCATCCGTCGTTGATTTCCTGACGCGGGTTTTCGGGTCAGTCAACTTCCAAAACCACCACTGACTTCGCCGGCAGTGTTGTGACGAATCCGTTGTCCGTCACCTTGAAGGTGTTGAATTCGGTTGGTTTCACATTGTCCGGCTGGTCGAAGGTGTTGTGCGCGTTCATTTCCGGCGCGGTCAGGATGCGGCCGGAAAGCTTTGTCACCTTGGCGCCCTGCAATTCGCACGTGACGTCAGCGGATTGATTGGGATTCAGGTTGCAAAGCGTGACGTGGATTTTACCCGCCTGGTCGCGCGACGCCGACGCGCTGACCTCCGGAATTTTTTTGTCACCGAATGAATAATCCACACTTTGCAGGTCGCTGGGCAGCAGCGTGGCGTCGTGATGGACCGTGTCCATTTCAAACACCCAATAACTCGGCGTGACGGTCATCTTTTCCTTGTCGGTCAGAATCATCGCCTGCAGGACGTTGGCCAGTTGGGCGATGTTGGCCATTTTGACGCGGTCGCAATGCTGGTTGAAAATGTTGAGCGTGGCTCCGGCGACCAGCGCGTCGCGCAATGTGTTCTGCTGATAAAGAATTCCAAGATTGCCGCCCGGCCCGGCATCATACCACGTGCCCCATTCGTCCACGATGAGGCCGATTTTTTTCTGCGGGTCGTATTTGTCCATGATGGCGGAGTGACGGGTCACGAGGTCATCCATTTTCAGCGCGCGCTGGAGCGTCGAGAACCATTCGGTTTCGCTGAAGGCCAGGTCCGAGCCTTTGTTTTTCCAATTGCCGGTTGGCAATGTATAATAGTGCAGCGAAAGTCCGTTCATGCGTTTGCCCACGTTTTTCATCAGCACCTCCGTCCAGTTGGTGTCGTCGCCATTCGAGCCGGACGCGATGCGGTAAATCTTGTTGCCCGGATAATCCTTCACGAACGTGTTGTACCGGCGGAAATTGTCCGAATAATATTCCGGTGTCATTTCGCCCCCGCAGCCCCAGCTTTCGTTGCCCACCCCGACGAACGGGATTTTCCATGGCTCCTTGCGCCCGTCTTCCCGGCGCAGATCGCTCATGATCGAATTGGTGGTGGCGGTCATGTATTCGATCCACTGCATCAGCTCCTCCACCGTGCCGCTGCCGACGTTGCCGCTGATGTAAGGCGCCGCGTCAATTTGATCGCAGAAATCCAGAAATTCGTGGGTGCCGAACTGGTTGTTCTCCACGACGCCACCCCAGGTCGTATTGATTCGGGAAGGTCGTTGATCGCGCGGGCCGATGCCATCCATCCAGTGATATTCGTCGGCGAAACAACCGCCCGGCCAGCGGATGACGGGGATCCGGATTTTTTTCAACGCGGTGACGACATCATTGCGGATGCCGCGCGTGTTGGGAATCGGGCTGTCCTCGCCCACCCAGATGCCTTCATAAACACAACGGCCAAGGTGTTCGGAAAATTGACCATAGATGTTCCGGCTGATCTTCGCGCCCGGCTGGTCCGCGTGAATGACAAGCCGGTTGGTTTTCACGATGGCGGGAGGTGGCTCCGGGCTGACAGGTGGCTTCGGGCTTTGAGCAACCGGATGTTTGGGACTGGCACAACCCGCCAAAAGACCGAGGAAAAGGACGCTGGCAGCAAGGATGACAAGGAATGGTTTCACGTTCATGGCGTTAATTCAAAACAAGATTGAGCCACACGCAAGCATTCTTTTGAGTAAGGCGAACCTCCCCAATTACCGGACATCAGCCGGATCTGGCCTTACTCAAAACGCGCGGGTTGCCCGGTGGTGGCCAGCACCGCGTGCCAGATGGAGCCGTTGGGATCCACACGTTTTACCTGTTTCGCCAGCATTTCAATGGGCACATGGATGAAGTGGTCATGCAGCAACCCAATCACCAGGCCGGTCTTGCCCGCCATCGCGGCATGCACGGCATTGCGGGCATATTGGTCGCACAGGATCGCGTCTTCCGCATCGGCGGGCACGCTCCGGATGATGTAGCTCGGGTCCAGGTAACGCATCACCACGGGAATTTTTTCCGCCCGGAAGTAAGACTCGATCTTTTCACGGAGGAACGAGCCGATGTCCTTGAGTTTGACGTTCCCCGAAGCGTCACGTTCCTCGCCTTTGTTTTCCAGCAGGTTCTGCCCGGCGCCTTCGGCCACCACGATGACTGCGTGCGCCCGGTTCAGTGTGCGTTTCTTCAACGCGTTGAGGAATCCACCTTCGCCTTCCAGCTTGAACGGGATTTCCGGGATCAAACAGAAGTTCACGTCCTGGCTGGCCACTGTGGCTGCCGCGGCGATGAACCCGGCGTGCCGTCCCATCAATTTCACGAGGGCGATGCCGTTCTGGACGCTATGCACCTCCGTGTGGGCGCAGGTGATGACCCTGGCCGCTTCCTCCAACGCGGTCTGGTAGCCAAAAGTGCGCGAAATATAAGGCACATCGTTGTCAACGGTCTTCGGAATGCCCACGACCGCCAGCGCATGACCGCGCTTTTGTGCCTCCCGAAAAAGCTCATGACCACCGCGTTGCGTGCCGTCGCCGCCAACGACGAACAGGATGTTCACACCGCGTTTGATGAGATGGTCCACCGCTCCGCTGATGTCCACCGGGCCGCGCGATGTGCCGAGAACGGTGCCGCCTTCCTTGTGGATGTCGTCCACGAGGTCGGGGGTGAGCACGATTGGCTCCAATCCGCTCGCCGGATCAAGTCCGTGATAACCGTCGTGGAAGCCCAGCACTTCCTTCACCCCATAAATATGGTGCATTTCCAGGAAGGCGGAGCGGATGACGGTGTTCAATCCGGGGCAAATTCCACCGCAGGTTACAATGCCGGCACGAGTGTCTTTGGGATCGAAGAAAAGTTTTTCGCGCGGGCCGGCCAGCTCGAAAAGGAGTTCCTCCGGCGGCGTGACGCCGGGCGTCCGCACAATATGCAACGGTACGCGCGCCTCGTCACTGACCGAGTGTCGGATCGGCGACGCGAAGCGGGCTTTGCCGAGCAAGGTAATGTTCGCGGATCTATTCACGCACGGCCGCCTGCAACTGTGCCTTGAACGCTTCCACAATTTTCGTGTGTGCGGCATTCACTTCGGCGTCGGTTAACGTCTTGTCCACGGCACGGTAGGTGAAGGCATAGGCCAGGCTCTTTTGTCCTTCCGGCACATGCTTGCCGCGAAACACGTCGAATAACTCTGCTGTTTCCAGATTCGCCGGTTTGGTTTGCTTCACAATTTGCAGAACTGCGTCGTGTGTCGTCGCTTCGGGCACAATCATCGCCACGTCCCGGCGAATGGCGGGAAACGCAGGCAAAGGCTTGAATGACCTGGCCGGATTGCGACACGCAAGCAGCAAATCCAGATTCAATTCCGCCAGCAGCACGGCGTCGCGCAAATCGTATTTCTTCGCGAGCGCGGGCAACAACTGGCCGAATTCACCGATTTGATTTTTGCCGAGCGATATCGTGGCCGATTCGAGAAAGAGTCCCGATGAATCGGGACGGCGGCTAAAGGTCATTCTGCGCAAACCGAATTGGTCGAAAAATTCCTCCAGCACGCCTTTCAAATCGTAGGTGTCAAACTTGGCGTCACGTTCGTCTCCGCTCCAGAAGGGCAGGGCGCGTTGTCCCGTGAGCGCGATGGCCACGCGGCGCTCTTCCTTGAACGTGCTGCCAGCATCTTGCTGACGGGACTGTTTTCCAGTTTGATCTGCCGGCGGGACGCCGGCAGCACGCTGGAACACCCGCCCGATTTCAAACAACGCCACGTCATAATTTTTGTGACTGACGTTGTGCCGCAACGAATGAATCAGGCCGGGCAACAAGCTCGGCCGCAAAACGTCCATGTCCGCACTCAGCGGATTCGCCAGCGCCACCAATTCTGCATTCTGCATTCTGCATTCTGCATTTGCTATCAAGGTTTGCCCCTGCGCTTCATTCAAACCCAGCCCGCTCAAAATCCGCCGCGCTTCCGCCAGGACGTCGTGCGTCGCGTCGAATGCGTTTGCGCCAAACGCGCCGCGCGGGGGTGTGGATGGAATTTTTTCAACGCCATGCAGGCGGGCGATTTCTTCGATCAAATCCACTTCACGTTTCAAATCCACGCGGAACGTGGGAATCTGAAACGTTACCGGTTCCGGCGCGGCGTTTGCGCCGATTGGCCGCGCCTTGCGACCGGTGGTTTTCAGGCCAAGCTGGCCGAGGTAAAACTCAATTTCTTCAGGCCGAAGCTCGATGCCGAGCAACTCGTTCACCTTGTGATGCCGCAAGGTGATTTGCTTCGGCTCGACCGGTTTCGGGTAGGCGTCCACGACGCCTTCGGCGAGCTGGCCGCCGGCGGTTTCGAGAATCAATTGTGCGCAACGCGCGCTGGCCCAGTCGTTGATGTCAATGTCCGCGCCGCGCTCGAAACGATAGCTGGCGTCGGTGCGCAGTCCTAGTGTCTTGCTCGTGCGGCGGATGTTCGTGGGCGAGAAATACGCGCTCTCGATCAACACGTCCGCGGTGTTGTCCTTGATCTCGGAATTTTGCCCGCCCATGACACCGGCGAGCGCGATGCCTTTTTCTTCGTCGGCGATCAAAAGCATTTCTTTCGTGAGCGTGCGTTCAACGTTGTCGAGGGTTTTGAACTTTTCGCCTTCTTTGGCACGACGCACGACAATCGTTGGCTTGTAGCCGCCGTCGTCAGACGGCGCATTCTTCCCATCCGAAGTTTGCGCCGACTCACGTCGGCGGCTACGGGAAATAAGATGATAATCGAATGCGTGCAGCGGCTGGCCGATTTCGAGCATCACGTAATTCGTCACGTCCACGACGTTGTTGATGCTGCGGATGCCGACTTTTTCCAGCGTCGAGCGAAGCCAGTCCGGGCTGGGGCCGATCTTCACGCCCTTGACGACACGCGCCGTGTAACGCGGGCAAAGATCAGGATCATCGAGGCGGACGGAGACCAAATCACTGGTAGGGACGCGCTGCTGCGCGTCCTTTGAAGATGGGGCTGCGGAGCACCGCAGCCCTACCGAGTTAATGTCTGGCATCTTCAACTTGTTTCCCGTCACCGCCGCGATTTCGCGGGCGATGCCGATGACACTGTTCCAATCCGGGCGGTTCGGCGTGATTTCGAGATCGAACACCACGTCGCCGCCGGTGCGGCCGAGATATTCGGCGAACGGCTGGCCGACCTTGGCGTCCGCTGGCAGGATGAGCAGGCCGTCCACCTGGTCGGGCAGGCCGAGTTCCTGCGGCGAACACATCATGCCGTGCGATTCCACGCCGCGAATTTTGCCGACCTTAATGGTGAACGGTTCCTTCTCGCCGGGCTTGGGCGGCAGCGACGCGCCGGGCAGGATGAGCGGGACTTTGTCGCCGGGCTGGAAATTCTGCGCGCCGCAAACAATCTGGCGTTCGCCCTGGCCGTCGTTTACGCGGCAGACGGTGAGCTTGTCCGCGTTCGGGTGCTTGTCCTTGGTGATGACCTGGGCGACGACGATGCCGTCGAACTCGCCGCCGGTTTTGTGGACGCCCTCGACTTCGAGGCCGAGCAGGGTGAGCCGCTCCGCCAGTTGTTCGGGCGACCAGTCGAAATCAACGTATTGTTTGAGCCAGTTAAGGGTGACTTTCATGCTATTTAAGCTTCGAAAAGAGCCAAGTAATCGCAGCGCCGATTAATGCAGAAATGGCTTCATCAGAATGCGTTCTCATGGCAGTTCAAGATGGCATCGGTTGACCATAGAGCCGCTGGAAAAGTTGGCGTTTCAACTCCTCTGGCGAAAGCCCGGCGGGCAGAGAGGCCAGCGCCATGGCACGCGCCGCGTCGAACATCCGCACGCCCATCAGGAAGCGTTCCTCGGCGGAGCGCGTCATCAGCATTTGCCGGACGAGTTCGGCGATTTCTGGCGGGGTGTCAGTCATGTGCGATTTCCTGCCACAAACTAGCCAAACCGAGTTCCGCCGTCCAACGTTCGATATAGGCGCGGTCACAGCCGGTGGCGACGAGATTTTTCACGTCGCGGAGTTGCACTTCCGAGTGCGAATCTTTTGCCCAAAAAAGTTTGGAGAGAATCAGGTCTTCCTTGCTGACAATCCAGGTCTCAAAGTCCTGAATTTTGATCCGCTGCCGGCGGTTGAATTCGTTCAGGCGGTAATCCGTCTGCTTGCGGACGATGCAGTCCACTTTGATGACGCTTTCGTTGTGGATGAGGTTGAACAGGGATTGATTGGCGATGGAACTGTCCACCGCTTCACGCGAAACGTAGTAGTCCGGGCTGAACAACTTCACCACGCGTTCGGCATCCTCACGGCGCAACGCGACGACGACATCAATGTCGCGGGTCATGCGCGGCTGGGCGTAGTAGTTCATGGCCATTGAGCCGGTGAGCATGTAACCGATGCCCGCCGCGTCAAGCCGTCGCGAAACGTCGCGAACGATGTCGAGTTCGTTTTGCATCGGTTAAAACTGTTTCAAAAACCGCGCGTCGTTTTCGTAAAAGAGCCGGATGTCGTTGATGGCGTAACGAATCATCGCGATGCGCTCGATGCCAAAGCCGAACGCCCAGCCGGTCCAGACTTCGGGGTCGTAGCCGACGTTCTCAAACACCTGCGGATGCACCATGCCGCAGCCGGCGATTTCCAGCCAGTCCTTGCCCATCTTCTTCACGAGCGCGCTGCTGAAATCAATCTCGAAGCTCGGCTCGGTGTAGCTGAAGTAGTGCGGACGGAAACGAATCTTCACGTCGCTGCCGAGCAATTCCTTGAAAACGAATTCGACCGTACCCTTGAGGTCGCCCACGGTGACGTTTTTGTCCACGTAGAGCCCTTCAATCTGCTGGAAGGTCGGGTTGTGCGTGGCGTCGGCGTTGTCGCGGCGATACACGCGTCCCGGCACGATGATGCGCACGGGCGGCGGCTGCGATTTCATCACGCGGATTTGGACGGACGAGGTGTGCGTCCGGAGAAGCAGTGAACGTGCTGCCGGCGTCTCGCCGGCAGAATGGCTCTCGGAGCGGGACGCTCCGAGCACGTTAAGATAAAATGTATCCTGAGTATCGCGGGCGGGATGGTCGGCGGGGGTGTTGAGCGCGTCGAAACAGTGATACTCGTCCTCGATTTCCGGGCCGTCGGCGACGGCGAAGCCGAGCTTGCGGAAGGCGCGGACGATGTCTTCGGTCACTTGCGTGAGTGGATGGAGTTTGCCGAGGGCGCGGCGGCGACCGGGCAGGGTGAAATCGGTCGGTTCCTTGGGCAACGCTGCTTTGAGTTCGAGTTCAGCGCGGCGTTCGGCCAGCGCGGCCTCAAGGGCGATTTTGGCGGCGTTGATAAATTTGCCGGCGGCGGGCTTTTCCTCTTTTGAGAGCGTGCCGAGTTGTTTCATCAGCGCGGTGAACTTGCCGTTGGCGCCGAGCCATGCGCCCTTGGTTTGTTCGAGCGCGGCGAGGTCGGGCGCGGCTTTGAGTTCCGCGAGTGCGGTTTGCTTCAATGGTTCGATTTGGTCAATCAGTCCGGCCATAAATTTTCAAAAAGATTAGCCACAAAAGGGCGCAAAAGACACAAAGAAGGGAAGTTTTTTCAAAGGGAACATCCAACTCCGATAAATCGCGAGCGGGCCCCGATAAACTCCGTTTCCGCGAGCACGCGACAAAGTCGGTGTCGCGAGCGGGCCCCGATAAACTCCGTTTCCACAAGCACGCGACAAAGTCGGTGTCGCGAGCAGGCATCCAACAATCGAATCAACAGGCGGGCGAAACTTGGATTTTCGATGTTCCCATTCCAAAACAAAACGGGCGGACCATTGCTGGCCGCCCGTCGGAAAACTGAAAACTTTAAACTTCCTACGATTTCACGCCTTTGGCCTTGAGCGCGTCCTGGGCGATTTTCACCAGGTGAGTAAACGCGGCGGCATCGGTGGCGGCGAGGTCGGCGAGGATCTTGCGGTCGAGCGCGACTTTCGCGGCCTTGAGGCCTTCAATAAACCGGCTGTAAGTAATGCCGGCAGCACGGGCGGCGGCGTTAATGCGCACCTGCCAGAGATAACGGAAGGTGCGTTTCTTGACGCGGCGGTCGCGATAGGCATATTGCCGGGCATGATCAACTGCGTCGGACGCGTAGCGGTAAAGTTTCGAGCGGCGCATCCGGTAGCCTTTGGCGGCTGTGACCATCCGTTTGCGGCGTTTGC
>DAIRTX010000012.1:0-60103 GCA_036803685.1 Verrucomicrobiota bacterium | reverse complement strand
AATCCTTGTCGAACGCCGCCCAGCCGCCGTCCTTGCACTGGAAGGTCATCATCCACTTTAAACCGCGCTGGAAACACTCGTCGCGTTTTTTCGGGTTGTCCGTCGGGATTTTTCGCAGCGCGAGCAGCACCATGGCGGTGTCGTCCACGTCGGGATTCCACTGGTTGTTGAACTCGAAGACCCAGCCGCTGGGTTCGATCCCGCCGGGCGGGACCGGGTTTTTGTGGATCCAGTCGCCGCGAAGACGAATTTCTTTTTCCATCAGCCATTCGGCGGCTTTCTTCATCATCGGATGATTTTCCGGAATGCCGGATTCGTGCAGGCAAATGGCGACGATGGCCGTGTCCCAAACCGGCGAGAAACACGGCTCAATGCGCACGGCGTCGGCGGTTTCGTGCTCCAATTTTTTCAACTCGTGCGCGGCGCGAACGACCTGCGGATGGTCGTCCGGATAACCGAGCGCCTTGAGCGCGATGAGCGAATTGAGCATCGCGGGAAAAATCGCCGCCAGCCCGTCCGAATTTTCAAATCGTTCCAGCATCCATTGCTCGGCGTTTTTGAGGGCGGTTCTGCGGAACGGATGGATTTTGTGTTCGGCGAACCATTCCGCGAATTTGTGCAGGCGGTCGAGCCACAGGAAAAAATTGCGCCACGAAAGTTTTTCCGGGTCGGGCGCGAGCGCGAGGTCGCGTTCATGAACGCCTTCGGGATAAAGCTCATCCAAATCCACCTCCACCGGGCGCGTGGGTTTGAAATGGTTGATGATGGCCAGCGGCACGAGCATCGCGCGCGACCAGTTGCTCATTTCCCAAAAGTTCACGTGAAACCATTTGCCGATGAGAATGACCTCGCACGGAATCGTCGGGACGTATTCCCACGAAAAAAGCCCGAGCAGCGCCAGATACAATTTGGAAAACGTGTTCATCCGCGGCACGCCGCCAAGGTTGAGCGCCATTTCGCGCGCCTTCAGCAGGCGCGGGTCGGTGACGGGCACGCCGGCGAGTTTGAGCGCGAGATAGGCCTTGATGGTGGCGTTCACTTCCGACGGGCCGCCGTAATAAATGTTCCAGCCGCCGTCGGACAATTGCATCGAGAAGATGTGATTGACCGCCTTGCGCTGCCATTCGGGATCCACCTTTCCGTTCCAATGATGATAGGCCACCGTATCCGAGACGAGCGTGGAATCCACCATCAATTCGCCGATCCAGTAGCCTTCCGGTCGCTGCAAATGGAGCAGATTTTTCTGCGCCCGCAGAATGGCGGTTCCCAAATCTCCGGCAAAATCCGTTGGCAGACGGGTTGCCGAAGACGACTGCGCTGGTTGAACCCTTGAACTGCTTTCAATCACACGCATACTCTGCGAATTCGCCCCAAAGCTGTAAAGTTTTAAGTGCCAGTCCGGGGGCGCAACCGGACACTGTTCTTAACTGGGGACTGGAAAGTCCCCGAATCCCGCTATGCGGGACTGGAAAGCCTGCGCTACACGTAGCGCGGACATTCCTGTCCGCGGGTTCGGGCGACTTTCCAGTCGCCCGGCGCTCCCGGCCCAGACTTCCCGACCAAGAACAGTGCCCGGTTGCACCCCGGTTCAGCCGGAATCCGCTTTTGTTGTGGACAAGTCCGATCAACTTCAATAATTGAATGGGAGCGTTTGATGTAAAAAGCGGCAACAAAACTTATGAGCTACAAGATTGCTCGTTACGGCTGGCTGCCTGATTTACCGGATCAGCGCGACTATTTTTACGCCGCACCGGTGGAACTGGCCGGTGTATTGCCGGCCAAAGTTGACCTTCGCCCGCAATGCCCGCCGGTCTATGATCAAGGCCAGCTCGGCAGTTGCACCGCCAACGCCATTGCCGGAGCCATTGAGTTTGACCGGATGAAGCAAACGCTCGCGCAGATTTTCACGCCGTCGCGCCTGTTCATTTATTACAACGAACGCGCCATCGAACACACGATTGATTCCGACAGCGGTGCGCAGATCCGCGACGGCATCAAGAGCGTGGGCAAGCAGGGCGATTGCCCCGAAACCGAGTGGCCGTATGTCATCGCCCGGTTCAAAACCAGGCCGACGCCCCAATGCTACGCTGACGCGCTGAAATACCGGGCGATTTTGTATCAACGCCTGACGCCGATTCTCAGCCAGCTCAAAGGCTGCCTCGCTTCGGGCTACCTGTTCGTGTTCGGATTCACGGTTTACGAAAGTTTTGAAAGCGCGCAAGTGGCCCGGACCGGTCACGCGTCGTTGCCGAAATCCGGCGAGCCGGCCATTGGCGGCCATGCGGTTGCCGGCGTCGGTTACGACGATGCCCGGCAGTGGTTCGTCGTCCGCAATTCGTGGGGCGGCAAATGGGGCATGAAGGGTTATTTCACCTTGCCTTACGCGTATGTGACCGACGACAATCTGGCCAGCGACTTCTGGACAATCCGTGTGGTTCAATGATAATCAATTCAACCCGATAAAAACCCGATAAAAAATTATGACTCTCACAAAACGTGACTTGGTTGTTCGCATCAGCAATGAAACCGGCCTCGTCCAGCAGCAGGTGTTCGACGTGGTGCAAAAAACGCTCGACTACATTGCCGGGGCGCTCGCCAAGGGCGACAAGGTGGAATTGCGCAACTTCGGCGTCTTCGAAATCAAAATTCGCAAGGCCCGGGTCGGCCGCAATCCCAACGCGCCGGAAACCGACGTGCCGATTCCCGCGCGGGCGATGGTAAAATTCAGGGCCGGCAAGGAAATGCGGGCCGACGTGCTCAAACTCACCCCTGCAAAAAGCGCAGCCGCAGGCGTGACTCCAAAATGAAGAAAGCAGGAAAGCGGGAAAATGATTTCCTGATTTCCTGTTTTCCTAATTAGAAATCTTCCCTACCCTTGCGGCATGGAACGATTGCCCGGATTCCGCGACTTTTATCCTGAACCGCTTCCGCATTCCGATGTCTGGAGCGCCGACGCCCGCCAGTTCATCTTCGACAAATGGCGCGCGACCGCCCGCCGCTACGGCTTCCGCGAATACGACGGCCCGCCGCTTGAACCGCTCGAACTCTTCACCACCAAAAGCGGCGGGGAAATCGTCGGCCAGCTCTACAACTTCACCGACAAAGGCGAACGCGCCGTGGCGTTGCGGCCGGAAATGACGCCCACGCTCGCGCGCATGGTCGCCGCGCATGAACGCAATTACAAAAAGCCCATCAAGTGGTTCGCCATCCCGCAACTCTTCCGCTACGAACGCCAGCAGAAAGGCCGGTTGCGCGAACACTTTCAGTTCAATGCCGACCTCATCGGTGAGACGGACGCGGCGGCGGATGCCGAATTGATTGCGCTGCTCATTGACACGTTGCGGTCGTTCGGTTTGACCGAATCGGATTTTGTCATCCGCCTGAGCAGCCGGAATGCGTGGTCGGATTTCTTCAAGCAGGGCAGGGGAGATGCCGCGCGCGAATACGAATTTTATCAGGCGATTGACAAACTGGAGCGCACGTCGCCGGAAGAGAACGAAAAGAAACTCACGGCATTGGGTTTCTCGCTCGATGCGGTGAACACGTTCATTAAGTCGGGCAAACCGACGGCGGAGTTGCAGAGCATCCTGGACAATCTCGCCGCGCGCGGCCTGCGCGACTTCGTGAAGGTGGATTACCGCGTCATCCGCGGGCTGGCGTATTACACCGGCACGGTGTTCGAGGCGTTCGACCGCAAGGGCGAATTCCGCGCCATCGCGGGCGGCGGACGCTATGACAACCTCGTCAAGCTCATCAGCGGCGGCAAAGTGAACCTGCCCGCGCTCGGTTTCGGCATGGGCGACGTGGTGCTGCTGGAACTGCTCAAAGCGCGCGAGCTGCTGCCAAAATTTGACGCGAACGTGGACGTTTTCATTTTGATCGAAGACGAAAAACTCCGCGCACATTCGCTCAAACTTGTGCAGGACTTGCGCACGGCGGGATACGCCGTCGAGTATCCGCTCACGACCGCCAAATCGGACAAACAATTCAAACGCGCGCAGGAATTGAAAGCCACTTACACCGCGAAGTTCGATAGCGACTCCTACGTGCGCATCCGCAACCTGAAGTCACGCGATGAAATCGTCGCTGGTGCGAACGACGTGGCGAATCACCTGGGATAAAGAAAGGATAAAGGTTCAGTTTGGTGGGGCGAGGCTACTGACGAGCCGGCACGCGAGGAGCTTGTCCCACTGAAAACGGCTGTACCACACCAAAGAAAGACCGGGTTTGCAGAAAACCCATCCGGCTGATAGATTACACGCCATGAAGACGACTGTGCTTGAACCCGAGATTGTCACCCGCAAAGGCAAGCCCGTTTCCGTAATTCTTCCGATCAAGGATTACGAGGAACTGCTGGAACGCGCCGAAGATGCGGCAGACGTTGCCTGGTTGAAGCGCGCCCGCCAGAAACCGTTGCACTATCGCCCGCTCGAAGACTATCTGGCCGAACGCCGCCGCAATTGACCATGTATCGGGTTCTCCTTGAACGCGGCGCCGAGAGGGACCTCAACCGGCTTTCATCCGAAATTCATGACCGGGTCATCACGGCGATTCGTGCGCTGGGCGGCAACCCGCGCCCGGCTGGCTGTCGCAAGCTGGTGGGCAGCAAGAACGACTGGCGCATCCGCGTGGGCGATTATCGTGTGCTTTACGAAATTGCCGATGCGATCCGGATTGTGCGCGTCAATCGTGTCCGGCACCGCCGTGAAGTTTATCGCTGAAGAAAGTAATCGTCGCCGGCATGGCCCACGCGGCGAATCATCTGGGTTGAAATAGAACCCAGTCGTGACACGTCCGTTGGAGTTCACGCTTCAACGTGCGTCCGGACAAGCTGAAGCTTGAACTCCAACATCACCGACCGCCATACAACTGCTGCGGCTGGTGCTCTGCTACAGCCCCCCGATTGCGGAAAAGGCGAATTGCGTTTAAGAATAACGCCATGACCAACAAGCCCGTTTCCCAACGCATCGCCGTCATTGCCGGTGACATCACGCAACAGCGCGTGGAGGCGATGGTGAATGCCGCCAACACGACGTTGCTCGGCGGCGGCGGCGTGGACGGCGCCATCCATCGGGCGGCCGGGCCGGAGTTGCTGGCGGAATGCCGCGCGCTCGGCGGCTGCGCCACCGGCCAGGCCAAAATCACCAGGGGTTACAAACTTCCCGCCCAATGGGTCATTCACACCGTCGGCCCGGTCTGGCACGACGGCCATCACGGCGAGGATGAACTGCTCGCGAGTTGTTATCGGAGTTGTTTCGCGCTGGTCGAACGGCACGGCATCAAGACCGTGGCGTTCCCATCCATCAGCACCGGCGCGTATGGCTTCCCGATGGACCGCGCGGCGTGGATTGCCGTGCGCGAGACGAAAAATTTTCTGGATCGAAACCAGCCGGTCGAGAAAGTGGTTCTGGTCTGCTTCGGCGCGAGCGCCCTGGAAATTCACAAAAGGGTTCTGACCGAAATCTGTGGGTAGCACCTGCGTCTCGCGGGTCAAATTCGGCGTCCCGCCGAATTTCTTCGTGGGTCATTGGAAAACCGGTCATTGTCCAAGCGCAAAGCAAACGTCCGTCGCACGACGGTTTCGGGCGCGACGCCCGAAACGACAGGCGGGACGCCTGTGCTACCCCAAATAACTCAAACAAAAAAGGCGAGACCTTCGCCCCGCCTTGGTGGAATTGTTTGCCGACTCAGTCGTTCAAGCCTTCGAGGACCAGCAGGATGAACTTGGATCGTTCGTACGTGAACGAACTACAGCTTATTTGCAAATCCACTTTGGTTGTCTTGCCCCCGGCAACCAGTTCCATTCGCGCCTTTTGGCGCGTCACGCGCCGGCCTCGGGAAGCCGCCTGCACGGCTTTGCGCACCGGGCAATCGGGGCAGGCGGGCGCACGACCACACCCCTCCGGCACCTCCACCGCATGCACGCAATGCAACACTTCCCCGCCCCGCCGCTTTACGACCGTTTGCTTGTCCGGCCCAAACAATCGGGCCGCCGCCGCGTTGCATTCCAGAATGCGCACATCCTCGTCCACCACGAAAACGGGCATAGGCATGGCATCGAACAGCATTCGGTGAAATCCCTGATCCAGAAATTGAACAGCAACCCGATTCATGAAAATCCAGTTTATTGAATCAGGCCGGAAAGTGAAACAAAAAAGGCGGGGCCAAAGCCCCGCCTTGGTGAAATTGATTTGCGGAATTACTTCGCCGCTTCCACGACCTTTTCTTCCTTCTCGCGCACGAGGGTTGCGCCTTTGCCGAGGCGCTTGCGCAGGTAGGTGAGTTTTGCGCGGCGCACCGAGCCTTGGCGCTCGACTTCAATCTTGTCCACCCGCGGCGAGTGCAGCGGGAACACGCGTTCCACGCCTTCGCCATAGCTGATGCGGCGGACGGTGAACGTCTCGTTCAGGCCGTGTCCGCGTTTGCCCATGACGACGCCCGCGAAAATCTGGATGCGTTCCTTGTCGCCTTCGACGACCTTGGTATGCACTTTCACTGAGTCGCCGACCGCGAATTTCGCATCGTCTTTGCGATATTGTTCCGATTCAATTTTGTCTTGTAATGCCTGGTTCATAAATTTTCTTTCTTGGTAGGGCTGCGCTGCCGCGCAGCCGGACGAGCAGCAGCTCGTCCCCACCGATTTTAATTCATCAAATCCGGTCTTCGTTCTTTTGTCCGCAACTTCGCCTGTTCGCGCCGCCATTTTTCAATTTCGGCGTGGTTGCCGGAAACCAAAACGTCCGGGACTTTCATCCCGCGAAATTCCGCCGGCCGCGTGTATTGCGGATATTCCAGCAGCCCATGGCTGAAGGATTCATCGTGCGAACTTTCGTCGTCGCCCAGCGCTCCGGGCAGCAACCGCGTCACCGCATCAATCACGACCATCGCGGGCAGCGCGCCGTTCGTCAGCACGTAATCGCCGATGGACAACTCGTCGTCGGCGAGTTTTTCCCGCACGCGCCCGTCAAAGCCTTCGTAATGACCGGTGACGAGCAGCAAATCTTCCGATTGCGCCAGTTCGCGCGCGATGGCCTGATTGAATTTTCGCCCGGCGGGCGACAACAAAATCACGCGCGTTTTTTCGCGCTTCAAACTTTCAATCGCTTCAAAGAGCGGTTCCGGCTTCAACAACATTCCCGGTCCGCCGCCGAAGGGCCGGTCATCCACGGTCTTGTGCCGGTCGTGCGTCCAGTCGCGCAGGTTGTGGATTTTCAGGTCCAGCAGACCGGCATCGCGCGCGCGTTTGACGATGCTTTCGTCGAGCGGCCCGGCGAACATCGCCGGGAACAAAGTGAGCACGTCAATTTTCATCCAACGTGTTGCCAGCATCTTGCCGGCAAGACAGTTCTGCCAGCAAGATGCTGGCAGCACATTTACACCGTTTTGTCTTCGACAATTTCCACCGAACAACGCAGGCCTTGCTTCGCGCTGCCGGCCAGCAACAACGAGCGGATCGCATTGATCGTTATGCCCTGGCGGCCAATGATTTTGCCCACGTCCTGCGGGTCCAGGCGCAGTTCATAAACCGTCATGCCCCCGCGCTCCACCGGCGTAATGCTCACCGCGTCGGTATTCTGCACGAGGCCTTTGACGACATATTCCAGGAACGCCTGCATCGCACGAAAAATTAAAATCAGGCCGCCACGGGAACCGTCTTGCCCGCCTTCTTGATGATGCTGGCGACGGTGTCGCTCGGCTGTGCGCCCTGGCTGAGCCAGTATTGGGCGCGGTCGAGTTTGAGCGTGAAATTATCGCCCTTCTTCAACGGCTGATACGTGCCGATTTCCTCGATGAACTTGCCGTCGCGCGGACTGCGACCGTCAGCCACCACAATGCGAAACACCGGAGCGTTCTTGGCTCCGACGCGCTTCATGCGAATTTTTACTGCCATAAATTTGTCAAAAGAGCGTGGAGATTAGCCGTCCGCGCGCCGGTTTGCAAGTCTGTTTTAATGCAAAAATGGAAAAACACGCTCGTGGGGTCAAACGTTCCACCAAAGGCGCAGTTCAATTTGTGAAAACGAGATCATGGGCATGGGTGCGGGTTTGGGCCGGGCGGCAGGGATGCCGCCGGCTACGGCAGACAAGGAGGCTGCCACTACCGTGGCGGCAGCCATCCCTGGCTGCCGTATCGCCCGGCTTCCAGCCGGGTGTTCCAAGCCGGAACGATTCAGCCGGAATTGGGGAGCGCGCCTGCCTCGGATGCAGCCGACGACGTCCCCGTCGTCGGTTTTCGCGTGCTTGTGTGCGAACTGTTTCGTCCGCTGCGCGAAGGGTTCGACGCGAAGGCGGGCAGTTTTGCCCGCGAATCAGTCGGACGAAAAGTCCGCTTGCCGACCGCGCCAATCACTGGTTTGCTGGTGTCAATGAGCGGGCCGTATGAGGAAATTTTGGACGGCGGGTCGCTGCCGCGTTCGGCGCCGGGCGCGCGGCACGAAATAATTTGCAGCCGCCTGCATGCCGCGATGACCGCCAGCGTCGCGAATCTTCCCAGCACCCGGCTGTTCGCTCCGCGTGCGCAGGTCCGTATTTCCCGGACGACGACGCTTTGTCCCGACCTCGCGCTCGTGACGGCGGCCACGGGCAAGCTCTGGCTGGCGGTGGAAATCGTCAGCACGGACGATCACCGCTCCGACACGGTCATCAAAAAGCAAATTTACGAGGACATTCGCGTGCCGCGGTTGTGGATGGTGGATCCGCGCTATGACAACGTGGAGGTTTATCACAGCACCGAATGGGGTCTGGCGTTGAAGGGGATTCTGGCCGGCAGTGAAGTGCTTGCGGAAGCATTGATTCCAGAATTTCAAATCGTCATCGCCGAGCTGTTTACCGTGCCGCCGGAGGCGCACCAGCCGGGCAAAATTTTGTTTGAATGAAATTCAAGTTAAGTTGTCTTAATAACGAATAACATAAATCCAAATAATTATGACAAAATCCATATTGTTTCTCACTGTCGCCGCCGGCCTTTTGCTGGCGGTTTCCACCTCACGCCTGCTCGCGGCGGACGCTTCGGGCAAGGAAGTCACCATCACCGGCAAGGCGCTATGCGCCAAATGCGCGTTGCATGAAGCCTCGGAGTGCCAGACGGCCATTCAAACGGAAACAGACGGCAAAACCGTCACCTATTATTTGACGCCGAATGATACGGCCACGGCGTTTCACAAGAACATCTGTACCACTCCGGAACAAGTGACGGCCACCGGCACGGTTTCCGAAAAGGATGGCAAGAAATTGCTGACGGTCTCGACAATCAAAGAAACCAAATAATCAAGACTGCGCCAGGGTGCGCAACCGGCGATTGAATGCAACGGCGTCCGCGTAACGGACGCCGTTGCCGCCAAAAATGTCCAGCGCCGAACCAATCGTCAGATCAATTTTCCCCTGGCCCAGCCGCGTGACTTCCTCCAAATCCGCCAGCGAATTTGCGCCGCCTGCGTAAGTCGTCAGAACCGGCGTCCAGCGGCCAAGCTTCCCGACCAGTTCGCGGTCAATACCGCGGCACAAGCCTTCCACATCCACGGCGTGAACCAAAAATTCCGCGCAGCTGCCGGCAAGTTTCCGGAGCGTTTCCGGCGTGATGGCCACTTCCGTGAATTTTTGCCAGCGGTCGGTGACAACGAAATAATTTTCGTCGCGCTTGCGGCAACTTAAATCGAGCACGAGCCGGTTTTTGCCGACGGTTTTGACCAGTTCGCCGAGCCGTTCCCAATCCACGCGGCCTTCGCGAAAGACCCAGCTGGTCACGATGACGTGCGACGCGCCGGCCTCGAGCCAGCCGCGCGCGTTTTGGGCGTTGACGCCGCCGCCAATGTGCAGTCCACCCGGAAATGTCGCGAGCGCGGCGCGCGCTTCGGTCTCGTTGCCGGGACCGAGCATGATGACGTGACCGCCGGCCAGGCCGTCGCGCTGATAAAGTTCGGCAAACCACGCGGCGGAGCGGTCGGAGACAAAGTTCGTGCGCAAGCCGGAATCGCCGAGCGAGCCGCCGACGATTTGCTTCACTTTGCCTTCATGCAGGTCAATGCACGGACGGAACATGGCGTCAGACTAGATTCACGGGTTTAAAACATCCACCCAAAACTTGACCGTATGGGTAAAATAGGTATTTTTTAGTTATGATTGTGACAGCAACCGAACTGGCCAACGACAGCAAAGCTTTGGTGGATCGCGTCATCGCTCGCGGCGAGGCCGTCCAGGTCAAACGGCACGGCAAGACGGTTGTGGAAATCCGGCGCAAGGTCGGTGTGTCCGGCGCTGAATTGCTAAAACGCCTCAAAGCCGCCCGCTTCAGCCAGGCCGAACAGAAAGAATTGAAGAACGCGATGAACGCGGCCAGTAAAGTTTTTGGTTATGCCGGTCGCGATTGATACCAGCGTTCTGATCGCCGCTGAAAAAATTGGCGGATTGGAACCGTTCATCGCCGCGCATAACGGCCTCTTTTACATTCCAGTTCACGTCGCGGCGGAATTCCTTGTGGGCACGCATCCACCCGTCAAAGCGCATTTGCGCGAACGCGCGCGGCGGCTTTACGAAGATGAATTTCGCAGTCTCGTTGACACGTTTGGCGAGGCGGACGCCGCGCAACTGGCCGCCCTGAACGCGGAACTTCGCCGGACGGGAAAAGTGATGGGATTTTTCGACGCCGCCATTGCCGCCACCGTGATTGCCCGACAGGATTCGCTGTTGGTTGTTGATTCCGATTTTGACCGCTTGTCCGACCGCATCGAATTGTTGAAGCCTTAAAGCTGGTATCAATAGTGCTGTAAAATCGGTTGTTTTTCCGGATCAAATGAAACAAGCCACACCATGATGCACACGAAACCATTCCCCGGGCCTTCATCCATCAAGGACAAAACCACCTTGCCGGTCATCTGGGCAGCCTGCTTTTGGGTTCTGATGCCGCTTTGTTCTCCCGGCCAGCCCGTTCCTCTAACCACCAGCGGCCGGACGCCACAAGCTCCGCCCACCGCGCCGCCGGTGGAAGTGGCCTCGCCACAGGTCAAACAATTCAAGCTGTCACCGCCACCCGAGGGAATCACACCTTATTCCATCGGCAGTCCGACCGATGAAGAGCAGCTTTATCTCGAATACATCAACCGCGCCCGGGCAAACCCGCCCGCCGAAGGCTTGATTCTGGCCACCACGACGGATCCCGACGTGCTGGCAGCGTATGTTCAATTCGGCGTGGACACGAACCTGATGCAATCGCAGTTCAACGCCATTGCGGCCGCTCCGCCAGTGGCCATGAACGCAAAACTCATGACTGCCGCGCGCGTGCACAGCCAGGACATGTTCGCAAACCAATATCAAGGCCACACAGGAACAGATGGTTCGAGCCCGGGCGATCGGATCACAGCCCAGGGATACAACTGGTACACTTCCGGCGAGAATATTTATTCCTATTCCGAGTCCGTCTTTTATGGCTATGCGGGGTTTGAAGTGGATTGGGGGCCGGGGACAGGAGGGATGCAAGTTCCACCCGGACACCGGCTCAACATTCACAACAGCACTTTTCGTGAAGTCGGTATTGGAGTGGTCGATGGCACCAATGGCTCGGTGGGGCCACAATTGGTCACGCAAGATTTTGCCACCAGCCAATCGGACACGCCGTTGATCACCGGCGTCGTTTATTATGATCTCAACGGGAACGGTTTTTACGACGCGGGCGAGGGGATTGGCGGCGTCACGGTGCAGGTGCCTGGCTCGGTCTATTTCGCCATCACGGCCAATTCGGGAGGTTACGCCGTGCCGGTGACCACCAACGGCAATTACGCGATGACTTTCTCGGCGTCCGGCCTGACCACTCAGCGTGTGGCGACAGTAACCGGCCTGGCCAACGTCAAGGTGAACTATGTTCCGGCGTACTCGCCGCCCATGATTTCAGGCCCCAATCCCGCGGCGCTGACCAACAACAACACCTATTCGTTCACGTCGGTGGGGGCCGCCACGAATTATCAGTGGGAAATTACCAGGCTCTCACCCTACACGGCGGTTGAAGGCGCGGAAAATGGATTGAGCAATGTCACAGTTGTCAGTTCGGGCGGCTATTCCGTGATCATTAGCGACCTGCGGGCTTCGGGTAGCTATGCCTTTCATCTGGCCCAACCCACGCCTGCCACAGACCAGTTTCTTACGCTGAATCCCGTCATTCAACCCCGCACTAACAGCCAGTTCACCTTCGCCAAGCGACTCGGCTGGGCTGCGTCGAGCCAGGTTGCCCGCGCTCAGATTTCGGCCAACGGCGGCGTTTGGCAAGACGTGTGGAGCCAGGCCGGCAGCGGCGGCAGCGGGGACGCTTCGTTCAGCCGAGTCACCAATTCGCTTGGCGCCTACGCCGGAGTGCCCGTGCAAGTCCGATTTGTTTATGATTTCACCGGTGGCAGTTATTATCCCCAGACCAGCTCCGATGTCGGGCTTTGCTTGGATGACATCGCCGTCTCCAATGCAGAACAAGCGCAAAATCCCATCACCAACAACGTCCCGTCCGGCAGTTCGTTTGGATTCTTCCCCACGAATTCGGGCGATTATCTGCTGCGGGTGCGGGCGCAGCTTCCCGGACACACATTGGATTGGGGCCCGGCCATCCGCGTCTCGGTGTCCAACCTCCCGCCCATGACGATTCAATTCACCGGCCAGCCGGCACGTTCCGGAAACCAGTTCCAAGCCAATTTTAACGTGGCGAATTACCGGAGTGGCACACCGTTTCTCTTGCTGAAGACATCAGACTTGGGCGGAAGCTGGACGACGGACACGGTGGCAACCGTTCAGACCATCGTCTCGAATACGCAATTCCGCGTCACCACCACCAACAGCACCAACCGCGCGTTCTTCCGGATCAAATCGAACTGATATTACACGTGCGAAGTTCCAAGTTCCAAGTTGACTGGGAGGAGCAATCGGGTGCGTCCGGGCACTGCCACTACGGTAGTGGCAGTGTGCAGATGCACCGCAAAGAATGGAAAACATTGCTGTTTGCAGATTGCCAATTACTGGCATCGCTTCATAATCGGAGACACGTATGAAAGCCGTTGCAAAGGAAGAACGGCGTGTTGCGTATCCGCTTGTCTTGATTTTCCTCCTGCTGACGGCGGGCATTGCCACGGCAGCCACCGGTCTTCTCGCGCTGCTGGGATGGATCCTGGACTTGCCGCGACTGGCCTGCTTCGGAGCGGACCTGATACCGATGGCGCCAGGCACGGCGCTTTTGTTTCTTCTGTATGGAGTCGCTGTCTGCTTTCGCACCCGGACGCCGTTGAGCCACCGCACCTTTCGGATCAGCGTTGCGATGGTCGGCTTGGGAACGATGGTCGCGCTCCTGTTGTTCACGCTGGGCTGCCTGAACATTTATTGGGAGGTTGAACACCTCGGCCTGAGCACTTCCCGAACGGTTGGTGGAGCGCCCATCGGACACATGTCACCGGTGACCGCTTTTTGTTTCCTGCTCGCCAGCGTGTCGTTTCTGGGCTCGCTTTCGCCGTCCGCAACCTGGTCTTGGCGGACCGTGCTGGCGTTGGGCGCGGCGGGCGTGCTCGTGGGGACTTGCTTCATTTTCCTGCTGGCTTACCTCTATGGCGCACCTCTGCTCTACGGTGGCACGTTCATCCCCCCGGCGCTCAACACCGTCCTCGCCTTCGTGATGCTGGGACTTGCCCTTCTGACTTTGGCCGGTCGCCCGGCCGGGCTGTCTGGCGGATCGCCGGCAATCGGTTCCAGAACTGCGTTTGCCTTCGCCCTGATTTTCGCCCTCCTGGCGGCGGGCATTGTCACGGTCGGCTACCGTTACTATCGGAACTACGAGCGGCAATTCCGCGCCGGAGTCGAGCGCCAGCTTTCCGCCATCGCCGAGTTGAAGATGGGCGAATTGGTGCATTGGCGCAAGGAGCGGTTGGGCGATGGCGCGGTATTTTTCAACAACACTGCTTTTTCCGGGCTGGTGCGGCGCTTTCTCGAACACCCGGAGGACGCGGACGTGCAACGGCAGATTCAGGAGTGGGCAGTCAAATTCATGGCGACCGATCAGTATGACCATGTTCGCCTGTTGGATGCTCAAGGCGTCACTCGCCTGTCATCGCCCGCCGGACAGCCGCCTGTGTCTTCCGTTGTTTTGCAGCGCATTCCTGAAATCTTGCGATCTGGTCAAGTGACCTTCCAGGATTTCCACCGGAACGAACACGACCAGCGGGTCTATCTGGATATCCTGGTTCCCATTTTCGACGAACAGGATGCCAGCCGGCCGCTGGGCGTTTTCTATATGCGCATTGACCCAGATAAGTATCTTTATCCCTTCATCAAGCACTGGCCCGTGCCCAGCGAGACGGCGGAGACCCTGCTCATCCGCCGGGAAGGGAACGAGGCGGTGTTCTTGAATGAACTCCGGTTTCAGACCAACACCGCTCTCAACCTGCGCAATTCTCTTGAAAACACCAACATGCCCGCGGTGAAAGCCGCGCTGGGGCAAAAAGGAATTGTGGAAGGCGCGGATTATCGCGGGGTGCCGGTGCTGGCGGCTTTGCGCGCCGTCCCCGATTCGCCGTGGTTTCTGGTCGCCCGCATTGATACCGCTGAAGTCTATGCACCGCTGCACGAGCGGCTGTGGCTGACCATCCTGCTCGTGAGCCTTTTGCTGATCGGCGCGGGCGCGGGCATCGGCGTGATCTGGCGGCATCAGCGCGTCCAGTTCTACAAGGAGCGGTATAAGATGGCCGAGGCGTTGCGCGAGGGCGAGGCGCGCTACCGCGCGGTGGTGGATTCCGCCAACGATGCAATTGTCACCATCAACACCGCGGGCGAGATCGCCGGCTGGAACGGCGCCGCCCAAAAGATTTTCCATTACACCGCCGCCGAAATGCTGGGGCAGCCGCTCGTGCGCATCCTGCCGCGCGCCGGGCGCAACCATTTCTTCACCGATTTGCAGCGGATCCAAGCGGGCGGTTCACCGTTGACCCTCGACAAGGCCGTGGAGCTGGCGGGCCAGCGCGAGGACGGCAGCTTGTTCCCGATGGAAATTTCGGTGGCCGAGTGGCGCGTGAGCGGAGAGCGGTTTTTCACGGGCACCATGCGCGACATCACCGCGCGCAAGCGGGCGGAGGTGGCGCGGCGGGAGAACGAGGAACGGCTGCGTTCTCATACGGACAACTCTCCCATGGCCGTGGTTGAATGGAGCGCTGACTTGATTATCACGCGGTGGACGGGTGCGGCTGAAAAGATGTTCGGCTGGAGCGCGGAGGAAGCCATCGGCAAACCGATCACGGAATTGCCCGGAGTCTGCGAGGAGGATCTTCCGATCGTGCAAAGCGTCATACAGCAGCTTGCCGACGGCGTGTCGAAACATGTCTTTTCCACAAACCGCAACCGCACCAGGAATGGACAGGTCATTCATTGCGAGTGGTACAATTCCGTGCTGCATGATGCCGGGGGGAAAATGACCTCGGTCCTGTCGCAGATTCTTGACATCACCGCGCGCAAGCGGGCGGAGGAGGCATTTCGGGAATCGCAGGCGCTTTATCATTCGCTCGTGGAGCAACTGCCCGTCGGAGTTTTTCGCAAAGACCCTGCCGGCCGCTATGTTCTGGTCAACCCCTGGTTCTGCCGGCTCAAAGGCATGAAGGCGGAGGAGTTTCTGGGCAAAACGCCTGACGAAGTTGCCGCCAGCGAAGTGGTAAAACAGGATCCAACGGGGCTGGCAGTCGAGTATGCCGCTGCCGGCGGGGGCCATCATGAACAGATCATGCAAACCGGCAAATCCATTGAGTTGGATGAAGAGTATACGGATGCCGACGGCAGGAAGCAGTTCATACATGCCATGAAATTGCCGGTATTTGACCTTGGCGAAAAGGTCATTGGCACCCAGGGAATCCTGTTCGACATCACCGAGATCAAGCAGGCGGCGGAGGCGCTACACCACGAACAGACCTTGTTGGAGACCCTGATGGAGACCCTTCCTGACCCCATCTATTTCAAGGACGCCGCCAGTCGTTTTCTCCGCGTCAATCCGGCCTTGGTTCGGAAGCTTGGCCTGGGCGACCCGGCGCAGGTGGTCGGCAAAACGGATGCGGATTTATTCACCGAGGAACACGCCAGCAAGGCGCTGGCTGACGAGCAGGAGATCATCCGCACCGGCCAGCCCTTGGTGAACATCGAAGAGAAGGAGACGTGGCCCGATGGCTCTGAAACGTGGGTGTTGACCACCAAGCTGCCTCTGCGGGATGACGCGGGGCGAATCATCGGCACCTGCGGCATCTCCAGCAACATCACCGAGCGCAAGCGGGCGGAGGAAGCGTTGCGCATGAACGAGGAACGGCTGCTCAAGGTTATTACGCAAACCCGCTGCATCCTGAATTCCGGCCAGGTGGAAGGTCCGGAAAACTGGCGGGAACGGGCGTTGCATTCGGAGACACCGTTTCACTGGGATTTTCCAGTGCAAAATGTAGAGGCGGCGCAAAAGATAGTTCCGCTGGAACTGGCGGCCGGCGAACGATACCAGAAAGCCTGGACCCGCAGCCGCAATCGGGCCGATCACACCCAGATGAATTGGAGTTCAGGGAACGCCTTTCTGAACGACCTGCCTTTTTACCGCAACGAGTTCCGATGCATTGACAAACACGGGGTCGGGCATTGGATGCAACAGTTTGTGACCGTCCGAAAACTGGCGGAAAATCGGTGGGAGGTTTTCGGCATCACCACGGACATCTCCGACTTGAAAAGGGTCGAGGCGGAGTTGCGCCGGAGTGAAACCGAGCTCCAGGCAACCCTGGAATCCACCGCCGATGGCATTCTGTCCGTGGACAACAAGGGGAAGGTGATCAAAGCCAACCGGCGGTTTGCCGAGCTTTGGCGGATTCCCCAGTCGCTCATGGATGCCGGAGACGACCGTGCCCTGTTGGATTTCGTGCTGAAGCAGTTGTCCGATCCGGACGCGTTTTTGAAGAAGGTGCAGTTGCTCTACAGCACGGACGCGGTGGAGATGGACACGCTGGCCTTCAAGGACGACCGCATTTTTGAGCGCTATACCTCCCCGATGATGATGGAAGGGGCGGTCATTGGCCGGGTGTGGTCGTTCCGTGACATCACCGAGCGCAAGCGGCAGGAAGAGGAGTTGAAGCAGAAAAACTCCGAACTGGAACGCTTCACCTACACCGTGTCGCACGACCTGAAAAGTCCGCTGGTGACGGTGAAGACCTTCCTCGGCTACCTGGAGCAGGACCTGGCCCGCCCGGACATGGAACGGGTAAAACAGGATGTGGCCTACATGCACACCGCGACGGAAAAGATGGGCCAGTTGCTCGATGAACTGCTCAATCTGGCGCGCGTTGGCCGCAAAAAAAATCCGGCCGTGCGGGTCACGTTTCGGGAACTGGCGCAGGAGGCTGTCCGGCTGGTCGCCGGGCGCATCAGCACGGGCGCCGTGAAGGTGCAAGTGGCCGATGCGGTTGTGACCTTGGAGGGTGACCGCCCGCGGCTGATGGAAATCTGGCAGAACCTGGTGGAGAACGCCTGCAAGTTCATGGGGAACCAGCCCCAGCCGCAGGTCGAGATCGGCGTCGAGCAGCGCGGACCGGAGACGGTGTTTTTCGTGCGCGACAATGGCGCGGGCATTGATCCGCGCTACCAGACGAAAGTGTTCGGTTTGTTTGAGCAGATCAATCCGCAGGGCGAGGGAACGGGGATGGGACTGGCTCTGGTCAAGCGAATCGTAGAGCTGTACGAAGGCCGAATCTGGGTTGAATCTGCCGGTCCCGGGCAGGGCGCGAATTTCCTGTTTACTTTGCCCGCAACGGTTATAATTGAGCCGGAACAATCGTCGTAAAGCGAATTGTTATGGGAAAACCTCCTTTGCGTTTATTGATCGTGGAAGATGAAGCGGCCCACGCCGCCGCGATCCAGCGCGCCTTCGAAACCGACGAGGCCGAAACTCAAATCGAGGTGGTGCGCACCTTGCAGGAATTCCGCCGTTGCAGCGCCGACCACCCGCCGGACCTCGCCTTGATGGATCTGAACCTGCCGGATGGCCGCGCCGTGGAGGTCATGACGAATCCGCCCGAGGCCGGGTCGTTTCCCATCATGGTAATGACGAGTTATGGCAACGAGCAGGTGGCGGTGGAAGCGATCAAGGCGGGCGCGCTGGATTACGTCGTCAAGTCCGCAGAGGCCTTTGTGATGATGCCGCGCACGGTGGAGCGCGCCTTGCGCGAGTGGAAGCTGCTCACCGAACGCCGGGAGACCGTGGCGGCGCAAAAGCAATTGATTGCCCAACTGGAGGAGGCCCTGTCGAAGGTCAAGACCTTGAGCGGCTTGTTGCCCATCTGCTCCGCCTGCAAGAAAATCCGCGACGACCAAGGCTACTGGAGCCAGGTGGAGGGCTACATCCAGAAGCACACCGACGCCCGATTTACGCACAGCTATTGCCCGGAGTGCGCCCAGAAGTATTTGTCGAAACTAGAGGGGGACTACCCCGACACCCAATGAAGACATCAACCAGCACGCTGCCCCGGGTAGCGGCGGGCATCCTGCCTGCCGTAGCCAGCGGCATCCCTGCCGCCTGGCATCCCGAAAAACGGCTCACAAACTGCTGCATAAAACCTTGGAAACCCCATTATGATTAAAGGAAACCCCGTCACCATTCTGCTGGTGGAAGACGACCCGGCGCACGCCGAGATTGTGCGGCGCAACCTGGGAGATTTTCGCGTGGCCAACCGCATCATTCACGTGGCCGACGGCCAGGCGGCACTGGATTATCTCTTCCACCAAGCCGCCTATGCCGACCTCAAGACCAGTCCCCGGCCGAATTTGATTCTCCTGGACCTGCGCCTGCCCAAGGTGGACGGGCTGGAGGTGTTGCGCCGGATCAAAGAGGATGAGGAATTGAAGAGCCTCCCGACGGTCGTGCTCACGACCTCGGGCGCCGAATCGGACATAGTCAACGCCTACACCCATGGCGCGGGGAGCTACCTGGTGAAACCGGTGGACTTCGAGAAGTTCACCAAGCTGATGGAAGCCTTCGGCTTCTACTGGCTGGCGTGGAACCGGTTTCCAGACTGAAAGCAGACGATGCCGACCGCCCGTGACCTTGTTTTCACATCCAGATCACCCGGCTGGAAGCCGGGTCCCGCACTGCGGGAGCAGCCAGGGATGGCTGCCATTACGGACAAGCCGCGCTCCGTTTTAGGGTCCGTTCTTTTGGGCACCACGTTCCGCTTCACCCTGGCATAAACCCAACGACATCCCGCCAAGCCATGACCTTGCAACCGAAAACATTCAACACCCAACGTCCAACATCCAAGTGACCGACGCAGGAAAACTTGGAGGTTCGGCGTTGAATGCCTGCTCGCGCGATAGCGGAGTTGAATGTTCGATGTTCGTTCGGGAAATATCGCGGCGCGCGACGATCTGGACGGATAGCAGTGTAGCGGCGGGCATCCTGCCTGCCGTAGCCGGCGGCATCCCTGCCGCCCCGGCTCCAAACATGTAAACCGCCGTGAAAAAAAAACATAAACCCATGCTCATCTTGCTGGTGGAAGATGATCCGGCCCACGCGGCGGCCATCCAGCGCGCCGTCGAAGCCAGCGGGTCGGAGTCCGAGGTCAAGGTCGTCGGCACGCTGCGGGAGTTCCGCCAGAGCAGCGTGGAACGGCCGCCGAACATCGCCGTGATGGATCTGAACCTGCCGGATGGCCGCGCCACGGAGGTGCTGACATATCCGCCGGAGGCAGGACCGTTCCCCATTTTGGTGATGACGAGTTATGGCAACGAGCGGGTGGCGGTGACGGCGATCAAGGCGGGCGCGCTGGAATACGTGGTGAAATCCCCGGAGGCCTTCGCCGACATGCCGCATACCATCGCCCACGCCTTGCACGAATGGAACCTGCTCCAGGAACGCAAGCGGGCGGAGGAGAAGCTGGAATTTAAAAATATCATGCTAGTCACGCAGCAGGAGACCTCCCTTGACGGAATTCTCGTGGTGGATGAAAACGGGGAAATAATATCCTTCAACCGGCGGTTCGTTGATATATGGGGTGTTCCTTTGGACATGGCGGAATCCAAAGCCGATGAGCAGGTGCTGCAATCGGTGATGGATAAACTGGTAAATCCCGAAGAATTCGTCGGAAAGCTGGAACAACTCTACGAGGACCGGGATGAAACCAGCCGGGATGAGATCGCCCTGAAAGATGGCCGGACGTTCGACCGTTATTCGGCCCCGATGCTCGGCGAAGGCGGGAAGTGCTATGGCCGGGTATGGTATTTCCGCGACATCACCGAACGCAAGCGGGCGGAGGAGGCGCTGCAGCAGAGCGAGGAGCACTTCCGACTGCTGGCGGAGCATGCGCCCACCGCCATTTTTGTGCAGACCCAATACCGCTTCGCCTACCTGAATCCGGCCGCGCTCAAGTGCTTCGGGGCTGAAACCCCCGGCCAACTCCTCGGCCAGCCCACGCTGGACCGCTTCGACGCCCGCTTCCATGAGCGGGTGAAGGAAAGGATTCGTCTGCTCAACGAGGAGAAACAAGCCGTTCACATGCTGGAGCAAATCTACCTGAAGATGGACGGCTCGCCCTTCGATGTGGAGGTATCCGCCGCGCCGATCCGATGGGGCGGCCACAATGGGGCGTTGGTGTTCTTTCGCGACATCACCGGGCGCAAAAAGGCAGAGAAAGCGCTGCGGGCCAGTCAGGAGCGGCTGAGGGAGATCTTCGAGGCCAGCCCCAACGTCACTTCGGTGTTTCGGATGGAAGGTCAGAATTTGCGGCGGACGTGGGTGAGCCCCAACCTTGAACGCCTGTTTGGCTACACCGTCGAGGAGGCCCTGCAACCGCATTGGTGGAGCGCGCATGTGCATCCCGAAGACCGCGCGCGAGTGATTGCCGAGTCCGGCCGCATCCTGGCCCACGAACACATTGTCCACGAGTATCGCTTTCTTCGCCGGGACGGCCGGGTGGTGTGGATTAACGATGAGTTGCAACTGCTGCGCAACGCCACCGGTCAGCCGTCCGAGGTGGTGGGCGCGTGGACGGACATCACGGAGCGCAAGGAACTGGAGACACACTTGCTGCGCACGCAGCGGCTGGAAAGCGTGGGCCGGCTGGCCAGCGGCATCGCCCATGACCTCAACAACATTCTCGCGCCGATGCTCATGGTGGCGCCACTGCTCCGCGAGGCTATTCAGGATCCGGAATTACGAAATATGCTGGACTTGGTTGAAACCAACGCCCAACGCGGCAGCAACATCATCAAACAATTGCTCACCTTTGGGCGGGGCCTGGAAGGCGAGCGCGTGCCCGTGCAACTCCGCGCCCTTGTCACGGACATGTCAGGCATCATCCGGGAAACCTTCCACAAGAACATCACCACCCGGCGCGAGACGCCACCGGATACCTGGCCGGTGAAAGGCGACGCCACCCAGTTGCACCAAGTCCTGATGAACCTGTGTGTCAACGCCCGCGACGCCATGCCCGAAGGCGGCACGCTCACCCTCAAACTGGAGAATCACGAATTCGATGAATCGTTCGCCCGGATGACCCCCGGCGCCCGGCCGGGACGTTACGTGTGCTTGAGTGTGACCGATACCGGGGAGGGCATCGCGCCGGAGCATCTGGACAAAATCTACGATCCCTTTTTCACCACCAAGGAACTGGGCAAGGGGACGGGGCTGGGCTTGTCCACGGTGCTGGGGATTGTGCAGAGCCATGGCGGGTTCATCCAGGTCCATAGCCAGCCCGGGCGCGGCACGCAGTTCAAGGTTTACCTGCCCGCCAGCGAGACGGCGGAAGCCCAGCCGGCCAGTCAGGCGAACCAACCCCTCCCTCAAGGCGGCGGGGAACTGGTGTTGGTGGTGGACGACGAGAGCAGCGTGCGGCAGGGGACGCGGAAACTCCTGGAGCGCAACGGCTATCGCGTCATCGAGGCGGCAGAGGGAGCGGATGGGATAACCCAGTATGTGGCGCACCAGCAGGAAGTGCAGGTGGTGGTGACGGACCTCGCGATGCCGGTCATGGACGGCCCGGCGTTCATCCGGGTGTTGCGGCGAATGAACCCGCAGGTCCGGGTCATTGCGGTGACCGGATATCAATCCAAGTCGAGCTTGCCCGCCGACCTGGGTGTGCCGATCGAAGCCCGCCTGTCCAAACCGTTCACTGGGGCCATGCTGTTGCAGACATTGCAGCGCGTGCTCCATCCGGAAGCCCCTCGAAAAGATTGAACGTTCAGGTAACGGAAGGGCCGGGAGTTCCGCTCGCAGCGCATCAAGGGCTTGGTCAGCGGCGGGAAATACTGGTTCCGCATCCGCGCCGTGAATGCCCATGGCCCCGGTTTCAGGAGCCAGCCCCCCAGTGCACGGGTGAAATGAGTTCTGGTCATCACTTACAGCGACTTTTGGAAGCGGAGGCCGCTTTTTATTTTGTCGCGAGCATCTCGTTGGCTAACAATAAAGCTTCCATCGGAAAACAAATCTGATAAAATGAAGCTGTAGAAGTTTTCTGGTGCAAATGAACTGTTTTCAGGTGCAACTTCTACAGGATTAAATAATGAAAAGACTGCTACTGATTTCTTTGCTGCTGGCCGGGCAACTGCTGGCGCACGCTGATGTCACGGTGATTGGATGGGGCGACAATGGTTCTGGACAATCAAGCCCTCCAACCGGTCTCAGCAATGCCGTGGCAATCAGTGCCGGATATGGTTACAGCCTTGCCCTCAAAGCCGATGGCACAGTCATCGGGTGGGGCAATCAACCGGCGGCCATTCCGGATGGTTTAAGCAATATTACCGCTATCGCCTCAGGCGTAATTTTCAGTCTGGCGCTGAAAAGTGACGGCACGGTGGTCGCTTGGGGTGACGATACTTATGGTCAGATTGATGTGCCAGCGGGTTTGAGCAATGTCGTCGCGATTGCCGCTGGCGCGGAGCATAGCATAGTGCTCAAAAACGACGGCACAGTGGTTGCATGGGGGTATGATTCCGATGGACAAATTGATGTGCCTGCAGGCTTGAGCAACGTGGTGGCGGTTGCGGGCGGGAACTATCATACTCTGGCTTTAAGGCAGGACGGCAGCGTTTTAAGCTGGGGCGGATACGGAGGTGGGTTCTCAGTGACTTCCGCCGGATTGAGCAACGTGGTCGCCCTCGCAAGTGAATATTACGCGAGCGTCGCTTTAACGGCCGACGGGTCTATTTATAGTTGGAGTGAATTCACACCCGTTGACCAGGCTGAATTGGTTGACGGTTTTACCAACATCATTGCCATCGCGGCTTTTTACGATCACTTCATGGCGCTCAAAAATGATGGAACCGTCATGGTTACGGGAGATGACCCCTTTGGGGTATCCGCTGTGCCCGCCGGCTTGAGCGGAGTGATTGGCATCGCCACTGGCGGCCTGCACGGTCTGGCATTGGTTGGCAGTGGAGCGGTGACCATCGTCCAACAGCCAGTCCCCCGGACACTCTACAGCGGATTGGATGCAACATTCAGTGTCGGTGCCATCGGCACGCCGCCTTTGAATTACCAGTGGCAACTGGGAGGAACCAACCTCGTTGGCGCGACGAACAACATTTTAACCATCACCAACGCGCAACCGTCTGACATGGGTCTATACCGCGTGGTAGTGACCGGTCCCGCCAGCACTGCAACCAGCGCGAGCGCCGCTTTATCCCTCCTGCTGACGCCGCCCATCATCACGTTGCAACCCGTCGGTCAGGCTAACTGGCTGGGAGCATCCGCGACCTTCACCGCTGCGGCGACCGGTTCCCAGCCCTTGTATTACCAGTGGCAGTTCAATGGAACCAATCTGGATGGCGCGACCAATATATTCTTGAACCTGACGAATTTGCAAACCAACAACATGGGATTTTACAGCTTGGTGGTGAGCAATGCCTATGGCGTCACCAACAGCAGCAGTGTTCCCTTGACTGTAGGGGGACTGGACGAAGCGTTGAATGCGACGAATCTTATTTGGCAAACTTATGGCGATGTTCTCTGGTTTGCCACCACCGGTTCATGGCCACATGACGGAGTGGCCGCTGCGGCAGGTTCTGCCCCTTCTCCCGGTCAGCAATCCATTCTGCAAACAATGGTAACGGGACCGGGAACCGTGACTTTTTGGTGGAAAGTAGACCAGCCAGTTTTCGGATTTAATTTAAGCATGGTAGTTAATGGAAGCGTTCAGCCGCTAACGAGTGCGGGGATGAGCTGGCAGCAGCAAACATGTTATGTTGGGGCGGGCACAAACGTGTTGCAGTGGATTTATGCCAATACAGGTCCCTACGTTGACTCTGTCAGTGGCTATCTGGATCAGGTAAATTACGTTCTTGGCGGAACTGCCCCCATGATTACGGGGACACCGGGAAATCAAACCCAGCCGGCAGGAACGAATGTGACTTTCAATGTTATCGCCATCGGCACACCGCCGCTGAATTATCAATGGCTGTTCAATGGTTTGGCCATCTCCGGTGCGACGAATTTCACCTATATCTTCAATTTGATGGATACCAACCAAGCGGGTAATTATAGCGTCGTTGTCACTAATGACTACGGAAGTGTGACTAGCAGTCCGGCAATTCTGACGGTGTTCACAACTCCACCCGGTATATCTTCGCAGCCCACCAGCCAATTAGTGCCAGGCGGCAGCAATGCAACGTTCAGCGTGGTTGCATCCGGTTCGCCGCCGTTCAGCTATCAATGGTTGTTCAATGGGGCGACGATGGATGGACAAACCAATTCCATATTGTCTTTATCCAGTGTTACGACGAATTTGGCGGGTGCTTACGGCGTTTGGGTGTCCAGCCCGTATGGGAGCGTCACCAGTCATATCGCCACCTTGACGGTTGGCTGGCTGCCAACCATTACATCGCAACCGACCAATCAAACGCTGCTGTCGGGCAGTAGAGCATTGATGGTTGCCGGGGTGTCAGGCGTGGGCCCGCTTACGTTTCAATGGCAGTTGAACGGGACGAACCTGCCGAACAACCTGATCACCACAATCGCCGGAAACGGAACCAGCGGTTTTGCCGGCGATGGCGGCATCGCCACAACCGGCAAGGTTAATTTCCCCTATGGCGTGGCGGCGGACGGCGCTGGTAATGTATTCATCGTGGACTCCAGCAATTACCGCATCCGCAAGGTGGACCTCAACGGGGTGATGACGACTGTGGCGGGAAAGGGAGTGGCCGCTTTTTACGGCGACTGTAGCGCAGCCACGAATGCCTATTTAAACACGAGTTATGGTATGGCTGTGGATGGCATGGGAAATCTATTTATTGCCGACACCTACAATAACCGCATTCGCAAAGTGGACACCAACGGCATCATCACGACGGTCGCAGGAAAGTCAAGTTCGGGCTTCTCCGGTGACGGCGGTGCGGCGACCAATGCTAAGCTGTATTATCCTTATGGTGTAATGGTGGATACCAATGGAAATCTATTTATTGCCGATACCTACAATCACCGTATCCGCAAAGTGGATACCAACGGCGTTATTACGACGGTCGCAGGAAAGTCCAGCTCAGGTTTCTCCGGTGACGGCGGTGCGGCGACGAATGCCAATCTTTACAGGCCGCAAAGTGTGGCCATGGACGGGAACGGCAATCTGTTCATTGCCGATGCATATAATTACCGGGTGCGCAAGGTGGATGTTTATGGAGTCATCACCACAATCGCCGGCAACGGCTCGACTTCATTTTCCGGGGATAATGGCGTGGCCACCAATGCGGGCATGAATCCATTCGGGGTATCCGTGGATGGATATGGCGATGTGTTGATTGCCGACCGCAGCAACAACCGCATCCGCCGGGTGGATCCGTATGGCATTATCACCACGGTGGCAGGAACCAACTCATACGGCTATGGCGGTGACGGGGTGGCGGCCACCAATGCGCCGCTTTACTATCCCTCTGGCGTGGCGATGGACAGCTACGGTCGGATTTTAATTGCTGATACCTACAACAACCGCATACGCCGGTTTGGACAGGGGCCGACGCTGGCATTGGATAAACTGACTGCTGCCAATGCCGGCAACTACACCTTGGTGGTCAGCAGCAGTTATGGCAGTGTGACCAGTACGGTGGCTACTTTGACCGTCTTGCTGCCACCGGCCATCGTGAGTCCGCTTGCCAACCAGACCGCAGGATTGGGGAGCAATGCCACATTTACGGTGAATGTCACCGGCACGGCTCCGCTGGTTTATCAATGGCAGATGAACGGAACCAACCTGGCTGGTCAGACCGGCCAGTCATTGAACCTGACCAACGCGCAGTGGAGTGATGCGGGCAATTATCAGGTGGTGATTACAAACAATTACGGAAGCATCACGAGTGCGGTGGCGACCATGACCGTTGGTTTGCCATCGGCCATTGCCGGTCAACCGACGAATCAGATCGTGTTGGTTGGCAGCAACGGCCAGTTGAGCGTGGTGGTCACTGGTGATGGGCCGTTTACTTATCAATGGCGGCTCAATGGCACAAATCTGCCGCCCATCATCACGACCGTGGCCGGGACGAGCGGCTGGGGGTTTTCTGGTGATGGCGGATCAGCGACCAATGCCAAACTGAATTTTCCTGAAGGAGTGGCGATTGATGCTGCCGGCAACCTGTTCATTGCCGACTACAGCAACAACCGCATTCGCAAAGTGGATACCAACGGTATTATCACGACCATAGCGGGCACTGGAACACAAGGTAATTCCGGTAACGGCGGGCTTGCGGTCAATGCAACCTTGTATCGGCCTGCGGGGGTAACGTTTGACGCTGCCGGTAATTTATATATCTCCGAATATGGCAACGGTGATGTGCGCAAGGTGGACACCAACGGCATCATCACCCGCGTGGCTGGTACCGGCACGGTGGGCACATCGAATGACGGTGGCCAGGCGACAAATTCACAACTTTACTCCGCCACAGGTGCGGCGTTGGACAGCAATGGCAATCTGTATATAAATGAGAGTGCCCATTGTCGCATTCGAAAAGTCGGTACCAATGGGATCATCACGACTGTGGCAGGTAATACGGATTTTATCACCGGAGGATTTTCCGGTGACGGCGGGCTGGCCACCAATGCCCAGCTCAATACTCCCTGTGGGATAGCTCTGGATTCATCCGGCAACGTGTTCATTGCCGACAACGACAACAGCCGCGTGCGCAAGGTGGACACCAATGGCATTATCAACACGATTGTTGGCGGAGGCTCCAGTTCCAGTGATGGCCTGTTAGGGACCAATACTCTCCTTTCCTATGCTTATGGGGTGGGGTTGGACCGCTACAATAATTTATACATCACGACAGGTTCTCGGGTCCGCAAAATGGATACCAATGGCATTATGATGACTGTGGCTGGTGGCGGAAACAATAATCCCGGCGATTATGGCCCGGCTACCAGCGCCAAACTCAGCAGCCCCAGGGGCGTGGCCTTCGATTCACAGGGCAATTTGTATATTGCGGATATAGGTTACAACCGCATCCGCAAGGTTCACTTCAGCGGTGATCCCACGCTTCAACTGTTGAATGCCAGCGTAACCAACTCCGGAAACTACAGCGTCCTGATCACCAGTCCGTACGGCAGCGTTGTCAGCAGTGTTGCCAGTTTTATGGTGGTGGTTCCCCCAACAATTCAGACCTTCAACTGGGTGAATGGCCAGTTTAATTTGACCTGGAACACGGCATCCAACATGACGTATCAGGTGCAATACAGCTCGGATTTGTCCACCACCAACTGGATTAACCTCGGCAATCCCATCACCGCCACGAATGGTTCCGTTACGGTATCGGATGTTCCTGGCGCGGACAGCCAGCGTTTTTACCGGATCAAGATGAATTGAACCGCCACGGTTGAAAGCGAAGGTCTGTTGAGCGTGCCGGCGATGATTGGCTTCATTTTGCCTTCCGGCAGGTCAAGGCACGGACGGAACCTGCAGGCAAGCTGAAATCTTGCCGTCAAAGTCCCGGGTTGATTTGTAATTCTGGGAGCGCCGACGTCTCGTCGGCTTGCCGCGTTGCGACCACCTGCCGGCGGGACGCCAGCGCTCTCAGGGGAAAGAATGATGGTGGTGCCGGTGGTGCGGCTTCGCTGCTCGACAAACCGGCATTATTTCTTAAATTGGATGCAATGTCGTCTGCCAGCCAGCCATTGGTCATCGCCGGGCGGGTTTTCCGGTCGCGGCTCATCATGGGCACCGGGAAATTTTCGGCGCCCGAAGCCATGCGCGACGCCCTCGCCGCCAGCGGCGCGGAGATGGTCACCGTCGCCCTGCGCCGTGCCGATTTGAGCGGCAAAAAGGACCCGTTCGCCAACATCCTGGAATTCATTGACCCGAAAAAATTTCTGCTCCTGCCCAATACAAGCGGCGCGATGAACGCCGAAGAAGCCGTGCGCCTCGCCCGTCTCGCCGCCGCCGCCGGTCTGCCGAAATGGGTCAAACTCGAAATCCATCCCGACCCGCGCTATCTGCTGCCCGATCCGGTTGAGACGTTCAAGGCCGCCGAAATTTTGGTGAAGGACGGTTTCACCGTTTTGCCTTATATCAACGCCGATCCGGTTTTGGCGAAACGGCTGCAGGACGTCGGCGTTGCCACCGTGATGCCGCTCGGCTCGCCCATCGGGTCGAATCGCGGCATCCAGACACGCGACCAAATCCGCATCATCATCGAGCAGGCCACGGTGCCCGTCGTCGTGGACGCCGGTCTCGGCGCGCCGAGCCACGCGGCGGAGGCGATGGAAATGGGCGCGGACGCCGTGCTGGTCAACACCGCCGTCGCGGTGTCGAGTGATCCGAACCGCATGGCCGTCGCCTTCAAAATGGCCGTTGAAGCCGGACGCGCGGCGTTTGAAGCCGGACTCGGTGCCACGCAGGAAACCGCCAGCGCGACGAGTCCGTTGACGGCATTTTTGGATTGAATTGAACCACGGATGAAACACCAATTGAACCCTGTAGCCGTCCCGCATTGCGGGATCAGTCCGCACATTCTAATCTTTGCTCAATCAGCGCCGACTCACGTCGGCGGCTACGGTTCAAAAAATAAAATATGAGCACAAAAACTCTTTCCCATTCGCGCGCGCGGCAAATCCTGACTGCCGCGACAAAAACCCGCGTGCTGGTTCTTGGCGACGTGATGCTCGACCAGTTCATCTGGGGCGGCGTGTCGCGCATTTCGCCCGAAGCGCCGGTGCCGGTTGTGGATTTTGAGCGCGAAAGTTTCATGCCCGGTGGCGCGGCCAACGTCGCGCGCAATCTGACCGTGCTCAACGTCCCGACGGAAATTTTCGGCGCGATTGGCAGTGACGACGCCGGCCGCCGGTTGAAAACATTGTTAAACGAACAGAAAATCGGCTGCAGCGGATTGGTGATGCACGGCGCGCGGCATACCAGTGTCAAAACCCGCATCGTGGCGCACAAACAGCAAATGGTGCGCATTGACCGCGAAACGCGCGACGGTCTGGACGCGCGCCTGACCGGCCGCCTGCTCGCCGGACTCAAATCCAAACTCCCGAAGGCCGCCGCTCTCATCGTGGGCGATTACGGCAAAGGCGTTGTGACACAGCCGCTGCTCAACGAAATCAAAACACTCTGCCGCGCGCGTGGTATCTGGCTCAGTTTCGACCCCAAGCCGGTGCATCATTTGAATTTGAGCGGCCTCTCGCTCATCACGCCGAATCGCAAGGAGGCTTTCGAGCTTGCAAATTTGCCGGATGAAACGCGCCACGCGAACCCGCTGGCTGACAACAATCTCATGCTCGTTGCGGAGCGTCTCCTCAACGAATTGCGCCCGGCGATGCTGCTGATCACGCTGGGCGAACTCGGCATGTTGCTCTGTCAGCGCGGGCAAAAGCCGTTTCACATTCCGACCGTCGCGCAGGAAGTGTTCGACGTTTCCGGCGCGGGCGACACGGTCGTTGCCACATTCACGCTGGCCATCGCGGCGGGCGCATCGCCGGTCGAGGCGGCGATTCTTTCCAACCACGCGGCGGGCATCGTCGTCGGCAAAATCGGCACCGCCATAACGACGCCGGAGGAATTGCTGGGAAGCTTCAAGGCGGTGTGAATTCCGAAACTCTAAATCCGAATGCCGAAATCCCGCCAAGCGGGACGAATTCCGAATTAGCTTCCGGCAATGCTGCTTCGGGCCGCGTTTTGGATCGAAAGAAAACGCCGGTCGTCCGGGCGGGCAGTTTCGGACCTCGGGTTTCGGGTTTCTTTCGGGTTTTGAAATTCGGATTTCGGATTTTCTGACCAGCCATGCACGAGACCAAGGTAACCACCGAAATCATTCGCACCATGAAAGTGCGCGGCGAAAAGATTGCCGCGCTCACGGCCTGCGATTTCCCGATGACGAAGCTGCTCGACGAAGCGGGCATTCCGCTGATTCTCGTCGGCGATTCACTGGGCATGGTTGTGCTCGGTTATCCCGACACCACACACGTAACGATGCCCGAAATGGAGCATCACGTTCGCGCCGCCGCCCGCGCCAAACCGCGCGCGTTGCTTGGCGCGGACATGCCGTTCCGCAGTTACGAAACCGTGGCGACTGCGGTGAAGAATGCGAAAAAGCTGGTCGTCGCGGGCGCGGAATTTGTGAAGGCCGAAGGCGGACGCGAAATCATCGAACCGGTTCGCGCGATTGTGTCCGCTGGAATTCCGTTTTGCGGGCATCTGGGCATGTTACCGCAACACGTGCTGGAGGAAGGCGGCTACCACGTCAAAGGCAAAAACGAGCCGGAGCATCAGGCGTTGCTCGAAGACGCGAAGGCGCTGGCCGACGCGGGTGCGTTTGCGATTGTGCTCGAGCTCGTGACGCTGCCGGTCGCAAAGGAAATTACGGCGCGCATTCCCATCCCCACCATCGGCATCGGCAGCGGCGACGGTTGTGACGGGCAGATTTTGGTGACCCATGATCTGGTCGGGCTGTTCCCGTGGTTCACGCCGCGGTTTGTGAAGCCCCGCCGTTGCGTCGGGGCGGAAATCAAGGCGGCGGTGGCGGAGTGGAAAAATTCCGTCACGGCGGTCTGACGGTCATCGGCAACACCAGCGGATCAAAAATAAACGCCCCTCACCCCGTCCCTCTCCCCGCCCGAGCGGGGAGAGGGTGGCCGCAGGCCGGGTGAGGGGTTCCACAAAATCAACCAAAGATCCGTTTGTTACGGAGAATTAATATTACTCCAACCAAAGAACTTTCCGCCGGTTGAATTGTTCATTAAAGTAGATCAAATGGAATTGGAATCATTGATTGAATCGGCGGCGGGTGGTGGCGCCAGCGATTTGCACCTGGAAGCCGGGATGCCGGCGGCGGTGCGGATTCGCGGCGCCTTGCAGGTTTCGGGCGAACCCGTCCCGCCAAGGGCGCTGGCTGAAATCGCGCGCCGGCTCATCGGCGAAGAGCAATGGCCGGTTTTTTTGGAACGGCGCTCGTTTGATTTGTCCAAAACGATCCGCGGCGTCCGCTGCCGGATTAACATTTTGCAAACCTCGCGCGGCCTGGGCCTGGCCATCCGGCTGCTCAGTTCGTTCCAGGCCACGGTCGAAAAACTCAATCTGCATCCCGACCTCAAGAAGCTCGTCAAAAACACGCACGGCTTGATTTTGATCAGCGGCCCGACCGGCAGCGGCAAATCCTCGACCTTGGCGGCGTTGATTCAGGAGATCAACCTGACCGAGGCCCGCCACATCGTCACGGTCGAAAGCCCCATCGAATACACGTTCCGTCCGCGCCGCGCCTACATCCGGCAGCGGGAGGTGGGGCGCGACACGCCGAGTTTTGAGCAGGCGTTGCTGGACGCGTTGCGGGAGGACCCCGACGTGTTGATGGTCGGGGAAATGCGCGATCCGGAAACGATGCGCCGGACGTTGAGCGCCTCCGAAACCGGCCACCTGGTTCTGGCCACGGTTCATTCGTCGAGTTGTGCCGAGGCGCTGCAGCGCGTGGCCTCGGCCTTCCCGGCGGAAATCCAGGGCGCCGTTTGCGCGCAACTGGCCGATTGTCTCGTCGCGGTCATATCGCAACGGCTCCGCTTCCGGCCGGATTTGAACATCCGCGTCCCCGAATGCGAGATTCTCATGGCGACGCACGCGGTCAAAAATTTCATCCGCAATCGTGATTTTTTTAAAATCATTTCCGCCATTGAAACCGGTGCCGATCACGGGATGTGGGGTTTTCAACGTTATTCCAAATGGCTGGAGACCCGGACCCATTTGTTCATTCCCGGTCAAAATTCGGAACCACCGGACAGCGAGCCGTCCGAAACAGCGTTGGTTGCTTCGCCGCTGCCAGCGGCCGTTGCCGCGCCAAAGACGGAAAGGAAAAGCCGGATTTCGCCGCCGGCTTCCGGCGCCCATGAAGGCCATCGAATTGAAATCGAACCGGTCGAAGGCGAGTTCGGGAAAATCCTCAAAAAACGGGAGTAACATGGGCAGGTACCGAAAGTTTTTTTGCGCCGGTGGAGCTTGGGTGTTTTTGATCGCAACTTTGTTTTGCGGTTGTGTTACCCGGTCGCAGGCCAATGCCCAGGCGCGGGCGGCTTATCTGGCCGGCCAGAAGGTCGCGTTCGCCAGCATCGCGGGCGATGGGCAGGGCGTCGCCATCGTGGGGCCGGTGCAACATCCCAATGTCCCGTGGGTCGAAGGGTTGACCCTGGCCCAAGCCATCGCAACGGCCAATTACACCGGTCACCGCAATCCGAAGGCCATCACCATCACCCGCCAAGGCGAGGAAATCAGCGTCAATCCGCGCGATTTGCTCAGCGGCCACGTCGTGCCGCTGCAACCCGGCGACACGATTACCATTCGCGAATAGCTGCCGGAAACATCGAACAACCAACATCCAACGCTGAACATCGAATCCACTCGACGTTCAATGTTCGGTGTTCAATGTTCGATGTTTTCCAATTCCAAGATAAATTTTGCCTTGGACAGCAAATGTCCAACCCCACCTGCCAGAATGTCGCGCAAAGAAAGGTTCACTATGACATACGCGACAGACAATCAACTGGAACTCGGTTTCAACGGCATCCGCCCGCAGGCGAACGTGGCGGGTCGGGAAGGGCGCATCGCCCGCGCCGGCTGGTGGTTCGCCCAAATGCGCGACATCGTGGAGCGCGCGATGGATTGGGAAGTCGCCGGCGAGCCGCGGCCGGAGCAAATCTGGATTCCCGGCGCGGCCCGCGAAGTGAAGGTTTAATAAATCGGAGGGGCGAGTTACACAAGCCCCTGAATTGATGTGCGAATGGATTTAGGGACTCGCAGAGCTCATCCCTCCGAAAAAATTCAGGCCGGATAACCGGCGCGCACAAAATCGCGAATCACGGCGATTTCCTCTTCGCCGGCGACGGTGTGCGCCTTCATAAATTCGTGCCACTCCAGGCGCAGGCCGGCGGCCTTGAGCAACGGAATTTGCCCGCGCACCTTGTCAATCGGAATCATGGGGTCGCTTGTGCCGTGCGTCATGAGCAGGCGCTGCTGGCGCGCGACGGGTGAAAGTTCCTGCACCAGTTTTTCCAGCTCAAAAATCCAGCCGCTGATGCCGACGATCCCCGCCAACCGGTGCGGATAATGCAGGCCGGCTTCGATGGCCATCAGGCAGCCTTGCGAAAAACCGCCGAAGATGATTTGTTCCGCTGGAAAACCCTTGGCGTGCAAATCGTCGAGCAGGTCGAACAACAATTTCCGGCTGCGCTGGACGCCGGGAACCATGTTGTTCAAATCGAACCATGAGTAACCGCCGTAGTAGTCGTCCGGCGCGTTGACGAGCAGATAATTCAGCCACGGCAGGTTCATCACCCCCGGGAACCAGCGCCAGCCGTCCACGCTGTCGCCCAGCCCGTGCAACATCACCATCAATCGCCGCGTCCCGCCTGGGCGGGATTCGGCGGCGGGAACCAATTCACTGTGCAACATAAAAATAAAAGCATGTTTGGCAGGCTTGGTTCCGTCAATGCCCAAACGAATCAAGAATTTGGTTGGTAGCAGCGGACGTCAGTCCGCTCTGATCTTTCGTGAAATCCTGGCAGAAGTGAGCCGACTCACCAGTCTTCGCACCAAGTGCTACGACCCGGCAGGCGTCGGCTGCTGCAAATCATCAGGAAAAGGACGGATTGCTCATTCTTTGCCGGCCTCACCGTTTGCTTTAAGCCGCGCGGCTTCCTGGTCCGCCCAATGAATCAATTGCTGGCGCTGGTCGGCGGTGAGCCGGGCTTCGGGGTGCATCAAGGTGTATTTGGACGGCGGCATGTCCTTGTAACCTACCTCCTCGCTGATCCGCCCCAGCCGTTTTGCCGCGCGTTCGGGCAGTTCACGCGGCCAGTCGGAGAAATTCATCCGCTCGCGCCCGTTCTTCACGTCGCCGACCACCAGCCACGACACCGGCGCGATGCGGCTGTACCACGGCCATTTGGTTTCGTAAGAATGACAGTCGTAACAGGCGGCGTGCAGCAGGGCGGCGATTTGCGGTGGCGGCGCGTTGGTGGCCATCAAATCGTGCCCCGGCGCGACCGGCGGGTTCGTGCGCGTCGGGTTCGTGAGTTGCAACAGTGCGAACACCGCGACGAGCGCGGCGAAAATCCATTTCAATTTTTTCTTCATCCCATTCAATTAGACGCGGAAGCAATAGGAGAAGTTCCCGTCCAATGCAAACTCGAAACCATTCACGGTTGGTTTGTTCGCGAACTTCCGGCTTTCATTTTTTCTGAAAATTTTTACCCTGTCGGCTAATGAAAGGAATCATTCTTGCCGGTGGCGCCGGTTCGCGGCTGTATCCGCTTACGCTGGTCGCGAGCAAACAGCTCCAGCCGGTGTATGACAAACCGATGGTGTATTACCCGCTGACGACGCTCATCGAGGGCGGCATCCGCGAGTTATGCCTCATTTCCACGCCGCAGGACCTGCCGCGGTTCAGGCAATTGCTCGGCGACGGCAAGGCGTGGGGACTCATCATCGAATATCGCGAACAACTGAAACCGGCGGGCATCGCCCAGGCGTTTTTGATCGCGGAATCGTTCATCGGCAGCGACAGCGTCACGCTGGTTTTGGGCGACAACGTGTTTTACGGCGGCGATTCGTTTCATCGCGCGTTCGCCGAGTTCAAGACCGGCGCGACGATTTTCGGTTATCACGTCAACGACCCGGAGCGTTACGGCGTGGTGGAATTCGACGCGCAGGGACAGGCGATTTCGATTGAGGAAAAGCCAAAGTCGCCCAGGAGCAATTACGCCGTGCCGGGACTCTACATCTACGACAACAGCGTCGTGGCCGTCACCAAGGCGCTCAAGCCGTCGGCGCGCGGTGAGTTGGAAATCACGGACGTGAATGTGGCGTATCTGCGGCGCGGGCAGTTGCGGGTGCACCGGCTGAGCCGTGGCTTCGCGTGGCTGGACGCGGGTACGAGCAGCAGCCTGCACGAGGCTTCGGCTTACGTGCAAACGATTGAGAAACGCGCGGGCGTCAAAATCGGCTGTCCGGAGGAAGCGGCGTTTCGCGCCGGCTTTCTCAAGCTCGATCAACTCGAAGAACTCACCAACAAAATGCCCAGATGCGAATACCGCGATTACCTCGCCGAAGTCGTGGCGGAGGCGAAACGGCTGCAAACCTGAACCGCGGATTACGCGGATTACAAAGATTAAATGGAACTGCTTCATAAAGATATAACGGGAAAAATTCTTGGTGCGGCGATGGAAGTTCACACGGAGCTTGGGTGTGGCTTTCTGGAGGCAATTTATCAGGAAGCGTTCGAGTATGAGTTGAAGTTGAAGCGGATTGCTTTCATTCTCCAGAAACCGCATCGAGTGACGTACAAAGATATTGTGCTTCGCCATCCCTATGTTCCGGATTTGATCGTCGAAGCGAAAGTAGTCGTGGATTTGAAAGCCATTCGCGAACTTGGACCAATCGAAGAGGCACAGATGATTAACTATCTGAAAATTACCGGTTTGGAGGTCGGCTTGATTATTAATTTTGGGTGCAAATCGCTGGAATGGAAACGCCTCGTCCTGAGCGAGCCTTCGTTTGCCGCCTCGAACCATCCGCGGAATCCGCGGTTTCAAAATCTGCAACATCCAATCCCATGATTCTTCTCCTCGGCGCATCGGGTTACATCGGCCAGGCGTTTGCGCTGGAACTCCAGCGGCGCGGACAAAAATTTATTCCACTCGCCCGGCACGATGTGGATTACACGCGCTTCGACGTATTGTTGAAATTTTTGAAGGAGCGCAAACCGGAATTCGTCATCAACGCCGCCGGTTACACCGGCAAGCCAAACGTGGACGCCTGCGAAGTCGCCCGGGCCGACACGCTGGCCGGCAACACGTTGTTGCCGCAAACCGTCGCCCACGCTTGTGTGGCGGCCGGTATTCCCTGGGGACACGTTTCGTCCGGCTGCATTTACTCCGGCGCAAAAGTCACGACCGGTGGCCGGACGCGCGCAGAAAAAGATCTTTCCAAACCGGAATTGCGCGCGCTCGTGGACAAATCACCGGAGCACATTCATGGTTTTACGGAAACGGACACGCCTAATTTTTCCTTCCGTGACGGTCCATGCAGTTTTTACAGCGGCAGCAAGGCGTTGGGGGAGGAAGCCATCGCAGGCATGGGACAAAGTTACATCTGGCGGTTGCGGATTCCGTTCGACGAATTTGACAGCGAGCGCAACTATCTCAGCAAGGTGCAGCGTTACCCGAAGGTCTATGACAACGTGAATTCCATTTCCCACCGCGCCGATTATGTGAAAGCGTGCCTCGATTTATGGAAACGCCGCGCGCCGTTCGGCACTTACAACGTCACCAATCCCGGTTTTGTGACGACGCGGCAGGTCGTGGAATTGATCAAGAAAATTTTGCAGCCGGACCGGAAATTTGAGTTTTGGAAAAATGACGCCGAATTTTACAGCGTCGCCGCCAAAACGCCGCGTTCCAACTGCGTGCTGGACATTTCAAAATTGCTGGCTGCGGGCGTCAAAATCCGGCCGGTGATGGAAGCCATCGAAGATTCGTTGCGAAACTGGAAACCGGAATAACTCTCAACCATCAACTCTCAACCATGAACTTGTTGATCACCGGCGGCGCGGGCTTTATCGGATCGAATTTGATTCACCACGTCATTGACCGCGCGGAGATTGGCAAACTCGTCAATCTCGATTGCCTCACTTACGCCGGGCACCTGGAAAATCTGGAAAAGGTTTCCCAACACCCAAAATACATTTTTGAGAAGGTGGACCTGCGCGACAAAGCTGCCGTGCGGCGTGTCGTTGAAAAGCACGCCATCACGCACGTCATGCATCTCGCGGCGGAATCGCACGTGGACCGTTCCATCACCGGTCCGGGCGATTTCATCCACACGAATGTCGTCGGCACATTTAATTTGCTCGAAGCCTGCCGCGCCTGCTGGCTTGCAAATCCAAAATCCCAGACCCCGGACGCTCCCGCATTGCGGGACGAAACCCGATTCCATCACGTTTCAACCGATGAAGTCTATGGTTCGCTCGGTGCCACCGGCTTTTTCACCGAGACGACGCCTTACGCGCCGAACTCGCCGTATTCCTCGAGCAAGGCATCGTCCGACATGCTCGTCCGCGCGTATCACCACACTTACGGTTTGCCGACGGTCATCACGAATTGCTCGAACAACTACGGTCCGTATCAATTTCCCGAAAAGCTCATCCCGGTGGTGATCCAAAGCATTTTGGCGCGGAAGCCGGTCCCGGTTTACGGCGACGGAATGAACGTGCGCGACTGGCTTTACGTGCGCGACCACGACGAGGCGCTGTGGCTCGTGCTGACGCGCGGCAAATTGGGTGAGACCTACAACATCGGCGGCCACAACGAATGGGCGAACATTCACATCGTGCAACTGATTTGCGACACGATTGACGAGTTCGTTCCCAAACTCGGCGGCAACTCGCGCAAGCTGATTGCTTTCGTCAAAGACCGTCCCGGCCACGATCGCCGTTACGCCATAGACGCGTCGAAGATCCAGCGTGAGCTTGGCTGGACGCCCGCGCACAAGTTCGAGGACGGCATCCGCGAAACCATCCGGTGGTATCTCGACAACCAGGTCTGGGTGAAGACCGTCCTGGCAAAGTCTAAAGGCTGAAGTCTAAATGCTGAAATGCCGACGCAGTTAAACCATCCGTTCATTTTCACCCTTAGCCTTTAGCCTTCAGCCTTCAGCCTTTCACCCCGTTCCTTCCGCCGCACTTTACGAAACGACATTTTCAGGTGAGAATAGGGCAGTGAACATTCGCTTGTGCTTTACGACCGGTCTGGCGGTTTTGTTTATTTCCGCCGCCGAACTTTTCGCGGGCGGCAGCGGGTTGAACGTGGTCGTGGTCGCCAACCAGAACAGCACGAACTCGGTTCAACTCGGCAATTACTACTGCGAACGGCGCGGCGTGCCGCCGCAAAATCTGCTGCGCATCAACTGGACCGGCGGGAACGTGGAATGGACAACATCGGATTTTACCAACTTATTGTTCAATCCATTGATCGGCATGCTTTCGAGTCGCGGCCTCACCAATCAGATTGATTACGTCGTGTTGAGCATGGATTTTCCCTACCGCGTGGTTCAAGGCGGCGCGCAATCCGGCACGAACAGCACTACTACCGCGTTATTTTACGGTTTCAAGACGGACGATTGCTCCAACAATTGTCCGGAGGGAATTCCCGGCTGCAATCTGCCCGCCGCCAGTTCCAACGCCTATGCCGCCAGCGAGGGCATTTTCCGCCAGACGCCGCCGATTGCGGCCGGCAGCAACTCATGGCTCGTGACCATGCTCACGTCCAGCAATCTCGCGCAGGCGAAGGCGATCATTGATCACGGCGCGGCCAGCGACGGCACATTTCCCACGCAAATGGTCTGGCTGGCCAAAAGCAGCGACGTGTTCCGCAACATCCGGTATCTGGAATTCGACAACACGATTTTTGACGCGCGCGTGGACGGCGATTTTTCCATCGCCCGGACCAATTTGGATTCGCCCTACGGTTTGACGAACCTGTTTGGCTACCAAACTGGCCGTTACCAGTTTAACATCCTGTCCAACGTGTTCGTCCCCGGCGCCATCGCCGACAGTCTGACGTCTTATGGGGGGCTGATCTATCAGCCGAACGATCACACGACGTTGCTGGCCTTCCTGAACGCCGGCGCCTGCGGCAGTTACGGCACCATCACCGAGCCGTGTGCCTACCTGCAAAAATTCCCGTCGCCGCAGGTTTATTTCTATCAGGCGCGCGGCTTCAGCCTGGCGGAATGTTATTATATGAGCCTGGCAAATCCTTATCAGGGATTAATCGTGGGCGAGCCTCTGGCCGCGCCGTTTGCCCGACCACCCGTTGGCACGTGGGTCAATTTGCCGGCCAACAGCGTGTTGAGCGGCATCACCAATCTCACCTTCCAATGCACCGCCAGTGCAACAAACCGCCCGATGCAGCAGGTGGATTTGTTTCTGGATGGCACATGGCTGCAAACCCTGACCAATATTCCGCCCGCCGCGGGCAACCAGCTTTACGTGACCATCAATGGTTGCACCACAAACTATACGGTTCCAACCAATGCAACGATCAAGTCGGTCGCGTCCGGGCTGGCTGACGTTCTGAATCAACCCGCTTACGTTCTGCAATCCAAGGCGCAGGCCGTTGCCTACGGCGACCGCCTTGGCCTGCAATCCACCGACACCAACACGCCCGGGGCGCAAATCCCGGTGTGCGCCAGCAATGCCATCGGTTCGGCCTCCACGCTGACCGCTTTTGTCACAGCCAGCCGCAGCAACTTGCTCGATTCCATCGCGTTTGGACTTCGCAATTACTTTGTCAGCAACGCCCCCGCCTCCAACGATTTTCTCCAACTGAGTGTGACCAAAACGAATGGAGCCCCGATCGTCCTGACGGTTACGAACAGCCCCGGCAATACGAGTGTTGGCCAGCTCGTCCAGCAACTGGTCACTGCGATCAACGGCAACACCGGTTTGTCGGCGACCGACGGCGTCGTGGCGGAGGACTTCATTGATTATCTGCCCGTGACGTCGCCGCCAATCAACGCCGCCGAATTCAATCTGCGCGTGCGGACCGCCGGGTGGCTGGCTTCGCAGATTCAGGCGACCTTCAGCGGTTCGACCAACCTGATCGTCTATCCCAACGGCACCCAAACATTGGATCAGAACGCCGGCGATCTCCAGCCGCGCAACCACCTCTACCTCACGGCTGGCGTCACCAATCTTTCACTGACGTTTTCTTTGGATACCACAACCCTGTCCGACGGCAGCCATGAGCTTGCGGCGGTGGTCTATGAAGGCAGTCATGTGCGCACCCAGGCGCGGGTGACTCAAGGCGTGCGCGTCCAGAACACGCCGCTCAACGCCACGTTCACCACGCTGGCCGGCGCTGCCAATACGGTGCTGGACTTCACGCTGCTGTTTTCGGTTGCCGCCAACACGAACACGATTTCCACAATCGAACTGTTCACCACGGGCGGTTCGGTCGGCGTTGTTTCCAACCTCTCCTCCGCCACTTTCGCGGTGGCGGCGACGAATCTGGGGGTTGGATTGCATCCGTTCTACGCCGTGGTAACGCACAGTGACGGCAAACAGTACCGCACCGGGACGGAGTGGATTCGCATCGGTGGGGCGGAATCGCCGTTTGGACTGACGATGACCGCACCGCCGCCCATCATCGGCTGGCCCGCCACTGCCGGACGGCTTTACGAAGTCTTGAGTGCCACGAACGTCAAGGACACATTCCAGTTGCGGGGCGCGGTCACGCCGTCGAATTCCCCCGGACTTTGGATTGACACCATCACGGGCGTGCCGCAACAATTTTATCGCGTTCGCGCGCCATGACGAATATTTAACCAACCGTGCTTTCCAAGCGTCTATCAAGGTAATGTTAAAATTTCGCCAATTTGGATGGGTCTTTATCTGCCTGTGGCTCGCGTTCGGTCTGATCGCGGCGCGCGCGGCAGACACCAACTCGCTCGTCTGGCACAAGGCCACCGACCGCGTGGATGCCGACCTGCGGGGCATGGCGTTGTGGCCATTGCTGGAAAAAATCGCCGCGGATGCCGGCTGGCGGATTTATGTCGAGCCGGATACCACCCACACGACTTCCGCAAAATTCAAGGACCTGCCGTCCGGCGACGCGCTGAAAATGTTGCTGGGCAATCTCAACTTCGCGCTCGTGCCGCGGACCAATGGCGTGCCGCAACTTTATGTTTTTCGCACCGTGATGAAAAACGCCACGCGGCTGGTGCTCGCGCCGAAAGCGACGCCCAAGCACGTTCCCAACGAATTGCTAGTGAAGCTCAAGCCCGGCACGGACGTTGATGCCCTCGCCAAACTGCTCGGCGCAAAAGTCATCGGGCGTGACGACAAGCTGGGCATTTACCGCCTGCAATTCGGCGACGCTGACGCAACCGATGCCGCATTGGCCAGTTTGAAAAACAACTCCGACGTTCTGGCCGTGGATTACAATTACGTCTTCGACCCCCCGACCACACCGCAACTGCTCGCGAACGCGCCGGTCGGCCCCGTTTCGCTCACGCTGAACCCGGCTACGACCGGCGACCCCTGCAATCCCATCGTCGGCTTGATTGACACGCACGTGCAATCCCTCGGCAGCCAGCTCGACCCGTTCATGTTGAAGTCAATCTCCGTGGCGGGCGACGCTGCTCCAGGCACGTCGGACCTCACGCATGGGACGGCGATGGCCGGGACGATTTTGCGTGCGATCTCGCAGTCGGCGGGCGGGAGCAGTTCCGTCAGGATTTTGTCCGTGGACGTTTACGGCACGTACGCGACGACGACCAGTTGGAACGTCGCGCTCGGCATCAAGGCGGCGGTGGACAACGGCGCGACCATTATCAACTTGAGCCTTGGTGGTCCCAGTGACAGCGCGATTTTGGACAGCGTGATCCAGCAGGCCATTGCCGCCGGCATTCCGGTTTACGCGGCGGCCGGCAACCAGCCGGTGTCCACGCCGACGTATCCGGCCGCGGACCCGGGCGTCATCGCGGTCACCGCGACGCAGGGCGGCCAGATCGCGCCGTATGCGAACTTCGGCAGTTTTGTTTCCCTTGCGCTGCCCGGTGCGAGTGTGGTGTACCTCGGCGGACAGCCGTATATCGTCCAAGGAACTTCACCGGCGACGGCTTACGCGACGGGTGTGGCGGCGGGGACGAGAGGGTTGGACTGTTTGCCTTGGACGCAAATCCAGTCCGCCATGCAGCAAAAGTTTGCCGTGCCGAAATGAAAATCGGAGATGGGAGATAGGAGATAGGAGATGGGACTTCGCAGATGGAAGATCAGAACTGGGAGATGGGGAATCCAAACTCCGATCTCCGAACTCCGAATCAATGTTGCGACAGGCAGCCGATTTTACTGAACACGACGACATAGACGAGGAACGCGATGATGAGCGGCCACGGTTTGCCCGCCACCAGCAGCAGAATTCCGAGACCCAAAACCAGGGCAATCACCGAATAAACCAAAGCTGCCAGTGCCAGTTTCATTGATGATGATTATAACGTTTTTTGGCCGCGGAGCGCAAGTCTGACAATTCCAACCAAGCTGTCACCAGCCGTGGAACGGCGATAGAAAGTAGCCCACGGCACAGCCGTGGGTTGGCAAAACAAATGGGTCAAGCTCCGGCAGGAGCGAAAGAACCATCGCGGAATTTGAAATGAGTCCGGGGAAAGTTAGAGCCGACTCACGTCGGCTGCTACGGTGGAAGACAGCGCGCGGCAAGGAAAAGACGGATTAAACTTGTAATTCAAAAGTGCAAGTGATAGAACGTTAGCAAGTTTAGACAAAGGCAACATGAAACCGCGCCATTGCCAATGGGTAATAGTCTTCTGGATGCTGTTTATTTTCCGCGCCTCGGCCTCGGTGCTGTATGTGGATTTGAACAGCACCAATCCCACACCGCCTTATGCTGATTGGGCTACCGCTGCGACGAACATTCAGGATGCCGTTGATGCCGCCAATTCTGGCGACCAAATTCTTGTCACCAATGGTGTTTATCAAATCGGTGGCAGACTGACCGGTGATGGGACGACCAATCGCGTGGCTGTGACCAACGCGGTGACGCTACAAAGTGTCAATGGACCGACCATGACGTTGATAAATGGCGGTCATACCATGCGTTGCGTATATTTGACTGATGGTGCGGTACTGGCCGGTTTTACCCTGACCAATGGATATACTGGGTACGGCGGTGGAGTATGGTGTTCTTCCACCAATGCACTGGTGTCAAATTGTCTGCTGATTAATAACCTGGCATCTTGGGGTGGCGGCGTTTATTCCGGTACACTCAACAACTGCACATTGACCGGCAATGTGTGCCCAATGACAGGTTGCAGCGGTGGTGGCGCTTACGGTTCCACGTTAAATAACTGCACGTTGAGCGGAAACGTGACAGGAAGGACATATCCGAATACAACCGGTGGTACCAGCGGCGGTGGCGCGGCCGGTTGCATTCTAAACAACTGTACTCTTTCTGGCAACTCGGCCTACGGGGCAGGCGCCAACGGTGGCGGTGCGTCTGGTTCTACACTGAACAATTGCATGCTGATCAACAACACGTCAAGCAGCGGTGGCGGCGCGTACGGGGGCACGCTGAACAACTGCGTATTTTCAGGCAACTATGCCAGTGTGGGTGGCGGTGCCTGTTCAAGTACGTTGAACAATTGCACGGTATCAGGCTACAACGATTCTGCCGGCGGGAATACCGGTGCCGGCACATATTATTGCACCGCGAACAACTGTGTTATTTATTACAATGTCGGAGTAAATAACACAGGCTCCACGTTGAATTATTGTTGCACGCCGGATGCGGGAAACGTCGGTTGCATTACCAATGCGCCCCTTTTTGTGAACCAGGCGGGTGGTGACTATCACTTGCAAACCTATTCGCCGTGCATCAATGCCGGCAACAACGCGTATGTCACGACAACCAATGATCTGGACGGCAACCCGCGCATCGTCGGCGGCACGGTGGATTGCGGCGCTTACGAGAACCAAAGCGCGACTGCTGCCGGCGGACTGCCTTCCATTCCATCAAGCCTGAATGCGGTGGTTCAAGGGGGAAGTGCGGCGCTGAATTGGCCGGCTTCATTCAAGGCGACTGGCTATAATGTATATCGCGCAAGCGCAAGCGCCGGTTCTTACACAAAAATTGCCAGCGGCGTATCCGCCACCAATTACAACGACACGACAATTGTCAATGGCGGCACATTTTTTTATTTTGTGACCGCTATCAATGTCTACGGTGAAAGTGTCGGTTCACCGCAGGCAATTGTCTACTTTGTGGACCACTTTGCGTTTGCGCCCATTGGCATGCAAACGTCTTCGGTGCCTTTCGCCGTGACCATCAGTGCGTGTGATCTAAACGGCAATGTCCTCAGCAATTTTACCGGCGCGGCCATATTGAGCGCCGCCGGCGATCATGGCAATGTTCCTTTAACGCCGGCCACCACGGCCGCATTTTTGAATGGACAGTGGGCCGGAACTGTGACGCTGGACTCTGCATATCCGGACACGAACATCCGCCTGACCGCCAGTTCAAACAGCGTCAGCGGCACTAGCAATCCATTCAATGCCGTGGCGCCAGCAATTCAAGTCTTCAATAACCTTCTCGTGGTCGATCTGGTTTACAATCCGTTTACACGACTTATCTATGCCACCGTACCGGCAAACGCGAATACCTACTCTAATTGCCTGATTGCGATCGATCCAGTCATGGGACGCATTGTGAATTCATATTACATTGGCAATGACCCCGGGAAACTGGCGTTATCCGGCGATGGCCATTCCCTTTACATCGGTTTCTATGGAACAAACGTGTTTGGCCGATTTAACCTGACTTCCAACGTGGTGGAGTTTCTAGCGTCAGTGGGTATGGACAACTACTATGGACTCGCCTATCATGTAAACCAGTTTGCCGTTTTGCCGGGGCAACCTCATTCAGTAGCGATTGGGGTTAACACCGGATTCGGTGATGCCTCCCAAGTTCTGATTTTCGACGATGACATTGAGCGTTCCAATATTCTTGGAGGACTTTATAGTTATTCAGGAACCGTCGTGGCGGCTTCAGATACGCGACTCTACGCCGGAACTCCGTTTACCCGTATGACCGTGGATCAAACCGGAGTCCTGAGTTCGGACGGCCACGACGGGCTCATCGGATTGTCTGATCTTATTAAATATCAGGGAGGATTGGTATTCACACCGGGTGGCACAGTGTTTAATCCCGAAACGTTGGCTGTCTACGGCACCTTGACCAATTGTTCCATACTGGAGCCTGATTTGGCAGCGGGCAGAATTTACTCAATGGGGTCACATCCAGTCTGGGGGCAGTCTGATGCCTGGAGAATTTATGCGTGGAATGCCACAAACCTGCAACTCGTGGGCAGCTTGGATATTCCGTATGTATCCGGAGGTCCAAGCACCTTAGTCCGTTGGGGAACCAACGGCATCGCATTTGGCGCCCCCAGTTGGTATATAAATCAGTTCTTTCTGGTGAGAACTCCATTGGTCCCGTCTGTGCCGCCGATTCTGACACGCGGAAGCCGGCAAGCATCCGGACCATTCCAACTGAATTTCACAGGCGACCAAAACATTCCCTACACGGTATGGGCATCAACAAATCTTGCAAGCTGGACTCCGCTGGGTCCGGCCAATCTGATGAGCAACGGCTGGTTTTGGTTTTGGGATGTAAACGCTACAAACTATTCGCATCGTTTCTATAGGGCTGGCATATCCCAATAATCCCTGTCGTTTTTCATTTTAACTCCGCGTTTTCATGTCTCTGTGGTGAAAATCCGTGTTCATCCGTATTCATCCGTGGTTAAAAATTCTTCGTTGCCGGCGGTTCTTTGGCCGATTTTTCAAAATCAATTTGCAGGTTCGGTTTGACAAAAAAGATTTTCTTCGCATGTTTGCCGCGCCCGGTGTAAAAGCGCGGGCAACAAATTGGCAAAACTCTCATCATCGCGGAGAAACCGTCCGTCGCCTCCCGGATTTGTTTTGATTGAAATCGGCGTTCATTGGACTAACTTGGGAGCATGAGCGCGGTTGAAGTCATTTCAGAAATTAAACGGTTGCCGCAAATCCAGCGACGGAAAGTTTATCAGTTTGTAAGCGAGCAACTGCGTCGTGAAGAAGACCGCCGGGACAACGCGGCGGCGGATCAGGCGCTGTCCGAACCCGGAGAAAACATCGCGTGGGCAGACGCCCGCAAACGCCTGGGCTGGGCATGAGCCGCTATCGGCTGGAAATCCTGCCGTCGGTGGCTGACTACAAAGACCGGCGCGCACGGAGTGACGCGCCCTACCTTTAGAAGTGGTGAAATCCGCTGAACTGGTTGTTGTGGAGTTCATCCTGAAAATCCTATTTATTCTGTCCAAGATCTTTGCGTACTTTGTGTTCTTTACGGTTTTAAAATTCGTTCTGCTTTCGCGATTCGATTCTTCAAATCCGTGTCCATTCGTGTTCATCCGTGGTTTAAAATTCTTCGTTCTTAGTCGCTCGGCGGTGAATTTCTCCAAAATTTATTTTGCGTGTAAGGTTTGACAAATATTTTTTTCTTCGCATGTTTGCCGCGCCCGGTGTACAAGCGCGGGCACAGAAATGGGCAAAACTCTCATCATTGCGGAGAAACCGTCCGTCGCCGGCGACATCGCCAAGGCGCTCGGCGGATTCAAGAAGGTGGACGACTTTTACGAAAGCGACCATTACGTCCTTTCGTCGGCGGTCGGCCATTTGCTCACCATCGTGCCGCCGGAAGGCGTCGAGGCCGTGCGGGGCAAATGGACGTTCAAACATCTGCCCGTCATCCCGCCGCATTTCGATTTATTGCCGATTGAGAGAAGCGAGCCGCGGCTGAAGGTGCTCAAAAAGCTGATCAAACGCGCCGACGTGGACGCGCTGGTCAACGCCTGCGACGCCGGGCGCGAAGGTGAATTGATTTTCCGCAACATTGTCAAGTTCACCAAGGCGAAGCAGCCCATCAAACGGCTCTGGCTGCAATCCATGACGCCCGCCGCCATTCGCGACGGGTTTGCGCAGCTTCGCGAAGACAAGGACATGCTGCCGCTGGCCGACGCCGCGTACAGCCGTTCGGAAGCCGACTGGCTCGTCGGCATCAACGGCACGCGCGCGATGACCGCGTTCAACTCCAAGCTCGGCGGGTTTTTCAAAACCACGGTTGGCCGCGTCCAGACGCCGACGCTGGCCATCGTGGTCGAGCGCGAGGCGAGGATTCGCAAATTTGTGTCGCGCGATTTCTGGGAGGTCATCGGCACGTTCGACGCGGCGGCGGGTCAATACACCGGGCGCTGGTTCGACGAAAAGTTTTCCAGGTCTGACGCGAAGGACGGTGACGACCAGCTCAAGCCCGAGCGGGTCTGGGACAAGTCACAGGCCGAGGCCGTCAAGGAAAAATGTCTGGGCAAACCGGGCATCGTCACCGAGGAAAGCAAGCCGAGCACGTCGCTGTCGCCGTTGCTTTATGATTTGACCAGTTTGCAGCGCGACGCGAACTCGCGCTTTGGTTTTTCCGCGAAGAACACTCTGGGGCTGGCGCAGTCGCTTTACGAACGGCACAAGGTGCTGACGTATCCGCGCACCGATTCGCGGGCGTTGCCGGAGGATTACATCGGCACGGTGAAGAGCGCGTTGAAGATGCTGGGCGAAACCGGCTACGCGACGTTTGCCGAGACCATTCTCAAGAACGACTGGGTGCATCCGAACAAGCGCATCTTTAACAACGCCAAAGTTTCCGACCACTTCGCCATCATTCCGACCACGCAGGCGCCGTACGGTTTGTCCGAGCCGGAAAAAAAGCTTTACGACATGGTGACGAAGCGGTTCCTCGCCATTTTTTATCCGGCGGCGGAATTTCTTGAAACCAATCGCATCACCCGCGTCGAAGGCGAGCCGTTCAAGAGCGCCGGCAAGGTGCTGGTGAATCCGGGCTGGCTGGCGGTCTATGGCAAGGAGGCGGAATCGGATGACACGCCGACACTCACGCCGGTGCAGTCGGGTGAAAAGGTCAACACCAGCGGCGTCGAGGTGAAACAGAACGTCACCAAACCGCCGCCGCGCCACACGGAAGCGACGCTGTTGAGCGCGATGGAAGGCGCGGGCAAACTGGTCGAGGACGACGAATTGCGCGAGGCGATGCGCGAGAAGGGCCTGGGCACACCGGCCACGCGCGCGGCGACCATTGAAGGCTTGATTTACGAGGATTACATCCATCGCAACGGGCGCGAGCTGCAGGCGACGGCCAAGGCGTTTTCGCTGATGGAACTGCTCAACGGTCTCGGCATTCCCGAATTGACCAGGCCGGAGTTGACCGGTGATTGGGAATTCAAGCTGCACCAGATCCAGCGCCGGCAAAAAAGCCGCGCCGAATTCATGTCCGAGATTGCCGACATGACGCGGCACATCGTTGAGCGCGCCAAAAAATTCGAGGAAGACACGATTCCCGGCGATTTCGGCGTGCTCAAGACGCCGTGCCCGAAGTGCGGCGGTGAGATCCATGAAAAATACAAGCACTTCCAGTGCGTCAATGAAAAGTGCGACTTTTCGTTGTGGAAAACGCTGTGCGGCCGGATGTTTGAGATTGAGGAAGTGGAAAAGCTCATCACGGAAAAACAGGTCGGGCCGTTGCAAAATTTCCGCAGCAAAAAGGGATTTCCATTCGCCGCCGTGTTGAAGCTGAATACGGAGTTCAAGATCGAATTTGATTTCGGGAACGGCCAGAAGGACGGCGACGGGGGCGTCGCCGCCACGGTGGATTTCACGGGCAAGGAACCGCTGGGCAAATGTCCGAAGTGCGGCGCGCGGGTGTTCGACGCCGGGATGAATTATCTCTGCGAAAAGGCGACGGGCGCGGACAAGACCTGCACCTTCCGCACCGGCAAAATCATCTTGCAGCAGGAGATTTCGCCGGAGCAGGTGAAGAAATTGCTCGCCGAAGGCAAAACGGATTTGCTGACAAAATTCATCTCCAAGAAAAACAACCGCGCGTTCAAAGCGTTCCTGGTGGTCAAGGATGGCGGCACGGCGTTTGAATTTCCGCCGCGGGAAGCGAAGGGCAGGGCGGGTGCGGCAAAAAACCCGAAGGAGCCGCAGCCGAAAATTGATTTCACCGGCAAGGAATCGCTCGGCAAATGTCCGAAGTGCGGTGGAAAAGTTTTTGATACGGAGACGGGTTACCTGTGCGAGAAGTCGCAGGCGGGCTCCAAGCCCTGCAAATTCAGAATCAGCCGGGAAATTTTGCAGCAGCCGATCGAACCGGCGCAGGCGCAAAAGCTGTTGGCCACGCGCAAGACCGATTTGATTGATAAATTCATCTCCAAGGCCGGGAGACCGTTTCCGGCGTATCTCGTGATGGACGACAAGGGCAAGATCACGTTTGAATTTCCGCCGCGCGAGGGGGAAGTGGAATTGAAATAGGCGGTTGAGCTTGCGCTCCCAGGTCAATGCTCCCAGGCCCGCCACCAAAAGGTTGAGTTTCTTTGTGCCATCAACGTATCCTGCTCAAAACCTTAAAACACCATGCACCTGTCTTCCCGGAATAATTTGTTGTTGGCGTTGTTTGTTCTCGTTGGCCTGAACGCGTCCGGCGCCGGCCCGGTTTTTAATGTTCTGGATTACGGCGCGCACCATGACGGTTCGGCCAGCTCGACGGAGGCCATCCGCTCCGCCATCCAGGCGGTGAAGGCGGCGGGTGGGGGAACGGTGTATGTCCCGGCGGGAAACTACGTCACCGGGCCGATTGAACTGGTGAGCGACCTGGTGCTTCATCTTGAAGCCGGGGCTACGCTGCGATTTCCGGCGGCCCAACTTCCGTTCACCAAAGGCCGGCAGCAGGGAATCGAGTGTCTCACACCGGTTCCGCTGGTTGGCGGGCATGATTTGCACAATGTCACCATCACGGGCCGCGGCGTGCTCACCACGGACAACGCCGAATGGCTCAAAATCATGCCCCGAACCAAGGCCTCCGGTGATGATCCTGGATCGGCCAACGGCCCCAACTGGCAGCGCCTGCTGAAAGATCTCGAAGTAAAAACACCCGCGCCGGATGAGGATTACCAGAAGGCGGCGTCGGAACTCCGGCCCTCCTTCGTCCGCTTCATGGACAGCACAAATGTGCTCATCGAGGGAATACATGTTGTCGGTTCATCCATGTGGGTGATCCACCTGCTGTACACGGACAACGCGGTCGTTCAAAACGTCATCATCGAAACCTATCCGGGCGTGCACACCGACGGCATCGCCGTTGATTCCAGCCGCAACGTGCGGATTTCCAATTGTTACATTGACACCGGCGACGATGGCATCGTCCTCAAGGCCGGCAAGGATGCCGACGGACGTCGGGTCAACCGGCCGACGGAGAACGTGTCCATCGTCAATTGCACCGTGCACCATGCGCATGGCGCGGTCACGCTGGGCAGTGAGATTGCCGGCGGCATCCGCAACGTGGTGGCGGACAATATCACCTGCAAGGAAACCGCCATCGGCGTGCGCATCAAGAGCCGGCGGGGACGCGGCGGCGTGGTCGAAGACGTCAGGTTCAATAACTGGACGATGGAGGATGTCGGCGAAGCCATCAACGTGACCGCCGACTACATGATGGAAGGCGAAGTGAAAGGTGCGGAAGAGCCGGTCTCGGAACGGACGCCGGTATTTCGCAACATCGCCATCAGCGGCATGACCGTCAAACGGGCGAAGCTGGCGATTGATGTTGTCGGCTTGCCGGAAATGCCGATCTCCGGGCTGCGGATCAGCGATGTCATCGCGTCGGCGAAGAGCGGCATGCGGGGGTCATACACCGACGCGCTGGAACTGCACCACGTGCAGGTGAACGCGGACAGTGGACCGGCCTTCCTGGTGCGGGATTCCAAGGAGCTGGAGCTGGACGCCGTAGCCACGCGCAAGCCGATTCCGGGCACACCCGTGATTCGCCTGGAGCGCTGTCCTGGCGCCATCGTGCGGAACAGCCGGGCATTCGCTGGCACCGGCACGTTTCTTTCGGTTCCATCCGGCGAGTTGAAGAACGTCGTGCTCGAAGGCAACGTGCTCGGCAGGGCGAAGAAACCGGTGGCAGAAGCGGAATTGATTTTCAACAGCGACACCCGCAGCCAGGAAAGAGTGATTCCCTAGCGCGGATACACGGAAACATCGAACATCCAACATTCAACATCGAACATCGAATAATGCCCTGCTTGTCCTTCACTTCGACGTTGGGCGTTCGATGTTGAATGTTCGATGTTTTCCAGTTGCGTTAATTTTTCCTGTAGTGTTTCCATTTTGCTGCATATCCCGGTGAAATGGTGTATTCATTTCGCGTGACTGATGCTGCAACGACCAAGCCGGCTGCAGACGACCAGTGGATCCGGAAATTTCTCACGCATCTGGCCACGGACCGCGATGCGTCGGTTTACACGCAGCGGAATTACCGGCAGGCGTTGCTGGAATTTTTTCACTGGCATCGCGAGGAGCGACAGGAACCGCCTGCATGGGAAAAGCTGCAACGCGATGATTTTCGCGGTTTCCTGCGATTTTTGGGCCGGCAGAACCTGAGCCGCGCGGCCATTCAACTGCGCTTCTGCGCGTTGCGGACGTTTTACAAGTTTCTGATCCGACATGATGTGGTCGGGGCGTCGCCGATAAAAAATCTGGCTTTGCCGAAGCCGGGCCGGCGTTTGCCAAAGTATCTGACGGTGCAACAAATGAAGGACTTGCTGGATGCGCCGGTCAAACTCATGGCCACGCCCAGGCGCAAAGGGCCGGGCCGGCCGATTTCGGCCAGTGTGTGTCTGCGGGATGTTGCAGTGCTGGAAACGATTTACTCGTGCGGATTGCGCGTGAGCGAGTTGTGCGGGCTGCGCGTGGAGGATATTGATTGGAGCGAGCAACTGGTGCGGGTGCGCGGCAAAGGGAAAAAGGAGCGGCTCGTGCCGATTGGCAAACCGGCGTTGAAGGCGATTGAGAGTTATTGGAGCACGTTGAAGCCGCCGCCGTCCGGAGCATCGCCGGTGTTTTTCACGGAAACGAAAAAGGCCGCCCCACTGCAACCAATTCAATTGTCTCGCGGCTTGAAACGATATCTGGTCATCGCCGGGCTCGATCCCGGCCTGACCCCGCATAAATTGCGGCACAGTTACGCGACGCACCTGTTGGATGCGGGTGCGGATTTGCGGAGCGTGCAGGAATTGCTCGGCCACGCGCATCTCATCACGACACAGATCTACACACACGTCACCACCGAGCGGTTGAAGAAAGCTTACGACGCAGCGCATCCGCGAGCATGACTCCCCGAAAGCTAACAGCCTGTTAAAAATCTTTTTCTTTGTAGGAGACGAGGCCTGCCGGGTCGTAGCATTCGGTGCGAAGACCGGTGACGAGTCTCAATTTTTTTCCGGTTTCTGAAGGACAAGTTAGAGACTCCTTACGTCGTCTCCTACTTCTTTAATGGGTTACTACGGCGCGGGATGGGACGGCTTGGGGGCGGGGGCAAGGCGGCCAATGGCCACAAGAATGCCGTGCAACAACGCGTGCGGGTTGGGCGGACAGCCGGGAATGTAAACGTCCACGGGAAGAACCGCGTCCACACCGCCCACCGTGGCATAATTTTGGCCGAAGATGCCGCCGCTGCAACCGCAGGCGCCCACCGCCACCACCAGGCGCGGTGCGGGCATGGCGTCGTAGGTTTTGCGCAGCGCCATTTCCATGTTCCGCGTCACCGGACCGGTCACCAGCAGCATGTCGGCGTGCCGCGGCGAGGCGACAAAATGAATGCCGAAACGTTCGAGGTCATAGACCGGGCTGTTCAATCCAACAATTTCAATTTCGCAGCCGTTGCAGGAGCCGGCGTCCACTTCCCGGATGTGCAGCGACCGGCCCAGCACGCTGTCCACCTGCGTTTTGATTTTCCGGCCCAAAACGTCGAGGGCTCCCGGCTCCAACGAAGCGGTTTTATTGAGGTGAGACTTCCGGCTGTCCGGGGTGGACACGAGCCGCTCGTGCCGGCCGTCGGGCTTGAGGCTGTAACTGGCTTCCGTCACCAGATCATCGCGGCGGCGCGCGGCACATTCGCAGACGTTGGTCATGCGGATGGTCTTGTCGGCTTCGGCGCAAAGACCGCAGAAGGTGCACTTGGCCAGGTCCAGCCGGGTGATGCGGCGCTCCCCGGTGTCCTGATAACTGATCGCTCCCGTCGGGCAGGCGGCGGTCGCCGGACGCGCATCTTCCCACTTGTGCCAGTCAATCTCGGGACGGCCGCGGGCAAAGCGCGAAATTTCCACGGGCGTTTCCGGGTAACTCGTCGTTACGATGCCGGTGCGCAGACTTTTTCGGAGAATTTCAAACATAATTGACCTCAACGATCCGTGCCGGAATAAGACAGGTTGAAACTTTTGTTCACGACCGGGAAATCGGGAATGATGTTGCCCAGAATCGCCTCGCTCAACGCCGGCCAGTTTTGCAGCGACGGGTCCTTGACCTTGCAACGCGCCAGCCGGTTGCCGGGCGCCGTGCGGATCCAATGGTAAATTTCACCCCGCCAGCCCTCGACGTAGCCGAGGGCAGTGCGGCCGGCGGGCAGTTCGCCGATTTCAACGCGCACCGCGCCGGCGGGGAGGTCTGCCACGAGTTGCTGAATGATGGAAAGCGACTCCCGCACCTCGTCAATGCGCACCTGCATCCGGTGTTCCACGTCACCTTCCTGGTAAACGGGCACGCGGAATTTCACCCGGTCATAGGCCGCATGGGGAAAATCACGCCGCAAATCGTGGTCGAAGCCGGAGGCCCGACCGGCGATGCCCACGACGCCCAGGTCACGCGCCACCTCCGGTTTCAGGATGCCGGCGTCTTCGAGCCGGTCACGCGTGGACGAGGAATTCTCGACGAGTTCGACCAACGAATCAAATTCCGGTCCGAGTTCCACGGCTAACTTTTCCAAAGCCTGTATTTGTTCGCCATCCCAATCGCAGCGCACGCCGCCCAGGCAGGCCATGCCGCGCAGCAGACGGTTGCCGGTGAGATGTTCGTTGACGCGCAGCACGCGTTCCTTGAGCCGCAGGGCGTGCATGTTGGCCACCATAAACCCCACGTCGGTCGCAATCGCGCCGATGTCGCCGATGTGGTTGTAGAGGCGCTCCAACTCCAGGCAAAGGGTGCGGAGCGCGCGGGCGCGCGGCGGCGCCTCCACTTCGGCGGCGCGTTCAATGGCGTGGCAAAAGGCCGTGGCGTGGGCAAAACTGGAATCGCCGGAGATGCTTTCGGCCAGCCGCACGCCGTGCGTTACTGGCAGATTTTCAAAAAGTTTCTCCGTGCCCTTGTGCGTGTAGAACAGGCGCATTTGCAGGTAAAGCACCGGCTCGCCCGCCACGCTGAACCGGAAATGCCCGGGCTCGATGATGCCGGCATGCACCGGGCCTACTGGCACCTGGAACACGCCTTCACCCTCAACCTCGCGGAACTTGTGCCGTTCGCCCTGAAACGGCGGCAATTGGGTGTGCAGGTCAAAATCCTTCCGCAGCGGAAAGACTTCCGGCCAGTCGTCGTGCAATGCACAACGACGGGAGTTGGGATGGCCGATGAGTTGCAGGCCGAACAGGTCCTGGATTTCCCGTTCCTGCCAGTTGGCGGCCGGAATGGCGTTCGTCAGCGAGGTGAACTCCGGTTTGTCCGGCGGCACGGGCACGCGCAGGATGAAAAACGCGCGGGCGGCGTCGAGCGCATAGACATAGTAAAGATGAAAAACATTTTCCTGCTCGCGGACGTCGTCGGCAAAGACACTCACCAACCGCGCATCCCACTTTTTGTAAAGATGGCCGCTGAAACCGGCGACCAGTTCCATCTTGGCGTCAAAATAAATTTCGTCGCGCTGGCACACGCGCACGGCGTCCAGCCGGTCGCCGAAGCGTTCCTGCACTTCGGCCACAATTTCGGTCACGCTGGGTAAATCATTCATGGGACACCTCCGATAATTTGGGTTGTCTGGCGCACCAGTTCGTAAAGCGGGCCGGGCAGCCAGAAACCCAAGCCGACGACCGCGACGGCCACGACCGCCATGGCGCTCAATTTCCAGGGGCACTCGGCGACGCGCGGTCCGGGTTGCGCGGGCACACCCAGGCTCAGCTTGGACATGTGCACCAGGAAACCCGCGAAAATCGTCACCACGCCCCCGATGAACAGAAAGGCCATCCAGCCGCGATCGGCGGCCAGCGCCCCGCTCAGGATGTTGAACTCACTTTGAAAAAGGCTGAATGGCGGCGTGCCGGTGACCGCCAGCGTCGCCACCAAAAACAAGCCGCCCGTCCACGGCAGCGTGTACATGACGCCGTGGACCTTCCGAAAATGCGGCGTGCCAAAGTGCTGTTGCACGTTGCCGGCGCAGAAAAACATCAGCGGCTTGGTCACCCCGTGAAAGAGCATGTGCAGCGCCGCGCCCATCGCGCCCAGTTTGCCGCCGAAACCCAGTCCCGCCACCATGATGCCCGCGTGGTCAATGCTCGAATACGCCAGCAGCCGGCGGAAATTCCTTTGCACGAGCACGAAGGGCACGGCTACCAGGATCGAAGCGACGCCGAAACCCGCCAGCAGCTTGCCGGGAAATTCGTGGCCCAGGCATTTTTCCGCCAGCACATCAAAGCGCATGATGGCGTAAATGGCGCAGTTGATGAACCCGGCGCCCAGCAACGCGGCGGCGGGAACGGGCGCTTCCGCGTAGGCGTCGGGTTTCCAGGTGTGCATCGGCGCCAGGCCCGCCTTGGTGCCGTAACCGAGCAACACCAGGATGAACGCCAGCCGCATGGCCTGCGGGTTGAGCTTGTCCGCCACGCCCACCAGCACCGACCAGTTCATGCCGTCGTGCGTTTCCAGTCCGGGCAGACCGGCGCCCGCGTAATAGGTGAAAACCGTGCCGAACAGCGCCAGTGAAATGCCGACGCTGCCGATGATGATGTATTTCCAGCCAGCCTCGAACGAGGTCTTTTGGTTGTAGAACGTGACGAGCAACACCGACGCCAGCGTGGTGCTTTCGATGGCCACCCACATCACGCCCAGGTTGTCCGCCAGCGGCACCAGCAGCATGGCACCGACGAATAACGGTGTGAGCACATAGTAACGCCGCAATTGCGAATGGGTGATTTTGCCGTCGCTCTCGTCCCGGCGAAGATAACCCACGGCATAAATCGAACAGACCAGCGACACGAAGCCGGTCAGCGCCAGCACGAGGGCGCTCAGGGCGTCGGCACGCAGGAAGCCGCCCAGCGCGGTCACGGTGCCCTGCGCAGACACATCGCCGGCCACCTTGAATGCCAGTCCGGCCACGACCGCGAAGGCGCCGAGGTTCAGCCGTTCCCACCACGCGCGCGAATTGGTCGCGAAGCAGAGCAGGCCGGCCGCCAGCGGAACAATCAATAACAGCATCAATTCCATCGTTCGACTCTTTCCGTTGTAGCCGCCGACGTCAGTCGGCGCATTTTCTTGCAAATTCGATTGAAATTTAGAGCGGACTCACGTCCGCTGCTACGGTGTTGGGACAATTTCGTCATGACTTTCCTTTGATGATTCCAGCGGCTTGGTGGAGTAACTGGAGTAGCGGATTTGGGCACCACACGCTGAACACCAGCAATCCGCCCAACAGCAGAACCATCGCGGGCACGCCGTCGGTCCGGCGCGCGTCGCTGGCGTGGTCGTGCTTGCGCGCACCCAGCAGGATGCGGGTGAGTTGTTGCAGAATGCCGCAAAACGACGCCAGCAACGCCACGAGGATCAACACGCTGACGGTCGTTTGCTGCGCCGCCAGGCCGCCGCTGATGATGGTCATCTCGCTCAGGAACAAACCGAAGGGCGGCAACCCGATGGCGGCCAGGGCGGCCAAACTCATTAACAGCACCGTGACCGGCAGGACTTTTACCACGCCAGGGCCGATGACGCGAAAATCGAGCGAGTGGAAAGTTTGATGGATGTTGCCCGCGCCGAAGAACAGCACCGGTTTGGTCAGCGCGTGATAGCCCATGTGAAGCAGCGCGCCGAAGATGGTGACCGGCGTATTCATCGCAATGCCGGTGCAGATGAGGCCGATGTGTTCGAGGCTCGAATAAGCCAGCATTCGCTTGAGGTTGCCCTGCACCAAGATGAACGGGGCGGCGAGAAACATGGAGAACAGTCCAAAGCCCAGGAGAAAGTGGCGGCTGAACCCGGAGTCGAGGCAGGCCGTGGTAAGAATGTGAAACCGCAACAACGCGTAGAGCGCGACTTTGAGCGACACCCCGGAGAGCATCGCGCTGGTGGGCGACGGCGCTTCGCTGTGCGCGTCCGGCAGCCAGGTATGCATGGGCGCGAGACCGGCCTTGGTGCCGTAGCCGATGAACGCAAACACGAAGGCCAGTTTGATGAGGCCGTGGTCGAACTGCGGCGCGACGGTCATCAGGTGCGACCAGTTGAAGTTGGGCAGCTTTTCGGACGCGTGCGCGCCGACGGCGGCCGCGTAAAGGAACACCGTGCCGAACAGCGCCAGCGCCAGACCGAGGCTGCCGAGGATGATGTATTTCCAGGCGGCTTCGAGCGAAGTCCGGCGGTTGTAGAGCGCAACGAGCAGCACGGACGACAACGCGGTTGCTTCCACGGCAAACCACATCACGCCGAGATTGTTGGCCAGCACCACGAGGAACATGCCGGCCGCGAACAGCGGCGTGAGCACGAAGAACTCGCGCATGCGCGCGGGCGTGACCGCTTGGTTGTTCAAGTCGCGCTCGAAGTAGCGCCCGGCGTAGAGCGACGTGCCGAGCGACACGGCCGAGATGAGCAGCACCATCCACGAGCTCAAGGCGTCGGCGTAAAGGAACTCGCCCCACTCCGCGACCACGCCGCGCTCCAGCACCCGATGCAACAGCGCAATTCCCAGGGCCAGCGTGCCGCCAAACGCGAGCACGTTCAACGCGGCCATCACCCGGCGCGACGGCGCGAGCAGGCATAGCAGCCCGACGACAAACGGCACACCGAGAATGGAGGTCAGTAGCATGGGTCAGTTCCCGTTCTTTGGACTGGCGATGACGCGTCGGCGTTGGCGAACACGCCGGAGCGCGGGTGTCCCACCCGCAACGCGTCCGAACGGTCGAACGCGTTGGACAAATTCCGCAGACCGCCGGGAAATCGCACCCGCGGTCGCGGCGGCTATGGCTGGGACAGCCGCGCGCCGAAACGGCAACCCGCCGTGAGAAAACTCATATTGAAAACGCGCTCGTCCGTTCATGGTATTCCTCGAATGATGCTCGCGGCTTGCGTGATCAATTGGAACAACGGCTTGGGCAGCCAGACGCTGAACACCGTCAGGACCGCGATCAACAGGGCCATCGCCGCCACGCAGCTAAAGGGTGTTGATGGTCCGCCCGCTTGCCTTTCCGCCGTTCCCAACAGCAGGTGAGCGACGTGGCTGAGCAAGCCGGAAAAGACCGTGAGCAGAGCCGCCACGAACAGGCCACTGACCAGAATGTGGCCCGCTCCCATCCCTCCCGCCACGATGCTAAACTCAGTCAAGAAAATGCCGAACGGCGGAAGACCCGCAATGGCGATGACTGCCAGGGCGAGCAAAGTGGAAGAAGCCGGCATCGTCTGCAGTAGCCCTGCCAGCGAGGGCAGTTCCAAGCAATGGTACTTCTGATGGATATTGCCGGCGGCGAAGAAAATCGTCGATTTCACCAGGGCGTGATACCCGATATGCAGCACCGCGCCGAAAACGGCCAGCGGGACAGCAAGACCAAAACCCACGCACATAATGCCGATATGCTCGAGGCTGTGGTAGGCGAATAACCGTTTCAGGTTGGTCTGAACCAGGATGAACGGCGCCGCCACGCACATGGAGAGCAAACCGAAACCCAGGAGCAGATGCCGGCTGAAGGCCGTCCCCAAGCAGGCCGTGGTGAGAATGTGGAACCGCAGCAAGGCGTAGAGCGCGATTTTGAGCGACACCCCGGAGAGCATGGCACTGGTGGGCGACGGCGCCTCGCTGTGCGCGTCCGGCAGCCAGGTGTGCATGGGCGCGAGACCGGCCTTGGTGCCGTAGCCGATGAACGCAAACACGAAGGCCAGTTTGATGAGGCCGTGGTCGAACTGCGGCGCGACGGTCATCAGGTGCGACCAGTTGAAGTTGGGCAGCTTTTCGGACGCGTGCGCGCCGACGGCGGCCGCGTAAAGGAACACCGTGCCGAACAGCGCCAGCGCCAGACCGAGGCTGCCGAGGATGATGTATTTCCAGGCGGCTTCGAGCGAAGTCCGGCGGTTGTAGAGCGCAACGAGCAGCACGGACGACAACGCGGTTGCTTCCACGGCAAACCACATCACGCCGAGATTGTTGGCCAGCACCACGAGGAACATGCCGGCCGCGAACAGCAGCGTGAGCACATAGAACTCGCGGAAGCGCCGCTCGGTCACGGCACCGTCGGCCAGGTCGCGGCGGAGGTAGCCCACCGCGTAAATCGCGCTGGCCAGCGACACGACCGAGATTACCAAAACCATCCACGCGCTCAAGGCGTCGGCGTAGAGGAACTCCCCCCACTCCGTGACCACGCCGCGCTCCAGCACCCGGTGAACCAGCGCAATGCCCAGGCCCAGCGTGACGCCAAACGCGAGCACGTTCAACGCGGCCACCATCCGTCGCGACGGCACGAGCAGGCACGCGAGGCCGGCGGCGAGCGGGACGAGGAGGATGGGCGCGAGCAGCATCATGGTAAGCTTCAGCCAAGGCGTGGTACTGGATTCGCCAAATCCGAAGCTCGAAATCCGAAATCCAAAAGAAATCCGAAGCTCGAAATCCGAAAACCTGCCGTGGCCGCTCTCACCGTAAATCGGCCGCCGGTTTGCCGGCGGCGTTTTGCGCGTTCGGATTTCGGATTTTCAAGGCACAGGCCCGGCATGACTAACCTGAATATTTCATACCCCGGACGGCGGGTGGGGGCACCCGGCCTACAACGGCGAGGGTTCGGCGGTTGTAGGCCGGGTGCCCCCACCCGGCGCTCTATTGGATTTTCAAGCGGGGTATGAAATATTCGGGCTAAGGGATTGCGTTTCATGTCATCCCTTCAACTGGTTCAGCTTGCTGGTGTCCATCGAATCGAAGCTTTCGCGAATGCGATAGACCAGGATGCCCA